>NZ_CP087190.1:300000-600000 GCF_024749165.1 Pseudomonas sp. B21-023 | reverse complement strand
GGACACCGCCCACAGCGCCCCACGGCACCAAGCCAGGCCCGACAGGTTGCCGCCGCGCATGCCATCGACCACATGCTCGGCGCTGAGCTTGAGCTGCGGCCAGTCGCCGGCCTGGGCCTGCAGGGCGAATAACGCCAGGCAGGCCAGGAGCAACGGACGAATCAAACCAGGACCTCGGCCAGGTTGCCTTTGGTCTCCAGCCAGCTCTTGCGATCGCCCGCACGCTTCTTGGCCAACAGCATGTCCATGATCTCGGTGGTGCCCTGCACATCGTCCAGGGTCAACTGGACCAGACGCCGGGTGTTCGGGTCCATGGTGGTTTCGCGCAGTTGCGGCGGGTTCATCTCGCCCAGGCCCTTGAATCGGGTGACCTGCGGCTTGCCGCGCTTTTTCTCGGCGACCAGGCGGTCGAGAATGCCGTCGCGCTCGGCTTCGTCCAGGGCGTAGTAGATCTCCTTGCCCAGGTCGATGCGGTACAGCGGCGGCATGGCCACGTAGACGTGCCCGGCCTCGACCAGCGGGCGGAAATGCTGGACGAACAGCGCGCACAGCAGTGTGGCGATGTGCAGGCCGTCGGAGTCGGCGTCGGCGAGGATGCAGACCTTGCCGTAGCGAAGCTGCGAAAGGTCGGCTGCGCCCGGGTCTACGCCGATGGCCACGGCGATGTTGTGCACTTCCTGGCTGGCCAGGACTTCACCGCCGTCGACCTCCCAGGTGTTGAGGATCTTGCCGCGCAGCGGCAGGATGGCCTGGAACTCCTTGTCCCGCGCCTGCTTGGCCGAGCCACCTGCCGAGTCACCCTCGACCAGGAACAGCTCGGCGCGCATCGGGTCCTGGCCGGCACAATCGGCCAGCTTGCCGGGCAACGCCGGCCCCTGGGTGATGCGCTTGCGCTCGACCTTCTTGCTCGCCTTAAGGCGCCGGCCAGCATTGCTGATGGCCAGTTCCGCCAGCTGCATGCCCAGTTCGGGATGGGCATTGAGCCACAGGCTGAAGGCGTCTTTGACCACGCCAGAGACGAAAGCGGCCGCCTCGCGGGACGACAGGCGCTCCTTGGTCTGGCCGGAGAACTGCGGTTCCTGCATCTTCATCGACAACACGAAGCTGATGCGCTCCCAGACGTCCTCGGGGGCAAGCTTGACTCCGCGCGGCAGCAGGTTGCGGAACTCGCAGAACTCGCGCATGGCGTCCAGCAGGCCCTGGCGCAGGCCATTGACATGGGTGCCACCCTGCGCGGTGGGGATCAGGTTGACGTAGCTTTCCTGGATGCTGTCGCCGCCCTCCGGCAGCCACAACAGGGCCCAGTCCACGGCCTCCTTGTTACCCGCCAGGCTGCCGCAGAACGGCTCGTCGGGCAGGCGCTGGAACTCGCTGACCGAATCGACCAGGTAGGAGCGCAGACCGTCCTCGTAGTGCCACTCGACCTTCTCGCCGGTGCCCTTGTCCTCGAAGCTGATGGACAGCCCCGGGCACAATACGGCCTTGGCCTTGAGCACGTGCTTGAGGCGGCTGATGGAGAACTTCGGCGAATCGAAATACTTCGGGTCGGGGCTGAAGTACACGCTGGTGCCGGTGTTGCGCTTGCCGACGGTGCCGACCACCTCCAGCTCGCTGGCCTTGAAGCCGTCGGCGAAGGTCATCTGGTACTCGTTGCCGTCGCGCTTGACGCGTACGCGTACCTGGCTCGACAGGGCGTTGACCACCGAGATGCCGACGCCGTGCAGGCCGCCGGAGAACTGGTAGTTCTTGTTGGAGAACTTGCCGCCGGCGTGCAGCTTGGTAAGGATCAGCTCGACACCGGAAACGCCCTCTTCGGGGTGGATGTCCACCGGCATGCCGCGGCCATCGTCGCTGACTTCCAGCGAGTGATCGGCGTGCAGAACGACCTGCACCGACCGGGCGTGGCCAGCCAGGGCTTCGTCGACGCTGTTGTCGATGACTTCCTGGGCCAGGTGGTTGGGCCGGCTGGTGTCGGTGTACATGCCCGGCCGCTTGCGGACCGGGTCAAGGCCCGAGAGGACTTCGATGGCGTCTGCGTTATAGGCGCTAGCGCTGGGATTGGCCATGGGTTCTCGTCGTCAGTCTGGTGAATGCAAAAGTCAAAATACAGAAAAGTCCAGCGCCGCGTACTGCCCGCGGGCAATGCCGGCGAACGCCAGCAGGGCCGGCAGCTGTTCGGCGAAGCCCTGGTAACTGTGGTCGCCACCGGCCTGGACACGCAGGGCACAGGCGCGGTAGTAGCGCTCGGCCTGGCGATAGTCCAGGGTTTCATCGGCGGTCTGCAACCACACTTGATAGCGGCTGGCGTCCTGTGGGGGCGGCACTTCCAGTTCCGCCAGCGCTTCCACATGATCGAGGGTCAGCTCCCAGGCTTCGTCGGTATAGAGGTTGCGCTGGGTGCCGAGGTAGCCATCGAACAGGCGATGCGGCGCGACCGCCGGGTTGACCAGCAAGGCCTTGAGCCCGTGGCGCTCGGCCAGATGGGTGGCATAGTAGCCGCCGAGGGAGCTGCCGACCAGCAGCGGCGCACCCAGCTCATCGATGGCTGCCTCCAGCTGGGCGATAGCCTGGCGCGGGTGGTGGTGCAAGGCCGGGACGCGCAGTTGGTCGACCAGGCCGAGCTGCTGCATCACCGCCTCGAGCTGACGGGCTTTCTTCGACAGCGGCGAGCTGTTGAAGCCATGGATATAGAGGATGGAACCCGACATGCTGCCCCCGGACGCAAAGATGCGCAGTGTAGCGCGTTCGAAGGGCATTGGCGCAGCGCCTGGATTTTCGCAACAAATACTTCAACCAAGGCGATGCAGGCAGTGCCCGCTCCCACGCCTCTCACCACTGACCCGATCAGTAACCGGGGCTGTCGAAGTCCAGCTTCACCTCGAAATCGAACGCCCGCTCCACCCCGGTCTCCAGCCGCCCGTCGTCATGCAGCCGCAGCCAGCGATAGCCCGGCTGCTCCTCGCTCACCTTGAAGTCCTCGCTGCGCGGCGCGAACTGGATACAGGTCGACGGTGTGGCGAGGTAACGGACGCCATCATGCAGTTCATCCCATTCCTGATGGATATGCCCCCAGAGCAAGGCTTTCACCTGTGGATAACGCTTGATACACAGCAACAGTGCATCGGCATTGCGCAAACCGATCGGCTTGATCCAGGCGCAACCGATATCCACCGGCTGGTGGTGGCAGCACACCAGGCAATGGCGTTCGCCGGCATCGTCCAGTGCCTTGTCCAGCATGGCCAGCTGATCGTCCGCCAACAACCCGAACGTGGCGCCGACCACCGCCGAATCGAGCATGACGATGCGCCATTGACCAATGTCGGTCACGGCCTGCACCAGCTCCGGCGCCACGGCTAGCATCACCTGGGCTTCGTCATGGTTGCCTGGCAACCAGCGCGAGGGGGCGCCGAACACCGCCGTCATTTCACGGAAAGCAGCGTAGGAAGCTTTGCTGGCGTCCTGGGAGAGATCGCCCGTGCACAGCAGCAGGTCTATGCGCGGTTGTTCGCGGCGAACCTGGCCGACCACGTGCCCAAGGCTTGCGCGGGTATTGAGGCCCAGCAAGGTGCCCGCCGGGTCGGCGAACAGATGGGCATCGGTCAGTTGCACCACATGGACAGGTGACGGGGATGATAGTGGTTGCGGCAACGGCCGTCTCCTCGAACGGATTCAGCACGGATTATGGCGGCGGATCGCTTTCGAGCAAATACTCGAAACCGACGCGCATCACATTTCAGCGCACCGCTTCCAGTTCGTGGCCGCAGGCCAGGCAGTGGCTCAGCCATTCACCGAGGAACAGATTGAGCTGGGCCTTCTCGTCCGGCTGGTGCATAGCCGTGTTGGGATAGGGGTAGATGCTGCGCAGGCGACGCGCATGCTCGGCACTGACCACCTCGGCCATGCGCGCGTCATGGTAGACCTGCACTTCCAGCTCTGGCACCGGCAGCCAGGGCAGGCTGTGCTCCTGGCGCACCTTGAGCGTGGTGGTGTAAGGGCAGGCCAGCAGCACTTCAAGCACCAGCACGCCGAGCATCTGGTCGCCCTGGGTCATGCCGATGCGCCGCGAGCTCTGCGTGGTGCGCATGTCGGGCAACAGGCGCATCAGGCGGGCATAGTTGGCCTCACAGGCCGACTGCAGCCCGACCAGGTCGACTCGATAGCGCTCGCGCAGCAAATTCACTTCCACATACCTCGGACTTCGTCACGGTTAAGCGCCAACCATTGCAGGCCGATGATCGTGGCGGCGTTGCAGATACGCCCGTCGCGTACGGCCTGCAGGGCATCCTCGAAGGCCCACACACGCACGCGAATATCCTCGCTTTCCTCTTCCAGGCCATGCAGGCCTCCGGCACCCTCGCTGACGCAACGGCCCAGGAACAGGTGGACGTACTCGTCGCTGCCGCCCGGCGAGGGGAAGTACTTGGTCATCGGCCACAGCGCCGAGAAGGTCAGGCCTGCTTCTTCCTCCGCTTCGCGATGGGCGACCTGTTCGGGTTGCTCGTCCTTGTCGATCAGCCCGGCCACCATTTCGATCAGCCAGGGATTGGCGACCTTGCCCATGGCGCCAACGCGAAACTGCTCGATCAGCACCACTTCGTCGCGCTGCGGATCGTAGGGCAGCACGCAGACCGCGTCATGGCGTACGAACAGTTCACGGGTGAACTCGCGGCTCATGCCCCCGGCGAACAGTTCGTGGCGCAGGTAAAGCTTGTCGAGCTTGTAAAAGCCCTTGAACAGCGGCTCCCGCCGAGCGATCTCGACCTGGGTAGGCACTGTATTGTGCGTGTCCGTCATGCAAACTCCTCATGCCTCGTTTACCGCATCGCGCAATCCTACTCTGCGCACGGCCCGGTTTCATCCCTTTCCGCTGACCGTTCGGGCAGCCGGGACAGGCGTGTCACTCTCTGTTAGCTTAGTGGCGAACTGAAGGCCGCGCAGGCGGTCCAAGGCCGATCATCACCGTTGTGAAAGAGGCAACATGACGCTTGTCAAACTGACTTCCGTGGCCGTCCTGGCACTGGCGCTCGGCGCCTGCCAGAGCCTGTTCACGCCCAATTACCGGGCCCCGCTCGAGGTCAAGCGCGAGGCCTGGGAGCACGTAAAACCCGGCTGCAGCGAAAGCGACTGCCCGCTGGTCAACATCGACGTCGTGCACTTCCCGGCCCTGCCCAAGCTCGACGGCATTGTCGAGAAGCGCCTGCTGATGTTGACCGAGGACAACCAGCGCGGCACCCCGCCGGCCTCGCTGCAAGCCTACGAGCAGCAGTACCTGGCCCGCGCCGACAAGCGCAACAGCAGCTACCTGCAAGCCAAGGTACGCGAGCAGCATGACGGGCTGGTGATCGTCGAGCTGTCCAGCTACCTGGACAGCGGCGGCGCCCACGGCATGCCGGGACGCGGCTTCATCAACTATTCGCGCAAGCTGGACAAGGTACTGACCCTGGACGACATGCTTGTGCCGGGTCAGGAGGCGACTTTCTGGAAAACCGCCGAGGAGTCCCACCGCGCCTGGCTGATCAGCACCGGCATGGACAAGGACCCCGAGTTCGTCAAGACCTGGCCGTTCAAGCAATCCCCGCACATCGCCCTGACCTACGGCGCGGTGGTGATCAAGTACGAGGTCTACTCCATCGCCCCCTACTCCATGGGCCACGTCGAGCTGAAGATCCCCTACCCGCGCCTCAATGGCGTGATCAAGCCCGAGCTGTTTCCCGGCCGCGGCTGAGCGATAGCAACAGGTGCAGTACCCCTGCCAGCAATAGTGCCGGCAGGGTCGCCCCCAGCTCAGGCGCCTGGCTGGCCATCAGGTGATAGGCCGCCACCCCCACGCCCCAGGCCAGTAGCGCCTGCCAGTGCAAGCCCTCGACCAACGCCGGCAAGCGGCGGCGGCGAATCACGAAGTGATCCACCAGCACCACGCCGAACAGCGGCGCGAACACCGAGCCGATCAGCAACAGGAAGTTCTGGTACTGGGCCAGCGGCGCCAGCAAGGCGATCAGCGTGCACAGCACGCCGATCGCCAAGGCCAGGTGCTCGACCTTCATTTTCAGCAGCAGGCCGGTGGACACCGCCGCCGAGTGGATATCGGCAAAGGCGTTTTCCGTCTCGTCCAGCAGGATCAGCAGCAACGGAATTCCCAGCCCAGCGCCGGCGAGTGCCAACAGCAGGGCATTCACCTCACCGCTGGGCGCGAACGCCAAGGTGTAAGCCACGCCCAGGCTCATCAGCCAGGCATTGCCAATGAAGAAGCCCAGCGCGGTACCGCCGAACACCCGGCTGGCGCGCTGGCCAAAGCGTGAATAGTCGGCGATCAGCGGCAGCCACGACAGCGGCATGGCGATCACGATGTCGAAACCCAGGGCCAGGGACAGCGAACCATCACCGGGCTGACGCCACAGCTGGGCCAGGTCGGCCCTGGCGAACAGGTTCCAGGTCAACCAGGCGCAGGCGCCCAGCAGCAGCCAGATCCCCCATTTGCGCAAGACCTTGCGCACGAACGCCAGCGGCCCGCTGACCGCCAGCAGAGTGGCCAGGGCGCCAAAGCACAAGGTCCACAGCAGCGGGCTGCTCCAGCCGCTGCCCTCGCCGAACGCGCGTGCGCCCAGCAAGCTGGCGGCATCACGCATGACGATGATCTCGAACGAACCCCAGCCCACCAGTTGCAGCAGGTTGAGCAAGGCCGGCAGGCGCGCGCCATGGCTACCGAGCGTGAGGCGCAAGGTTGCCATGGCCGACAGGCCGGTATCGCTACCGATCACCCCCACCGCGGCCAGCAGCAATACTCCTACCGCCGTGCCCAGGGTGATCGCCAGGATCGAGCCCGCCAGCCCCAGGCCCGGCGCCAACAGGCTGCCGACCTGCAGGACCATCAGGCCGATGCCGAGGGAAAACCACAGCGAAAACAGGTCGCGGGCGCCGAACTGGCGATGGTGAGAGGGGACCGGGTGGTCGGGAGAGAAGTGGCTGGGAGTGGTCATGCTCGGGCGCTCGACGGAAGAGTTGGGGTGAACCCATCGCTGGCAAGCCAGCTCCCACAGGGGCCGCATCGCAGTCTGTGGGAGCTGGCTTGCCAGCGATGCGGTGCGCATCGCGCACCGCCTGGGTCTGCTACTCAGACTTTCTGGTACAACTGACTGCCTTCCTGGCGGAACCGCTCGGCCTGCTCGCGCATGCCCTGTTCGACTGTCACGTCGACGGTCTCGATCTTGGCCGCGTACTCACGCACTTCCTGGGTGATCTTCATCGAGCAGAACTTCGGCCCGCACATCGAGCAGAAGTGGGCGACCTTGGCCGACTCCTTGGGCAGCGTCTCGTCGTGGAACGCACGGGCGGTGTCCGGGTCCAGGCCGAGGTTGAACTGGTCCTCCCAGCGGAACTCGAAGCGCGCCTTGGACAGCGCGTTGTCACGGATCTGCGCGCCCGGGTGGCCCTTGGCAAGGTCGGCGGCATGCGCGGCAATCTTGTAGGTGATGATGCCGGTCTTCACGTCATCCTTGTTCGGCAGGCCCAGGTGCTCCTTGGGCGTGACGTAGCAGAGCATGGCGCAACCGAACCAGCCGATCATCGCCGCGCCTATCCCTGAGGTGATGTGGTCGTAGCCAGGGGCGATGTCGGTGGTCAGCGGGCCAAGGGTGTAGAACGGCGCTTCGTCGCAGCATTCGAGCTGCTTGTCCATGTTCTCCTTGATCAGCTGCATCGGCACGTGGCCAGGGCCTTCGATCATGCACTGCACGTCGTGCTTCCAGGCGATCTTGGTCAGCTCGCCGAGGGTTTCCAGCTCACCGAACTGCGCGGCGTCGTTGGCGTCGGCGATCGAGCCCGGGCGCAGGCCGTCGCCCAGCGAGAAGCTGACGTCGTAGGCCTTCATGATTTCGCAGATCTCGTCGAAGTGCGTGTACAGGAAGTTTTCCTTGTGGTGCGCCAGGCACCACTTGGCCATGATCGAGCCACCACGGCTGACGATGCCGGTGACGCGCTTGGCGGTCAGCGGCACATAACGCAGCAAGACGCCAGCGTGGATGGTGAAGTAGTCCACGCCCTGCTCGGCCTGTTCGATCAGGGTGTCGCGGAACAGCTCCCAGGTCAGGTCCTCGGCAACGCCATTGACCTTTTCCAGGGCCTGGTAAATCGGCACGGTACCGATCGGCACCGGCGAGTTGCGGATGATCCACTCGCGGGTTTCATGGATGTGCTTGCCGGTGGACAGGTCCATGACCGTGTCCGAACCCCAGCGGATGCCCCAGGTCAGCTTGGCCACTTCTTCCTCGATGGAGGAACCCAGGGCGCTGTTGCCGATGTTGCCGTTGATCTTTACCAGGAAGTTGCGGCCGATGATCATCGGCTCCAGCTCGGTGTGGTTGATGTTGGCCGGGATGATCGCGCGACCGCGGGCGATCTCTTCGCGCACGAACTCGGGGGTGATCTCTTTCGGGATACTGGCACCGAAGCTGTGGCCGGCGTGCTGCTGGCTCAACAGGCCGGCGGCGCGGGCTTCCTGCAGCTTCATGTTCTCGCGGATGGCAACGTATTCCATCTCGGCGGTGATGATGCCCTGGCGCGCGTAGTGCATCTGCGAGACGTTGGCGCCGGCCTTGGCCCGGCGCGGGTTGCGCACGTGGGCGAAGCGCAGCTTGGCCAGCTCGGCGTCGTTCAGGCGCTGCTGGCCGAAGTTCGAGCTCAGGCCACCCAGGCGCTCGGTGTCGCCGCGGGCGTCGATCCACGCCGAGCGCACATCGCCCAGGCCCTTGCGCACGTCGATGATGACATTGGGGTCGGTGTACGGGCCGGAGGTGTCATACACCAGCACCGGGGCGTTCTTTTCGCCGCCGAAGTCGGTGGGGGTGTCGTGCAGGCTGATCTCGCGCATGGGCACGCGGATATCGGGGCGCGAACCTTCGACATAGACCTTGCGCGAGTTGGGCAGCGGTTGCACGGACTGTTGGTCGACTTGGGCCGACTCGCTCAGACTGATCGTTTTTTCTTGTTTGCTCATCACAGGCTCTCCAGACAGCTTCCTAGCGGGCGGAATGTCGGGGTGAACCTGAAAGGCGCGGACGCACCCGTGTTGACGAGTGCAGTGCCGGACAAGGGGTGCCGTGGGCTGCAAGCAGCTGTGGCGATCCCGGACCTGGCACAAGAGGCTCCCGGGACATGAGAGCAATCTTGTTCCCTACGCAGGCGCTAACCTGATCAGGTTCAACGGGATCCGCAACTTTGCGATCTCAGCCTTTGCATCAAGGCACCCCGACAAGAACCTGCGCAGTCTAGACTGGAGTGGTCGGCAAAGCCAAGCGGGTAAATCCCTGGCGTGATAAATGGCACACGTGGCGGATTGTTGATGGCGACGCACGGCACTACACTGGCGTGCTCGATACCAGACAGTACAGTAAATACATCTTGATCAAGGATTGCCCTATGCTGCGCAAACTCTCACTGGCGATTGCCGTGTCTTGTGCGTCCAACGGAGTGGCCTGGGCAGTGGATACGCCCACGACGGTGAAGACCGACCTGGTCAGCGTCTACCAGGAAGCGGTGGACAATAACGCCGACCTGGCAGCCGCCCGCGCCGACTACGGCGCCCGCCGCGAAGTGGTGCCCCAGGCCCGCGCCGGTTTGCTGCCCAACCTTTCGGCCGGCGCCGAGATGATGAATACCCGCACCAAGCTCGACGAGCCGTCGATCACCTCCAACCGCAGCGGCAATACCTGGAGCGCCACCCTGGCGCAGCCGATCTTCCGCGCCGACCGCTGGTTCCAGCTGCAGGCTGCCGAAGCGGTCAACGAGCAGGCCGCGCTGGAACTGTCGGCCACCGAGCAGAACCTGATCCTGCAAAGCGCCGAGAACTACTTCGCGGTGCTCCGCGCTCAGGACAACCTGGCCTCGACCAAGGCTGAAGAGGCGGCCTTCAAGCGCCAGCTCGACCAGTCCAACGAGCGATTCGATGTCGGCCTTTCGGACAAGACCGATGTGCTGCAGTCACAGGCCAGCTATGACACGGCGCGGGCCAACCGGATCATCGCCGAGCGCCAGGTGCAGGATGCCTTCGAGGCCCTGATCACCTTGACCAACCGCCAATATAGCGCGATCCAGGGCGTGGTCCACACCCTGCCGGTGCAAGTGCCGACGCCCAACGACGCCAAGGCCTGGGTCGAGACCGCCGGGCGGCAGAACCTCAACCTGCAGGCCACCAACCATGCCGTGGCGGCCGCCGAAGAGACCGTGCGCCAACGCAAAGCGGGCCATGCACCAACCCTGGATGCCGTGGCCAAGTACCAGAAGGGCGACAACGACAACCTGGGTTTCACCAACCCTTCGCAGAACGGCGTGCGCTACGGCGGTGACGTGGAGCAGACCAGCGTCGGCCTGCAACTGAACATTCCGATCTACAGCGGCGGGTTGACCAGCTCCCAGGTGCGCGAGGCCTATGCGCGCCTGACCCAGAGCGAGCAGCAGCGCGAAAGCCTGCGCCGCCAGGTGGTGGAGAACACGCGTAATCTGCACCGTGCGGTGAACACCGACGTGGAACAGGTACAGGCGCGCAAGCAGTCGATCATTTCCAACCAGAGCGCACTGGAGGCCACCGAGATCGGCTACCAGGTCGGCACCCGCAACATCGTCGACGTGCTCGATGCGCAACGCCAGCTGTACACCTCGGTGCGCGACTACAACAACAGCCGCTACGACTACATCCTCGACAACCTGCGCCTCAAGCAGGCGGCCGGCACCTTGAGCCCGCAGGACCTGCAGGACCTGGGGCGGTACCTGAAGGCCGACTACAACCCGGACAAGGATTTCCTGCCACCGGATCTGGCAGCGGCTGCGGCGAAGAACTTCGAACGCCGGCCTTGAAGGCAACACACTACCTGTAGGGCGGGCTTAGTGGGAGCGGGCTTGCCCCGCTCCCACCACAACCGCGCCTACAGGCTCATCATCAGCTCAGCAGGCACGCCAGCCCATCGAGCAAACGCTGCAACGCCCCCTGATTGGCCCGCATCACCGCCCTGCCCGCCTCGCCCATGCGCCGCGCGTCCTGCGGCAGCTCAACCAAGCGGCGCACCGCCGCGGCCAGCCCCTCGGCATCGTCCACCTGCTGCAACGCCCCCGCCTCGCGCAGCATCGCGCTGATCTCGAGGAAGTTGAACACATGCGGTCCCATGAGCACCGGCAGTGCCAGCGCCGCCGGCTCCAACGGGTTGTGACCGCCCGTGGGGACCAGGCTGCCGCCTACGAAGGCGATATCGGCCAGTGCATACAGAAACAGCAGTTCGCCCATGGTGTCGCCCAGCAGCACCTGGGTCTGCGCCGTGACCGCGTCACCGGCCGAGCGGCGCACCGTGGAGAACTGTCCGGCGCACAGCTCATGCACCGCCGCGAAGCGCTCGGGATGGCGCGGCACCAGGATCAGCAGCGCATCGCTGTGTACCTTCAGCAGCTCACGATGAGCCTCGAGAATCAACGCGTCTTCGCCATCGTGGGTACTGGCGGCGATCCACACCGGACGCTGCCGGGCAGCCCACTGCTCGCGCAATGCGCAGGCCCGCGGCAGCAGTTGATCGTCGATCGTGAGGTCAAACTTGATCGAACCGGTCACCTGCACGCATTCGTGGCGCGCACCGAGCGCGCGGAAACGCTCCGCCTCGGTTTCGGTCTGCACGGCGATCAGGTTCATCTCCTCGAGCATCGGCCGGGTCAGGCCGGCAAAACGGGCATAACCACGCGCCGAGCGCTCGGACAGCCTCGCATTGGCCAGCGCCACCGGAATGCCGCGCCTGGCGCACTGGTGGATGTGGTTCGGCCACAGCTCGGTTTCCATGATGATGCCCAGGCGCGGGCGCACATGGTCGAGGAACCGCCCGGCCGCCCACGGCAGGTCGTAAGGCAGGTAGCAGTGCTGCACCCGTGGCTCGCCCTCGAACATCGCGCGGATGCGCTCTGAGCCGGTCGGGGTCATGCAGGTGAGCGTGACCGGCAGGTCCGGGTACTGCTTGAGCAGGGCCCGCACCATCGGCGCGGCAGCGATGCTCTCACCCACCGAGACCGCATGCACCCAGATGCCACCCTGACGCATGGGTGGCAAGCCACAAGCGAAGCGCTCGGCGATACGCGCACGGTAGGCCGGCGCCTTGCGCCCGCGCAGGAACAGGCGCAGCGCGACCAGCGGCAGGCCCAGATGGAAAAGCAGGGTATAGAGGGTTCTGTTCATGGCGGCGGAGTTTACTAGGAACTGGATGAAAAGGCCTGTCAGCCAATGGCCCGCAGGTGCACGGCGAAGCGCTCGGCCAGCCACTGCGCCGCAGGGCCCAAGGGCTCGTCACGGCGCCAGGCCAGTTCCGCCACCAGCGCCGGCGGGCGCCATTCGCTGTCCAGCTCGACCATCTGCGCCTGGTAGGTGGGGTACTGCACTACATGACGCGGCAGCCAGGCCCAGCCCAGGCCGCGCATCAGCAATTCGGCCATGGCATAGAAGCTGTCGGCACGCCATATCTGCGGGCTGATCGCCTCGCCGCCGGGGTAGCCGCTCTGCTGCGGGGTAATCAGCAACTGGCGATGGCGGGCCAGTTGTTGGCGGCTGACCTTGGCCAAGTGTGCCAGCGGGTGGTCGATGGCACACACCGTGACCATCTCGACGCTGCCCAGGGCGCGTCGCTCCAACGAGGCGGGAATGCTTTCGTGGTGGAAGAACAACCCCAGGTCGGCGCGCCGCTCCACCAGCTTGCGCGCCACATCGCCCTGGGCGCCGCTGGCCAGTTGCACCTCCAGGTAGGGGTAGCGCACCGCCAGCTCGTCGAGGCTGTCGATCACCGGCTGGTAGGGCATTGCCTCGTCCTGGGCCACCCGCAGCAAAGCCTCCTGTCCGCGCATCAAGGCCAACGCCCGGCCATCCAGACGCTCGCATTGGCGCAACAGCTCGCGGGCGTCCTCCAGCAGCGCGGCGCCGCTTTCGGTCAGGCGCGGCTGCCGGCCGCTGCTGCGCTCGAAAAGGGTCACGCCCAGGTCCGCCTCGAGCAAGGCGATGGCGCTGCTGATCGCCGACTGGGCCTTGTGCTGCTCTCGGGCCACGGCGGAAAACGAACGGAGTTCGGCGGTCCGCACGAACAGGCGAAGTTGTTCAAGGCTCCAGTGTTCAGTCATCCCTATCCTATCTCCAAAGCAGATAGGTAATGACTTTACCGCATCCAGGAATTCCCTAGAATGCCCATCCAGCAACGGAGAACCCGCACCATGAACGCCTACACCTATCTCGCCATCGCCATCTGCGCCGAAGTCATCGCCACCGCCTCCATGAAAGCGGTCAAGGGGCTGAACACGCCGCTGCCGCTGCTGCTGATGGTCTGCGGCTATGGCGTGGCGTTCTGGATGCTCACCCTGGTGGTGCGCAGCATTCCGGTGGGCATCGCCTATGCGATCTGGTCGGGACTGGGCATCGTGCTGATCAGCATCGCGGCGCTGGTGATCTACGGGCAGAAACTGGATGTGCCGGCGATGCTGGGCATGGCCATGATCGTCGGCGGGGTGGTGGTGATCCAGGTGTTTTCCAATACCGCAGGGCACTGAGCCTGAGCCCATGGGGCCGCTGCGCGGCCCTATCGCCGGCAAGCCGGCTCCCACAGGGGTCAGCACGACGCCACAGCCTGTATACTGCGCACCTGTCCCAGTTTTCGAGGTGCCCGCATGCCATCCGCCATTACCACTGACGTGCTGATCGTCGGCGCCGGGGTCGCAGGCCTCTGGCTCAATGCCCGGCTGCGTCGCCTGGGCTACTCGACGGTGCTGGTGGAGCGCGCCAGCCTGGGTGGCGAGCAGACCATCAAGTCGCAAGGCATCATCCACGGCGGCACCAAATATGCCTTGCACGGCGCCCTCACCGGCGCCTCCGAGGCCATCGCCGACATGCCGCGACGCTGGCGCGAAGCGCTGGCCGGCAACGGCGAACTGGACCTGAGCGGCACCCGCTTGCTGTCCGATGCCCACTACTTGTGGTCCCCCGGCACCCTGGCGGGCAACCTCACCAGTTTCTTCGCCAGCAAGGCCGTGCGCGGCCGGGTCGACCAGGTCAAGGGCGAGCAACTGCCGCCGGCCCTGCAGGACCGCGCCTTCAAGGGTAAGGTCTACCGCCTGGCCGAACTGGTCATCGACGTGCCCAGCCTGCTGGCCAACCTCGCGCAACTGGCGGGTGACAGCCTGCTGGCCGGCGAGCGAATCGAACCGCTGCGCGACGGCGAAGAGCTGGCCGGCCTGGTGGTCGATGACCGCGAGATCCGCGCCCAGCGCATAGTCCTGAGCGCCGGCGGTGGCACCGAAGGCCTGCTGCACGCCCTGGGGCTGAACCAACCGGCCATGCAACGCCGCCCGCTGCACATGGTCCTGGCCAAGGGGCCCAACCTCAAGCCCCTGTATGCCCACTGCCTGGGCGGCGGCCCCAAGCCGCGCATCACCGTGACCACCCACCCGGCCGCCGATGGCCAATGGGTGTGGTACCTGGGTGGCGATATCGCCGAGGCTGACGGCGTTGCCCGTGAGCCCGCCGCGCAGATCGCCGCGGCGCAGAAGGAAGTTGCCAGCCTGTTGCCTTGGGTCGATCAAAGCCTGGTCCGCTGGGCCACCCTGCGCGTCGATCGCGCCGAGCCCGCGCAATCGGGCCTGGTACGCCCGGACAACGCCTTCCTTGCCGACCAGCAACGCCTGCTGGTCGGCTGGCCGACCAAGCTGGCCCTGGCGCCAGATTTCGCCGATCGTGTGCTGGCCAGCTTCGAGCGTGACGGCGTGCGCCCGGCGAGCCAGCCGGACCTTGCCGACCTGCCGCGTCCACCGCTGGCGCTGCCAGCCTGGGAGCAACTGCTGCCATGAGCCTGCCGACCCTGCACGATCACCACCGCCCCTTGGGCAGCACCGGCCTGCGGGTATCGCCACTGGGCCTGGGCACGGTCAAGCTGGGCCGCGACCAAGGCGTCAAATACCCCAATGGTTTCACCATCCCCGATGACCAGGCCGCCCGCCTGCTGCTCGCCCAGGCCCGCGAGCTGGGCATCAACCTGATCGACACCGCCCCGGCCTATGGCCGCAGCGAGGAGCGCCTCGGCCCATTGCTGCGCGGCCAACGCGAGCAATGGGTAATCGTCAGCAAGGTCGGGGAAGAGTTCGAGGATGGCCAGTCGCATTTCGATTTCAGCGCCGCCCATACCCGTCGCTCGGTCGAACGCAGCCTCGAGCGCCTGGAAACCGACCGTATCGAACTGGTGCTGGTGCACTCCGATGGCAACGACCTGGCGATCCTCGAGCAGGAGGGGGTGTATGAAACACTCGCCGCGCTCAAGCGCGAAGGCAAGATCCTCGGCTACGGCTTCTCCGGCAAAACCGCCGCGGGTGGCCTGAAGGCCTTGGAACAAGGTGATTGCGCCATGGTCACCTACAATCTCAACGAGCAGGCGGAGCGGCCCGTGCTCGACTACGCTGCCGAACACGGCAAGGCCATCCTGGTAAAGAAGGCCCTGGCCAGCGGCCATATCTGCCTGGCGCCGGGGGTCGACCCGGTGCAGGCCAGTTTCGAGTTGCTGTTCGCCCACCCCGGCGTGTGCAGTGCCATCGTCGGCACCATCAACCCGGTACACCTGGCCCACAACGTGGCCACCGTCGCCCGCATCCTGGGCCGGCCCTGAGCCGCCCGGGCGGGGGCCCAACGCAAGGAGGAGCCTCGTGCCGCGTACGCTGATCCGCAAGAATCCGAGCAACTTCAAGACCCTGCCGCTGCACGTCGAAGCCACGCCCGACGGCCTGACTTACCAGAGCATCGGCATGCCGCTGAATTTCGCTCAAACCCTGCAGCGGCGCAAGGCCATCCAGGTCGCCGACCCCGAACGCTTCGTGGCGGAGCTGGCCAACCTCGGCGTGTCGGTGCGCCTCACCCTGAACTGGCAAGGCCGCGACTACTGGGTGCTGGTGCGCCAACGCCGACAGGACCGTGGCGATGTGGTGCTCAAGCTGATTTCAGGCTATGTCCCGGCCCACGAGCTGAACCTGCCGCTGCACACGGCGATCCAGGAAGTGGCCGAGGAGTGCCTGCTGGAAACCCCTGAAGGCTGGCTTGGCGGGCGCTTCAACGATACCTGGCTGCCGGCGCCCTATGCCGCCGCCCTGCACTATCGCGAGGCGCTGCCGTTCGTGCTCTCGCCTGAGTCCGGTGCCGCCCGCCCGGTGCATTGCGCCCGGCTCACCCTGCTGGAGCGGCCACGGGCCTACGTGCACCTGCCCACCGCGTCGTTGCAGCTGATCTACGACCTGCGTCTGCAAGTGCCCAAGGAGGCCAAGTCACTGAGCCTGTTCCATGTCGATGAACGGCTCGAGGGCGACCAACTGGTGGCACGGCTCGACCGCAAAAGACCAGACCTTTACCTGATGCCGTTGAAGGACGGCCAACCGATGGCAGAGCTCTATACCCTGAAGAAGGATCAACTGCTGCCGGCGAGCACACGCGGCCTATGGCTGGCTGAAAGCTTTGCACTACAGGTAGGCTGGGTGGTTCGGGAGGAGCGGGTACGCTGGAAGGACTGGTTGAAGCAACAAGGCCTGGCCGAACACAAGCGCGAACCGGCTTCACACCTGGAGCGCTTCAGTGACAAGGCCCGGGCGTTGCTGGAGCGAGCGCGGGACACGCTGCACAAATGAACGCGGGGCAAGTCGCATCGGCGCACCGCCGCCCCCACAAACATCGTGGGAGCTGCGGTGCGCCGATGCGACTTGCCCCGCGATCGTAACTGACTCAGTGCTTGCGGATCTTCTCGACGATCGCCGTGGTCGAGCTGTTTTCCACCAGCCCCAAGACCTTCACCGTGCCGCCGTAGGCCTTGACGATATCGGCGCCGACCACCTGGTCGATACCGTAGTCTCCGCCCTTGACCAGCACATCCGGCTTGACCTGGCGCAGCAGGTTCTCGGGGGTGTCCTCAGGGAAGCTGATGACCCAGTCCACCGCACCGAGCCCGGCCAGCACGGCCATGCGCCGATCGACGCTGTTGATCGGACGGCCCGGCCCTTTCAGGCGGCTGACCGAAGCATCGTCGTTGATGGCGACGATCAGACGGTCCCCCTGGGCACGGGCTTGCTCCAGGTAAGTTACATGGCCTGCGTGCAGGATATCGAAGCAGCCATTGGTGAAGACGATGCTCTCGTTGTGCGCACGGGCATCATCGATCGCCAGCAGCAACTGCTCCAACCCCAGCACACCGCGCTCGGAGCCTTCCTCACGCTGGATCGCCCGGCGCAGTTCGGGTGCGCTGATAGCGGCGGTACCCAGCTTGCCGACGACGATGCCGGCAGCCAGGTTAGCCAAGGCGACCGCATGAGGCAGGTCTTCGCCGGCGGCAATGGCGGCGGCAAGCGTCGAAATCACCGTATCGCCGGCACCGGTGACATCGAACACCTCACGGGCTCGGGCCGGCAGGTGCAGCGCCGGGTGGCCGATGCGCAGCAAGGTCATGCCGTGCTCGCCACGGGTCACCAGCAGCGCGCCCAGGTCCAGCTCCTCGAGCAGCTTCAGGCCCTTGGCCACCAGCTCGGCTTCGTCGGCGCAACGGCCGACGATGGTCTCGAACTCGCTGAGGTTCGGGGTGATCAGGCTGGCGCCGCGGTAGATCGAGAAATCCTTGCCCTTGGGGTCGGCCAGCACCGGGATGCCCTTGCTGCGGGCAGCCTGGATCAGCGACTGGTGATTCTTCAGCGCGCCCTTGCCGTAGTCGGACAGCACCAGCACCTTGACCCCTTCGAGCAAGGCATCCACTTCCGCCCCCAGCGACAGCGGATCGGTGGCGAAGGGTTCTTCGAAATCGATGCGCAGCAACTGCTGGTGGCGGCTCATGACCCGCAGCTTGACGATGGTCGGCTGATGGGCGATGCGCTGGAAGATCGAGCGCACGCCCGCCGCCTGCAGGCTGTTGGCCAGGCTGTCGGCGGCTTCGTCCTGGCCGGTGACACCAACCAGCGCGGCTGGAGCACCGAGGGCGGCGATGTTCAAGGCCACGTTGGCGGCGCCGCCGGGACGGTCCTCGATCTGATCGACCTTGACCACCGGCACCGGCGCCTCAGGCGAGATACGCGAAGTACCGCCATGCCAGTAGCGGTCGAGCATGACATCGCCGACCACCAATACCGGGGCTTGATCGAAACGCGGCATGGACAACTTCATGGGCAACCCATCATTGGAAAAGTGAACAGGGGCAGGATATTAGCACAGGGTCGAGGATGGCTTTACGGCCAGCTTCGCTGTGGACAACTGCGGTGACGATCGGGGCCGTGCAGACCCCGACCTCAGGTATTTCAAGTGATGTCGGCGTTTTCTGGCGCATCCAGCCCCATAGCGTGCAGGCGGGCGTAATAGCCATTTGCCTCGAGCAACTCTGCATGGGTACCGCGCTCCACCAGACGCCCCTGGTCCATAACCAGGATCATGTCCGCCTTTTCGATGGTCGAAAGGCGGTGGGCGATCACTAGGGTGGTGCGTCCCTGCATGACATGGTCAAGGGCCGCCTGGATATGCCGCTCGGACTCGGTATCGAGCGCCGAGGTCGCCTCGTCCAGAATCAGCAACGGCGCATTCTTCAGCAGGGCTCGCGCTATCGCCAGACGCTGGCGCTGACCACCGGACAACAGCACGCCGTTTTCCCCGACCTCAGTATCGAAGCCTTTGGGCAGTTGCTCGACGAACTCCTTGGCGTAGGCATCGGCGGCGGCGGCCTCGATGTCGGCCCGAGGGGCTCCAGCCAAATCGCCATAGGCAATATTGTTGGCCACGGTGTCGTTGAACAACGTGACGTGCTGAGTGACCTGGGACACATGCCGACGCAGGTTACGCAGGCGATAGTCCTCGATCTCCACGCCATCGAGCAGGATCTGCCCTTCGGTGTGATGGTAGAAACGCGGAATCAGCGCCGCCAGCGTCGACTTGCCGCTACCCGACCGGCCAACCAGGGCGATCATCTGACCCGGCTCGGCGGTAAAGCTGATGTCGCTCAGCACTTGGCGCTCGGTGCCCGGGTAGGTGAAGCTGAGGTTGCGAACCTCAAGGCGGCCCTGCACACGCTCCTTCTCCACAGTGCCTTTGTCCACTTCGGGCACTTCGTCCAGTTGCTCGAATATGCTCTCGGCGCCCGCCAGGCCCTTCTGAATGGTCGAGCTGACTTCCGATAGCTGGCGGATCGGCTTGGGCAGCAAGCCTGCGGCGGTGATGTAGGCCACCAAATCACCCGCTGACGCGTCACCCCGCAGGAACAGCACCAGGAACATCAGCGTAGCCATGGCGGTATAGATCACCAGTTGCAGCAGCGGCGTGTACAACGCGCCGGTCTTGGTCATGCGCAGCTGCTTATCGGTGTTGCTCTGGCTGGCCTGGCTGAAGCGCTGCTCCTCGTAACGCTCACCGCCGAAACTGCGCACCACCCGATAACCCTGGATGGTCTCGGAGGCGACGTGCGTCACATCCCCCATGGCCACCTGGATCTTCTTGCTCTGCTTGCGGAATTTCTTGCTGGCGGTGCTCACCATCACCGCGATCACCGGCAGGATGGCCAGCATGACCAGGGTAAGCTTCCAGTTCATCCACAGCAGGTAGGCGAACAGGAATACCACCGTCAGGCCTTCACGGATCACCACCTTGATCGCGTCGGTCGCCGCGCCGGTGACCATGGTCACGTTGAAGGTGATGCGCGAGATCAGGTGGCCGGAGTTGTGGTTGTCGAAATAGCGGTTGGGCAGCACCAGCAGCTTGTTGAACAGTTCAACGCGCAGGTCGTGCACCAGGCACAGCGACACCTTGGCCAGGAAGTAGTTGCCCAGGAACGATCCCAGGCCCTGCCAGGCGGCGATCAGGATGATCAGCAGCGGAACGGCCTGCAGCAGTTGCAGGTCGCGCAGGTAGGCCACGTTGGGGAACAGGACGGCCTGGGGATTGCTCAGGCCGTCGACGAAGTACTTGAGAATCCCGGCCAGCATCGGCTGGGTCGAGGCGAAGATCACGAACCCGACGATACTCAGCAGGAAGATGCCGATGTAGGGTTTCACGTACCTCAGCAGCCTGAAGTAGATCTTCAGGCTGGAGGTGTTCTCCACCGGTAGCGGTGTTTCGGCCATCATCGAGCTCGCTGTTCAGATTGAACCGGCGATTTTACCACAGCGTCGATTCTGGTCATCTGCCCATGGCAACAACATCGCCAGGCCCACCGGCAGCCAGCTGATGAACCACTCGGCGCGCGGGGTGGCGGTCAGGCTGGCGGCGTCGAACTGCATGGCCAGGGTGGAGTACACCCAGAAGACCAGGAGGAGCTTGCCGAACAACGTGTTGCGCGCGCGCAGGATCGCCACCAGGGTGCACAACCAGACCCCCAGCCACAGCAACATCCCCGGCACCCCCAACTCCACGGCGATGTGGGTGAACATGTTGTGGGTATGGTCGAACTCGAGCCCTGCGGCTTCCACGCGGTAGAAAGCGCCCAGCCCGAGGCCGCCGACAGGGTGTTCACGGATCATCTGCACGGCTGCGTGGAAGATCTCCGGACGGTAGGACGCCCCCCTCAGCATGATCAACTCGAACATCAGGTAGAAAGCGATGCCGGTGGCCAGGGCCGCCAGCACGGCGAACAGGCCGCTGCTGCGGTTGCGGAACCACAGTGGCGCGAGGACGACGGACACCACCATGGCCAACGCGGCTCCGCGGCTCTGACTGAACACCACGAAAGCACCCAGGCAGGCCAGGGCCAACGCCCAGGCCAGTTGCAACACACGCTGCCTGGGGAAGCTGTACAGCAGCCAGAGGACTGCGGCTGCGATGACATAGGCCCCCAGGATCGGGTGGGAAATCTCACCGATGCCTTCGATTCGGGTCACCAGCGGATTACCCGCCACCACGTAGAACTGCACGATCGAAATCAACGCGGCCAGCGCCAGCAACCCACCTCCCACCTGCAGAAGGCGTGAAACCCGCTCGACGCCGGCCTGCGCCAGCAGGGGAAAGGCCAACAGGAACAGCAGGATGTACACGAGCCGCTTGCCTTCACGCGCTCCATCCTCGGCGGTCGACCAGGCAAGGCTGATGGCGCACCAGAGCAGCAGGGCCAGGACGCAGATCCACAAGCCGGGTTGCTTTCGCAAGGCCTGGGCGTAGACGTGCCGGGCGGACCAGGCAAACCCCAGGGTCGGCAACCACAGGAACAGGATCAGGCCCTGCTGGTACAGCTTGTTGCTCGGCGCCAGCGCAATCGCCGCCAGGAACCAGATGAACCCCCACCCCAGCCAGGCTCTGGCCCAGTTCTTTTCGTGCAACATCCTTTCCCCCATGTAAAACACAAACACACCGTCATGGTGCTAACAGATAAATTTCGGCATTATTGCCGGTCATTTTGCCTGCCCAGAAGACAAGGCTCGAATATATGCAATGTTCCCGGCTCTCCCAGGTCGACTTCGATCGATTGACTCTCGGCGCCAAGGTGCTTGAGGCAGATAGCCACGGCGCCAAAGTCTACCTGCTTGGGGATGGAAATATCCTCAAGGTTTTTCGTCGCAAGCGCCTGATTTCATCTGCGCTGCTGCGCCCCTACTCGCAGCGTTTCATCGACAATGCCGTACGCCTGGCGCTCGCCGGCTTCCCTACCCTGGAAGTGATCAGCCACCACAAGCTGCCGCTGCCGGGCCGCACCGCAGTGCTCTATCGGCCGTTGCCGGGCGAGACCCTGCTGCAGTTGTCGCGCCAGGCCGACTTCAGTTGGGACCGGCAATTGCCACGACTCGTCGAGCTCATTCGGCGACTGCATCGCGCAGGGATCTACTTCCGCTCGCTGCACCTGGGCAACGTGGTCGAGACCCCCGAAGGCTTGCTGGGCTTGATCGATGTGGCCGACATGCGCTTCCTGCGCGCCCCGCTCTCTTCCCGAATGGTGCAACGCAACGTACAGCACATGGTTCGCTACATCGAGCGCGAACCCCTCGCCCGGGAGTTTCCCCTCGATCAGTTCCAGGCAGCCCTGGCGGCGCGTTGACACTCAGCGCGCCAACAGGCTCGCCGAACCAGACCGGAACGCTTGCCATCCCTGCTCCGGCGCCAAGGCTTGCCATTGCTCCGAAGCCTTGGCCCCGGCATCTTGGAAGGCGCAATCGTCAATGACATCAGCCCAGGCACACGAATCGTCCGTTGGCAGGTAGCGGCCCGCGCCCCCCAACTGCTCGCGAAAGACCGGCAGGTCACTGCAGACGACCGGCACCTTGGAAAGCACGGCTTCCTGCAGCACCAGCCCGAGTCCCTCCGAGCGGGAGGGTACCAGCAACCAGTCGAAGGCCGGGTACAGTCGTGTCGAATCTTCACGATGGCCATAGAAGCGGATACGCTCACCCAAACCGAGGGATCTGGCCTGCGCTTCCAGCTGCCCACGCAACGGGCCATCGCCGAGTATGACCAGGCGAGCGCCGTGCTGCACTGCGCGCGTTCTGGCGAACGCTTCGATCAACATCTCGAAACCTTTACTCTCAACCAGGCGACCCACCGCCCCCAGCACAAGACCGTCTTCCATCAGCGACAATGCCTGCCTGGCCTGCTCCCGGCCCAGCGAATGTCCAGTGAAGACCTGGGGATCCAGCGCCACACGCAAGCTTTGCACCGTCCGCCCCAACCCTTGCTCCAGCGAATGCGCCAATGTCGTGGATACAGCGGCGACCGTCAGGCGTTCGACAGGGAACTGCCGGAACAGGGTGACATCGCGTCGGGTCAGGCGTGTCGTACCGTGAAACAGGACAGCAACCCGCACGTCTGGAAGCTGACGCAACAATGGCAGCAACAGCCGGGCAACCCCCAGTCCGTCCAGCAACAGGGCATCGGGCCCCACCGCCTTCAACGCGCGACGCAGACGCCACTTCACCCAGGACAGTGCCAGTCGATGCGACAGCCGCCCCTTGAGCACGCGTGGCGACAAATGCCAGCTACGCGTCTGGCCCACACCGCTGCACAAACCCTCCCCGAGCAGAAGCCAGTTGGTCACCTGCGCACCGCTCGGGGCATGTGCCAGCACCTGCCTGTGCACACTGTGGATGGAAGCGAAGGGCGAACCGCCCGACCACATCACATTGAGGATATTCAACGGCGTAACGCCCCTTTGATGATTCGGTGGGCCTTGAAGCCAGCCGTTTTGCTGATCCGCGAAGTCTTGCTCGAATCTACGTCAGAAACCGAGCCGCAAACGCAAGCGCTGCCAGGTGGCCAGCGGCGGACGCGCTCGCAGGGCAGGCACCATGTGCTCGACAATGCTTCGGCCCACGGCTGCGAAACTGAAGCGCGCAGTGGCCAGTTCACGCCCATTGCCAGCGATGAACGCCACCAGCGCCGGATCCTCGCGTAACTGACGCAGCTTGGCCTGCAGCGTCGGGATGCTGTCATACAACACCACGTTGTGCATGTCCTCGAGCCCCAGGGCGCGGTTCTCCGCTTCACCCTGGTCGTAGGCCAGCAATACGCATCCGCAGGCCATCGCCTCGAAGTTCTTGATCATGTACTCGCCCATACCGACGTCGGCACTGAGGAAAAAGCGGATACGGTTGAGGGTATTGCAATAGTCCTCGCCCGACTTGGTACGGGTGACCACCAGGTTCTCCACCTTCCCCAACTCATCCAGCAAGGCTTTGCGGCCACTGTAGGCGACACTCTTGGTGCTGCCGACGAATGCCAGCTCGATATCGCGTTCGCGCCCTTGGTCGGCCAGTAGCTGTTCGTCGTAGCCCTTGGGCACGAACACCGCATCGAAGCCCTCCTGCCGCAGGCGCTCGCTGACCATGTAGCCTGAGCTGATGACTCGGGCCCAAGACAGTTGACGGTAATGCTCGCTGAACTTGCCCGTGTATTTGCAAGGTATGTAGTTCTGGTACGCGTCGTGCTCGAGGATCACCAGGTTGGGAACGCTGCGGATGAACGCGACCTGACGGATTTCCTGCTTGAATCGCAGGAAGAACACGATGCGGTCGTAGCGCGTGACGTCCACTTCCCGCTTGAAGTAGCGACGCAGGTTGCGTTGGTCCTCGTCGCTCAGCCAACGCAGATCGCAGTCGCAGTTGGCCGCGACGCCGTCGTACAGACGGTCGAGAATCGCCCGTTGTTCCTTCTGCACCAGAAATAGGACTTTCATTGCTTTCCTTGGGCGCTCACAGGTCGCGACGCCAGAACAGTTCATGTCGGCGCACCGCCTTGCGGAAGAATTCGTTCTCTCCGTACGGCGATGGGCGGCGCCCTGCCAGCCAGCGTTGCAACGCACGGCGCAGACGACGCTTGAAGGGGGGCGCAGGTTGCAGGTCATGCATCATGCCCAGGGCCATGGCCTTGTCGCGCTGGGTGTCGATATCCAGCACCAGGCTGCAGGGTGACCAGGCTTCGGCGGCTTCCAGCTGCGGCGGCAGGGCCACGCCATCTCCGCTCTCGCCCATCGGCCAGCGGTCGTTGTCATGGAGGTGGTTGGCGTAGCACAACAACGTTTCAGGCTGCCATGCCAGGCCTTGCAGCGCCTCGAGCACAGCGGCCTGGGCACAGATGTGGTCCGGGTGCGGATCGAGCACCGAATGCGGCATCACCAGCACCTGGGGCCGGGCCATCTCGAACAGGGCACGCAGGTCGGCCAGCAGGTTGTGCCAGGTCGGCGCACCATCGATATCGGCCGGCAGCGGGAACGGATTGAAACGTCGGAAGGGACGAATGTCGGCAAGGTCGGCTTCACGCGAGCGCACCGGCAGATCCGGCGCAGCCTGCATGACTGGCAATTGCAGGCAAAAGTAGCCCAGTTGCACGCAGCGCGACTCCGGCACGCCGGCCCAACGTGGCACGGCGATGCTGTCCCAGGCGCGCAACCGTCCCTTCAGCCTGGCCGCCTCGGCCTTGGCCAGGCCCATGGTCTGGTAGTGTTCGGCCTCGATCTCACCGGCCGTCAGGGTGACCACCCAGGTTTCGTCGGCCTGGCTGTAGAGGCCATAGGCCGCCAACTCGGCATCATCGGCATGGGGAGCGATGACCATCACTCGGCGTTTGCGCAATTCGACCGCCGGAGTTATCCACAGGCGCGGCGATTGCTGCAATCGGCAATGCCGACCACGCAGGCGCAAAGTGCCGGCCGCCAACGGTTCGGCCAACCCGGTCAGGTTGAGGAAACGCACCCCTTTGACGCCACGCTCGAACGTTTGCACGTCGCTGGCGGCGCCCGCCAGCAGCTCGACGCGAGGATCAAGGAAGCGCCCGAGCCAATTGCTGCGAATACCGATTTCAAGGATCAGTGTCTCGTCACCTTGCAGTGCAACATCGGTTTGCAGCAGATCGACCTGCAGGCTCGCTGCGACTTCTCGAGTGTCCTTGGCAAAACGGTAGGCGTAGTCTTCGCCCGGTGAGTAGAACAGATGATCGGCGAACCAGGCCTCGTGTGCCACCCACAACAGCGGTAGCAACAACAGCGGCAACCACCACGCGCCGAACACGCCCAACGCGACCAGCAGCAGCAGGCCCACCAGCAGCCCCAGGCGCTTGTTGCGCCGGTGGCGCTTGAGCAACTGCTGCTTGCGGCTCACGACTGGAACACCGGTACAGGGTTGCACCAACGGTCCTTGTACTCTCGGTCTGCACGACCGAACGAGAACCGCAGCGCCTTGCCCCGGGCCGTGGCATCCTCCCAGGCAGACTGGGTGTTGATGAAGCTCAATACGCTCCCAGGGCTGAAGGCCTTGGTGTCAGGGTCGACACCACCGTTGACGTACTCGACGCTGATCCACTGCGGCGCCTCGACGCGATACACCAGCTGAATGGCGATTGGCGCCCCCTCGAGGAACAGCACCGAGCCGATCAGCAGCTCGCGCAAGCGCTCGATCACTTCGGCCATGCGGGCGGCACCGGTGGCCGGGAAACCCCAGCGACGCTGGAACAATTCACAGTACATCGCCGCGATCTCGGCTGCAGTGAAATCGCCAATCGGTCGAACCTGGCCGCCAGCCTCTTCCAGCAGGCGCAGCTCACGGCGCTGGTTATAGCGGAACTTCTTCGACAGGTCCTCATGCGCACGTGCCATGGCCAACTGCTCGGGCTGCGCCTTCAAGCCGGTGAAACGCCCCTGGTTCAGCTCCGACAGGTAGCGCCCGGCGTGGCGCAACGGCGCACCGACATCCATGGCCGCCGGCAGGATGATCTCGGCATTGCCCAGGTCGAACAGGCCTTTCTTGCCTTCGCGCTTGAGTACATCCTTGGACAGCGCCAGGTGGCGCCCCCAGGTCGGCAGCGCGGCCTTGAGCTCGCCGCCCTGGAACCAACCGAGGTAACGCACCGGGATCCCGGCCAGGTCCGCCAGTTGCTCGACCACCAGCGGGTGCGTGGCGACACTGCCGCCGAAACGCTGCCAGGCATCGTTGTACTCGGCCGCGTCGACCACTTGCCAGCCGCGCTCGCGCCAGGCCTTGAGGTGATTGAGCATCAGGCCTCCGCCACCAGCGCACGCATCTGCGGCAACTGCCAGAAGGCATCGCGCACCGCCTGGTCGCTGAAACGCTGCTGCAGGCGCTGTAGCATGTGCAAAGCACAGGCCTCGCGCTGCCCGGCGTCCAGCCCGGCCATATGCTTCAGGCCTTGGGCCAGCTGCGCGGCATCGCCCAGCGGGAACAGCACGCCCACACCCTCGACCACCTCCCGAGCGCCGCCACAGGCGGTGGCCAGCAGCGGCACGCCCGCCACCATGGCCTCGAGCAGGACCATGCCGAAAGGCTCATGATCGGAGCTCAGCGCGAACACATCGAAGGCGCTGAAGTAACGGCGGGCGTCCGGCACCTGGCCGAGGAAGTCCACCTGCCCGGCAATGCCCAGCTCACTGGCCAATGCCTTGAGCGGTGCCTCGAGACGCCCCTTGCCCAGGATTGCCAGCCGCGCCCCAGCCGGCAGGCCAGGCAAGGCTTCGGCAAAGCCGCGCAACAGCGTGGCCTGGTCCTTGTCCGGGTGCAGACGGCCGACATTGCCGACCACCCAGGCCTGTTCATCCAGGCCCAAGGCACGACGCGCCTCGTCACGCGGCACCAGGCTGGCCTGCAATGCCTCGACATCGATGCGGTTGTACAGGGTCTGGATACGCTCGGCCGGCCACCGCCCCAGGCAGCGGCGCATGTCGTCGCGCACCGCATCCGAGACACCGAGCAGGCTCAGGCGCTTGCGGAACAGGTTGGCAAACAGTCGGCGCCCCTTGCGCTGGTAGTCGCCAAACGCGTGGTGCACGCCGATCACCGGCAGACCGGTGGCCAGCAGCGCGACATAGATCGGTTTGAAGCGGTGAGCGATGCAGAACGCGAAATTG
The DNA here is from genome assembly GCF_024749165.1 of Pseudomonas sp. B21-023. Classification (NCBI taxonomy): domain Bacteria; kingdom Pseudomonadati; phylum Pseudomonadota; class Gammaproteobacteria; order Pseudomonadales; family Pseudomonadaceae; genus Pseudomonas; species Pseudomonas sp. B21-023. The sequence goes on along the minus strand of NZ_CP087190.1, from coordinate 572,671 downwards.
CGCTGCGCGGCGATCTTGCGCAGCGCGGCGATGGCGCCCAGCTTCAGGCCGCGCACGGCCTTGGAGCTGAACTCCAGGAACAACACCTCGTCCGAGGCGCAGCCGGCGGCGACCTGCGCGTCGGCAGCCCCGGTGAGGAACACGGTGGTGACCTTGTAGCCGCTGCCCTGGAACAGGCTGGCATATTGACGGGCGCAGTCGAGGAACGGCCCGTCATAGCCATGGCAGAACTGCAGGATCCGCGGTTCAGAGCGGCTGGTCATACGGCGCGGCGCCTTCCTTGACCACCAGGATGTCTTCCATGATCAGGTACTGCAGATCCGAACCGAAGAACATATTCAGGGCATCGGTCGGCGAGCAGATCATCGGTTCGCCACGGCGGTTGAGCGAGGTGTTCAGCGACACGCCGTTGCCGGTCAGGTTTTCCAACGCCTTCATCATGTCGTAGTAGCGCGGGTTGTACTCGCGCTTGAGCACCTGGGCGCGCGAGGTACCGTCCTCGTGGACCACTTCCGGCACACGGGTCTTCCACTCTTCAGCCACTTCGAAGGTGAAGGTCATGAACGGCGCCGGATGATCGATCTTGATCATCTGCGGCGCAACGGTGTCGAGCATCGACGGGCAGAAAGGCCTCCAGCGCTCGCGGAACTTGATCTGGTGGTTGATGCGATCGGCCACGCCCGGCACGCTCGGGCAACCGATGATCGAGCGACCACCCAGTGCGCGAGGGCCGAACTCCATGCGCCCCTGGAACCAGGCCACCGGGTTGCCGTCGACCATGATCTTGGCGATCTGCTCAGGCATGTTCTCGAGCTTGCGCCATACCGGTTTGCTCGGGTGACGGGCGCAGGCGGCGATCACGTCTTCGTTGGAGTACGCAGGGCCGAGGTAGACGTGCTCCATCTTCTCGACCGGCACGCCACGGGCATGGGACACATAGGCAGCAGCACCCACTGCGGTACCGGCGTCACCGGAGGCCGGCTGGACGAACAGCTCCTTCACGTCGTCACGGGCGATGATCTTCTGGTTCAGCTTGACGTTCAGCGCACAGCCGCCGGCGAAGGCCAGCTTGCCGGTCTCTTTCAGGGTATCGCCCAGGTAGTGGTCGATCATCTGCAGGGCGAGCTTCTCGAACAATGCCTGCATGCTCGCCGCATAGTGGATATACGGCTCGTCGGCGATGTCGCCTTCGCGCTTCGGACCCAGCCACTCGATCAGCTTGGGCGAGAAGTAGAAGCCCTTGCCCTTCTCTTTATAGCGGCGCAGACCGATGACGTTGGCGTACTCGGTGTTGATCACCAGTTCGCCGTTTTCGAAGCTGGCCAGGCGCGAGAAGTCATATTTGCTGGCATCGCCATACGGCGCCATGCCCATGACCTTGAACTCGCCATCGAGCATCTCGAAGCCGAGGAACTCGGTGATCGCGCCATACAGGCCACCCAGGGAGTCCGGGTCGAAGAATTCCTTGATCTTGTGGATCTTGCCGTTTTCGCCATAGCCGAAGAAGGTAGTGGCGTACTCGCCCTTGCCGTCGATGCCGAGGATCGCGGTCTTCTCTTTGAAGCCCGAGCAGTGATAGGCGCTGGACGCGTGGGCCAGGTGGTGCTCGACCGGTTCGATCTTGATCTTCTTCGGATCGAAGCCCAGCTGCTCCAGGCACCAGACGATCTTCTTGCGGTAGCGCTTGTAACGGCGGTTGCCCATCAGCAGCGCGTCGAGAGCGCGATCCGGGGCGTACCAGTAGCGCTTGGCGTAGTGCCAGCGGGCCTTGCCGAACAGGCTGATCGGGGCGAAAGGAATGGCCACCACGTCGACGTCCGACGGCTTGATGCCGGCCTGCTCCAGGCAGAACTTCGCCGACTCGTAGGGCATGCGGTTCTTCGCATGCTTGTCACGCACGAAGCGCTCTTCTTCGGCGGCGGCAATCAGCTTGCCGTCGATGTACAGGGCCGCGGAAGGGTCATGGCTAAGGGCGCCGGACAGGCCAAGAATCGTCAGTGCCAAGGGGTTAGCCTCTCAAATCGGTATGAAGTGCGCCACCGGCCATTCAGGCGGATGGCGGCTAAAGGGCGGGATTATAACGCAAAGATCGCCTGACGCGATGCATGGACGTGGCAGCGGGCTTGCCCCGCGATGGCGCTGGATTTGCTGACGCCATCACCGGGCAAGTCGGGCCGCCGCATCGCGGCTCCCACGCTGCCTGCGACGCCTGTTTATTCGGCGATCAGCCAGTCCATGCGGAAGCTGCCGGCGGTCTGCGCCAGCTCCTTGGCCAGCCACGGCAGCAGCGTCTTGAGCTCATCCTCCAGGCCCCACGGTGGGTTGGCGATGGCCAGGCCCGAGCCATTCAGGCCCTGCGGGCTGTCCTGGTGATGCACATACAGCTCCACGCGCAACAGCTTGGGCGCGCCGGTGCTGGTGAGGTCCTGGTAGAAGCGGGTCAGCGAACGCTGGTCCTTGATCGGGTACCAGATGGCCGCGACGGTCTGGCGCATGCGACCGATCGCCTCCTTCATCGCCACGGTGCAGCGCTTGAGCTCGTCGGCCTGCTCGAACGGCGGGTCGATCAGCATGATCGCGCGTTTTTCCTGCACCGGCAGCAGCGCCCGCGGGATATGCCAGCCCTCGCCCAGGTGCACGGTGACTCGCGGGTCCTTCTTCATGTTCTCTTTGAGCAGCACGCCGTCTTCAGGGTGCTTTTCGTTGAGCTGTGCACGGTCCTGTTCACGCATCAAGCGCCGGGCCAGCTCAGGGGAGCCCGGGTAATAGCGCAGTTCGCCATTCTTGTTCAGGCGCTTGATGACGCCCAGATAGTCGGCGGTGACGGCCGGCAGGTCATCGCGATTCCACAGGCGGGCGACGCCTTCGAGGTACTCACCGGTACGGCTCGCCTGATCGCCCTGCAGGTCGTACAGGCCAAGCCCTGCGTGGGTATCGATGTAGGCGAACGGCTGCTCCTTGCGCGACATCAGGGCGATGAGGCGGGTAAGCACGATGTGCTTGAGGACGTCGGCATGGTTGCCGGCGTGGAAGGCGTGACGATAGTTCATGGCGGCTCCTGCGGGGGCGGCAAGTTTACCTTGTCGCGAGGGAGACGTCAGGTACGGCGGTCGATCGATTTGAACCCCATCGCCGGCAAGCCGGCTCCCACAGATTTGAGTTTATCCCTGTGGGAGCCGCCTTGCCGGCGATGAAGGCGACGCCAGTTCAGCAGGCGTTACTTGTCGGCGTGATACTGCGCATCAGCGGTTTCAAAGCGCGAAACCATGCTGTTCGACGGGCTGCCCAGCTTGCTCACCAGGAAGATGGCGATGCTGGCGAACAGGAAGCCCGGGATGATCTCGTACAGGCCGGTACCCAGTTGTTTCCAGACGATCACGGTCAGCGCACCGACCACGATGCCCGCCAACGCGCCATTGCGGGTCATGCCTTTCCACAGCACCGAAAGCAGCACAACAGGGCCGAAGGCGGCGCCGAAGCCAGCCCAGGCGTAGGCCACCAGGCCCAACACGCGGTTTTCGGGGTTGGCGGCCATGGCGATGGCGATCAGCGCGACGGCCAGCACCATCAGGCGGCCGACCCAAACCAGTTCACGCTGCGAAGCGTTCTTGCGCAGGAACGACTTGTAGAAGTCCTCGGTCAGGGCACTGGAGCACACCAGCAGCTGGCAGCTCAGGGTGCTCATCACCGCCGCCAGGATGGCCGACAGCAGCACACCGGCGACCCATGGGTTGAACAGGATCTTGGCCAGCTCGATGAACACACGCTCGTGGTTCTCGGTGACCGGGCCAGCGAGGTCCGGGTGCGCCGAGAAGTAGGCGATGCCGAAGAAGCCCACGGCGCAGGTACCAGCCAGGCACAGGATCATCCAGGTCATGGAGATACGGCGCGCCTTGGCGATCGACTTGACCGAGTCGGCGGCCATGAAGCGCGCCAGGATATGCGGCTGGCCGAAGTAGCCCAGGCCCCAGCCCATCAGCGAGATGATACCGATGAAGGTGGCGCCCTTGAACATGTCGAAGTGCGCCGGGTTCACCGCCTCGATGGCAAGGAACGTGGTGTCGAAGCCTCCGGTGGAAATCAGCACGATGATCGGCGTGAGGATCAGCGCGAAGATCATCAGCGACGCCTGCACGGTGTCGGTCCAGCTCACTGCCAGGAAACCACCGATGAAGGTGTAGGCGATGGTTGCCGCAGCGCCAGCCCACAGCGCGGTCTCGTAAGACATGCCGAAGGTGCTTTCGAACAAGCGGGCACCGGCAACGATGCCAGAGGCACAGTAGATGGTGAAGAACACCAGGATCACGATCGCGGAGATGATCCGCAGCAGGCCGCTCTGGTCTTCGAAGCGGCTGGAGAAGTAGTCCGGCAGCGTCAGGGCGTCACCGTTGTGCTCGGTCTGCACACGCAGGCGGCCGGCAACGAACAGCCAGTTGAGGTAGGCGCCGACGGTCAGGCCGATGGCGATCCAGGCTTCGGAGAGGCCCGCGAAGTAGATGGCGCCCGGCAAGCCCATCAACAGCCAGCCGCTCATGTCCGATGCGCCGGCGGAAAGCGCGGTAACCACGCTGCCGAGGCTACGGCCGCCGAGAATGTAGTCGGAAAGGTTCTTGGTGGAGCGATAGGCGGCAAAGCCGATCAGCACCATTACCGCAATGTAGACCACGAAAGTGATCGTTAGTGGATTGCCCATGAGTTGTGCCCTGGCGTTGTTTTTATCTCTTGCGACCCGCCGTGCACGACGACGGTTGCACCCAGGCGGCGAATCCTATGCAACAACGTGAACGAGGTGCAACCATTTTTCATTTGCCAGTTGCACCCAACCCTGCATTTTCAGATAAAACCGCATTCTTGCTCCAATTCGGAGCAAACACAGCGTTTTACATAACAAAAAGCGCCAATAAAGACCGTTTCGGTTGTACGGAAACACCCTTCAGACGAGTAGCACCTTTACCTTGAAAAATTAGGGTTGCACCCGGTTGCACCCGAATTGTCCTACAGGCTAATCTTGCCGTCAGCTTAGGCCACATCCGTGGCAATAACGAGGATAAGAAATGGCGACGACCACCCTTGGGGTCAAACTCGACGACCCGACCCGTGAGCGACTCAAAGCAGCTGCGCAGTCCATCGACCGCACACCGCACTGGTTGATCAAGCAAGCGATTTTCAACTATCTCGAGAAGCTCGAGGGTGGCGCCACCCTGAACGAACTCAATGGCCACGCGGCCGCACTCGGCGACGATGCCGGCGAAGCCCCGGCCGAGCACGCCCACCAGTGCTTCCTGGAGTTCGCCGAAAGCATCCTGCCGCAATCGGTGCTGCGCTCGGCGATCACCGCTGCCTACCGCCGCCCCGAACAGGAAGTGGTGCCAATGCTGCTGGAGCAGGCACGCCTGCCGGCGGCCCAGGCCGAAGCCACCAACAAGCTGGCCGCAAGCCTGGCCGACAAGCTGCGCAACCAGAAGAGCGCCGGCGGCCGCGCTGGCATCGTCCAGGGCCTGCTGCAGGAGTTTTCTCTGTCGTCCCAGGAAGGCGTGGCGCTGATGTGCCTGGCCGAAGCGCTGCTGCGCATCCCCGACAAAGGTACCCGTGACGCGCTGATCCGCGACAAGATCAGCACCGGCAACTGGCAGCCGCACCTGGGCAACAGCCCGTCACTGTTCGTCAACGCCGCCACCTGGGGCCTGCTGCTGACCGGCAAGCTGGTCAGCACCCACAATGAATCCGGCCTGACCTCCTCGCTCACCCGCATCATCGGCAAGAGCGGCGAGCCGATGATCCGCAAGGGCGTCGACATGGCCATGCGCCTGATGGGCGAACAGTTCGTCACCGGCGAAACCATCGCCGAGGCGCTGGCCAATGCCAGCAAGTTCGAATCCAAGGGTTTCCGCTACAGCTACGACATGCTCGGCGAAGCCGCGCTGACCGAGCACGACGCGCAGAAGTACCTGGCCTCCTACGAGCAGGCGATCCATTCGATCGGCAAGGCCTCGCACGGCCGTGGCATCTATGAAGGCCCGGGCATCTCGATCAAGCTCTCGGCCCTGCACCCGCGCTACAGCCGCGCCCAGTACGAGCGCGTGATGAGCGAGCTGTACCCGCGCCTGCTGTCGCTGACCCTGCTGGCCAAGCAGTACGACATCGGCCTGAACATCGACGCCGAGGAAGCCGACCGCCTGGAGCTGTCGCTGGACCTGCTCGAACGCCTGTGCTTCGAGCCGTCGCTGGCCGGCTGGAACGGCATCGGCTTCGTCATCCAGGCCTACCAGAAGCGCTGCCCGTACGTGATCGACTACGTCATCGACCTGGCCAAGCGCAGCCGCCACCGTCTGATGATTCGCCTGGTGAAGGGCGCCTACTGGGACAGCGAGATCAAGCGCGCCCAGGTCGAGGGCCTGGAAGGCTACCCGGTGTACACCCGCAAGGTGTACACCGACGTTTCCTACGTCGCCTGCGCCCGCAAGCTGCTGGCCGTGCCAGAAGCCATTTACCCGCAGTTCGCCACCCACAACGCCCACACCCTGTCGGCCATCTACACCATCGCCGGGCAGAACTACTACCCGGGCCAGTACGAGTTCCAGTGCCTGCACGGCATGGGCGAGCCACTGTACGAGCAAGTGGTAGGCAAGGTCTCCGAAGGCAAACTGAACCGTCCGTGCCGCGTGTACGCCCCGGTCGGCACCCACGAAACCCTGCTGGCCTACCTGGTGCGTCGCCTGCTGGAAAACGGCGCCAACACCTCGTTCGTCAACCGCATCGCCGACCACTCGATCTCGATCCAGGAACTGGTCGCCGACCCGGTCGCCAGCATCGAGCGCATGGGCACCCAGGAAGGCAGCATCGGCCTACCGCACCCGCGCATCCCGATGCCGCGTGAGCTGTACGGCAGCGAGCGGGCCAACTCGGCCGGCATCGACATGGCCAACGAACACCGCCTGGCGTCGCTGTCCTGCGCCCTGCTGGCCACCGCTCATAACGACTGGAAGGCCACGCCGCTGCTGGCCTGCGCCACTAGCGAGCAACCGGCCAGCGCAGTGCTAAACCCGTCCGACCATCGCGATGTGGTCGGCCATGTGCAGGAAGCCACCGTCGCCGACGTCGACAATGCCATCCAGTGCGCGCTGAACGCCGCGCCAATCTGGCAGGCCACCCCACCGGCCGAGCGCGCCGCGATCCTCGAACGCGCCGCCGACCTGATGGAAGCCGATATCCAGCCGCTGATGGGCCTGCTGGTGCGCGAAGCCGGCAAGACCTTCGCCAACGCCATCGCCGAAGTGCGCGAGGCGGTGGACTTCCTGCGCTACTACGCGGTGCAGGCACGCAACGATCTGCGCAACGACAGCTGCCGCCCATTGGGCCCGGTGGTGTGCATCAGCCCGTGGAACTTCCCGCTGGCGATCTTCTCCGGCCAGGTGGCCGCGGCCCTGGCCGCCGGCAACCCGGTACTGGCCAAGCCAGCCGAACAGACCCCGCTGGTCGCCGCCCAGGCCGTGCGCCTGTTGCTGGAAGCCGGCATCCCGGAAGGCGTGCTGCAACTGCTGCCTGGCCAGGGCGAAACCGTCGGTGCCGGCCTGGTCGGTGACGAGCGTGTCAAAGGTGTGATGTTCACCGGTTCCACCGAAGTCGCCCGCCTGCTGCAACGCAACATCGCCGGGCGCCTGGACAACCAGGGCCGGCCGATCCCGCTGATCGCCGAGACCGGCGGCCAGAACGCCATGATCGTCGACTCCTCGGCGCTGACCGAGCAGGTGGTGATCGACGTGGTGTCCTCGGCCTTCGACAGCGCCGGCCAGCGTTGCTCGGCCCTGCGCGTGCTGTGCCTGCAGGAAGACTCCGCCGACCGCGTGATCGAGATGCTCAAGGGCGCCATGGCCGAAAGCCGCCTGGGTAACCCCGAGCGCCTGTCGGTAGACATCGGCCCGGTGATCGACGCCGAAGCCAAGGCGGGCATCGAGAAGCACATCCAGGCCATGCGCGACAAAGGCCGCACCGTCTACCAGGTGGCTATCGCCGAAGGCGAGGAGATCAAGCGCGGCACCTTCGTGATGCCGACCCTGATCGAACTGGAAAGCTTCGACGAGCTCAAGCGCGAGATCTTTGGCCCGGTGTTGCACGTGGTGCGCTACAACCGCAAGGACCTGGACCAGCTGATCGAGCAGATCAACGCCTCCGGCTACGGCCTGACCCTAGGCGTGCACACCCGCATCGACGAGACCATCGCCAAGGTGGTGGACAACGTCAACGCCGGCAACATGTACGTCAACCGCAACATCGTCGGCGCCGTGGTCGGCGTGCAGCCGTTCGGCGGTGAAGGCCTGTCGGGCACCGGCCCGAAAGCCGGCGGCCCGCTGTACCTGTACCGCCTGCTGTCGACCCGCCCGGCCGATGCCATCGCCCGCCACTTCCAGGCCGACGATGCGCGCAGCCAGGCCGACACCACCCTGCGCGACCAGCAGCTCAAGCCGCTGACAACCCTCAAGACCTGGGCGGCCAGCAGCCAGATGAGCGACCTGGCCGCGCTGTGCGAGCAGTTCGCCGAGCAGTCGCAGAGTGGTATCACCCGCGTGCTGCCAGGCCCGACCGGCGAGCGCAACACCTACAGCGTGCTGCCACGCGAACACGTGCTGTGCCTGGCCGACAACGAGGCCGACCTGCTGGCCCAGCTGGCAGCGGTGCTGGCCGTGGGTAGCTCGGCGGTGTTCCAGGACGGCGAGCCGGCCAAGACCGTGCGCGCTCGTCTGCCGAAGGAGCTGCAAGCGAAGATCAAGCTGGTGGCTGACTGGAGCAAGGATGAGGTCGCCTTTGACGCGGTCATCCACCACGGTCACTCCGACCAGTTGCGCGGCGTCTGCGAGCAGGTGGCCAAGCGTGCCGGCGCGATCGTCGGCGTGCATGGGCTGTCGAGCGGCGATCACCAGATCGCCCTGGAGCGCCTGGTGATCGAGCGGGCGGTGAGTGTGAACACCGCGGCAGCGGGTGGTAACGCCAGCCTGATGACCATCGGCTGACACCGATCTAACAAAAAAGGAGAGCTTCGGCTCTCCTTTTTTGTGGGCGCTTGGCCTAATCGTCATAGTGGTAACGGCACTGCAGGATGGTCAGGGTTCCCGCCTCGTAGAAGTAGACCAATCGGTGTTCGCGAGTGATACGGCGAGACCAGAAACCTGACAAGTCGCCTTTGAGCGGCTCTGGCTTGCCGGTGCCTTTGAAAGGGCTGCGCAGGCACTCACAGATCATCATGTTGATGCGCTGGAAGATAGCGACATCACTGTTTCGCCAGTAACCGTAGTCTTCCCACCCCTCAGCAGTGAAGGCCACGCTTGTGGTGCTTCGCGCCTCAGTCTTGTTTCGTTGCTTGGCTTTCACATTCATCGAGTGCCAGTTCCTGGGTAACGGCCTTACCAGCCCGGAGCTGAGCAATGGAAGCGCGAAGACGCTTGGCGTTCGCGGACGACTCCAGCAGGTACATGGTCTCGCGCATGCCGTTGTAGTCCTCGAGCGAAATCATCACGACCGGCTCGCCACGCTGACGTGTGATGACTGCCGGCTCATGGTCCCGGCATACGTCGTCCATTGTCTGCTTCAGGTCGGCGCGTGCCTGGCTGAACGTCAGTACATGCATTTTTCCTTCCTTTCCAGGTACCGCCTGGATCAGTTCTCGAGAGTCAACAGGCCTTGATGGCAGGTCGGCGCTGTGCGACCTGCCTGCCAAACATTGTACAAACTTGTGTACAACTCGCAAGGTCGAGCCCTGAAACTATTTGGAGAACTGATTGCCGCTGGGAAAGGTGGATATGGAACCGGAATTTCCGCAGCGGCAGAACAGCGTTAAATCCTGCTGCCATGTAGGAGCTGTCCCAAACCGGCGCTTGGCGCGATATCAAGACAGCCCCACTCCTGCAGCAGTACTCAAATGCGTGGGAGCGGCGGTGCGCCGATGCGACTTGCCCCGCGATGCCCTTTTTGGGTCGTCAACACCCCATGCCCAGTTCGGCATCGTCCATCAGCGCCTTGGCCAGGGCGCTCAGGTAATACGAGGCCCAGAGCAGTTGGAGCTTTTCCTCCATGATCCCGGTGATGGTCAGGTTGCCCAAGGTGACCTGGGCGATGGCCACTTCTGCCCCCATATCACCCACACCAATTAACCTGTCCCCTGCCCCACCACCCCGCCTAGACTCGCTGCACCCCGAACCAGGAATGCAGCCATGTCCGAGCAACTCCTCAGCAGCCGCAACCTCGCCTTCGAACTCTACGAAGTCCTCGACGCCGAGGCCCTGACCCAGCGTCCGCGCTTCGCCGAGCACAGCCGCGAGACCTTCGACGCGGCGCTGACCACCGCCCGCACCGTTGCCGAAAAGTACTTCGCCCCGCACAACCGCAAAGGCGATGAAAACGAGCCCCGCTACGTGGACGGCCGTGCCGAGCTGATCCCGGAAGTGAAACCGGCCGTAGACGCCTTCCTCGAAGCGGGCTTTCTCAACGCCAACCGCGACTTCGAAGTCGGCGGCATGCAGCTGCCCAGCCTGGTATCGCAAGCCTGCTTCGCCCACTTCCAGGCGGCCAACGCCGGCACCACGGCCTACCCGTTCCTGACCATGGGCGCGGCCAACCTGATCGAGAGTTTCGGCACTGAGGAGCAAAAGCGCCTGTTCCTGCAGCCGATGATCGAGGGCCGCTACTTCGGCACCATGGCCCTGACCGAGCCGCATGCCGGCTCGTCGCTGGCCGATATCCGCACCCGCGCCGAACCCGCAGGTGACGGCAGCTACCGGCTCAGAGGCAACAAGATCTTCATCTCCGGCGGCGACCACGAGTTGTCCGAGAACATCGTGCACATGGTCCTGGCCAAGCTGCCGGACGCGCCGGCCGGGGTGAAGGGCATCTCGCTGTTCATCGTGCCCAAGTACCTGGTCAACCCCGACGGCAGCCTGGGTCCGCGCAACGATGTGCTGCTGGCCGGGCTGTTCCACAAGATGGGCTGGCGCGGCACCACTTCTACCGCGCTCAATTTCGGCGACAACGGCCAGTGCGTCGGCTACCTGGTCGGCCAGCCGCACCAGGGCCTGGCCTGCATGTTCCAGATGATGAACGAGGCGCGCATCGGCGTCGGCATGGGCGCGGTGATGCTCGGCTACGCCGGCTACCTGTATTCACTGGAGTACGCCCGCCAACGCCCACAGGGCCGCCTGCCGGACAACAAGGACCCGCACAGCCCCGCTGTGCCGATCATCGAGCACAGCGATGTCAAGCGCATGCTGCTGGCACAGAAGGCCTACGTGGAGGGTGCTTTCGACCTGGGCCTGTACGCGGCCCGGCTGTTCGATGACACCCACACGGCGGCGGATGAAAACACCCGCCAGCAAGCCCAGGAATTGCTCGACCTGCTCACCCCGATCGTCAAGTCCTGGCCTTCGGCGTTCTGCCTGAAGGCCAACGAGCTGGCAATCCAGATCCTGGGCGGCCACGGCTATACCCGCGAGTACCCGGTGGAACAGTACTACCGCGACAACCGCCTCAACCCGATCCACGAAGGTACCGAAGGCATCCAGTCGCTCGACCTGCTCGGGCGCAAGCTGGCGCAGAACAACGGCGCCGGGCTCAAGCAACTGATCCGCCGGATCGCCGGCACCTGCGAGCGCGCCAGCCATCATCCGAACCTGGACAACCTGCGCCAGCCACTGGAACAGCTGGTCAATCGCCTGCAAGCGGTCACCCTCGTCCTGCTCGGTGACCTGGCCCAAGGCAAGGTCGCTGGGGCCCTGGCCAACTCGGCGCTGTACCTCAAGGCCTTCGGCCACTGCGTGATCGGCTGGCGCTGGCTGGAGCAGGCCATCCATGCCGAGGTCGGCCTGCTCAAGGGCCGCGACCGCGACTTCTACCAAGGCAAGCTCCAGGCCGCGCGTTATTTCCTCACCTGGGAAGTGCCGGGCTGCCATAATGACCTCGCTTTGCTCGAGGCCCGCGACGATACGTGCCTGGGCATGCAAGAGGGGTGGTTCTAGGGGGAGCCACCGCGCACACGGAGGTTTCCCATGTTCGACTCCAGCACCCTGCTGCGCCAGCGTTTCCAAGCGCTGCGCAGCACGGCCGAACTGTTCTCGCTTCGCCATGTGAAGCAATCGCACCAGTCACTGTCGGTTCGGCGCAACGTCGCTGAGCCGCCCTTCTTCAGCCAGGACGAAGGCGCCATGCTCACTGTGCGGGTCAATGGCGTCGAGGCCTACGCGGCCACCGCCGACCTGTCCCAGGCAGGCCTGCAACGCGCCCTGGAACAGGCCGAGGCACTCGCCCGGCGGATCAAGGCCAGCAGCCTGCTCGACCTGAGCGGCCAAGCCGCCCCGAGCGGGCGTCACGATCATGTCTCGCCCAATTTCGAACAGTCCCTGCCCAACCTCGCCGACTGCCTGGAGCTGCTCGCCGCCGAATCGGCCAGCGTGCCCAGGGACGAGCGCCTGGTGGACTGGCAGGCGAGCCTGGGCTTCAGTGTGGTCGAACAGACCTACCTGAACTCCGCCGGCGCCGAGCTGCGTCACGCCCAGCGCTTCATCTACCCAGGCTTGGCCGTCACCGCCAGCGACGGCCAGGACAGCCAGAGCCGCAGCCTGGGCCGGGAGAACTTCGGCCAGCAAGGCGGCTTCGAAGTGGTCGAGCGCTGCGGCCTGGTCGGCGCGGCCCGCCGGGTGGCCGACGAGGCGCTGCAACTGCTGCTGGCACCGAACACCCCGGCCGGTCAGCGCGATCTGTTGCTGATGCCCGACCAGATGATGCTGCAGATCCACGAATCCATCGGCCACCCGCTGGAACTGGACCGCATTCTCGGCGATGAGCGCAACTACGCAGGCACCAGCTTCGTCAAAGCCGGCGACTTCGGTCATCTACAGTACGGCTCGAAGCTGCTCAACGTGACCTTCGACCCGACAATCCATGAGGAGCTGGCCAGCTACAGCTTCGATGACGACGGCACTCCGGCCAGCAAGCAGTTCCTGATCCGTGATGGCCTGCTGGTGCGCCCCCTGGGTGGCGCCCTGTCGCAACTGCGCTCGGGCCTGGACGGCGTGGCCAACAGCCGCGCCTGCGGCTGGAACCGCGCGCCGATCGACCGCATGGCCAACCTCAATATCGAGCCGGGCGACCAGACGCTTGCGCAACTGATCGCCGGCATCGAGCACGGCATCCTGATGCGCACCAACCGCTCCTGGTCCATTGATGATGCGCGCAACAAATTCCAGTTCGGTTGTGAGTGGGGCCAACTGATCGAGAACGGCGAACTCAAGGGCGTGGTGAAGAACCCGAACTATCGCGGCATCTCCGCCGACTTCTGGCGCAACCTCTCGGCGGTCGGTGACCGCAGTACCTTCCAGGTACTCGGCACGCCCAACTGCGGCAAAGGCGAGCCCAACCAGGTGGTGCGGGTCGGCCACGCCTCGCCGGCCTGCGTGTTCCGCCAGATCGACGTATTCGGAGGGGACGCCTGATGAGCACCGTCTACCAGCAACGTTTCGAAAGCTTGCTCGATGGCCTGAACGCCGCCATGCAGCCCGGTGAGCAGTTCACCCTGGGCTACAGCGCCGAGCACTCGCAGTTCGTGCGTTTCAACCACGCCAAGGTGCGCCAAGCCGGGCTGGTCAGCCAGGCCAGCGTGCAGTTGCGGCTGGTCCGCGACGGGCGCCAGGCCGAGCAACAGATCACCCTGGGCGACGATTCAGAGCTGGACCGCCAGCGCCTGCACGATGCCCTGGCGCAGCTGCGCCAGACCCTGCCGCTGCTGGCTGTAGATCCCTACCTGAACCTCGACGACAGCGCCTGGCACAGCCATAGCCTGCAGGAGCAGCCACTGCCCGAGCTGGACGAAGTGCTGGCCTTGGTCGAGCGTGGAGCCGGCGATCTGGACCTGGTCGGCATCTATGCCGCCGGCCCCATCTGCCGCGGCTTCGCCAGCTCGTTCGGCGCCTTTGGCTGGCACCAGGCCAACAGTTTCAACTTTGACTGGAGCCTGTTCCACGCCAACGGCCAAGCCGTCAAAGCCAACTACGCAGGGCAGGCCTGGAGCGGCGAAACCTTTGCCGCACGCCTGTGTCAGGCTCGCGAACAGTTGGCGCACCTGGGGCGCCCGGCCGTCACCCTCAAGCCCGGCAGCTACCGCGCCTACCTGGCGCCGGCGGCGATGGACGAGATCGCCGGCATGCTGTGCTGGGGAGGCTTCTCGACACAAGCCCTGGCCACTGGCAACAGCCCGTTGCAGCGCCTGTACAACGGCGACGCGCAGTTGAGCCCACTGGTGAGCTTCAGCGAACAGGTCAGCGGCTCGCTGAGTCCGGCCTTCTCCGACGAGGGCTCGCCGCGCCGAGACCTGCTGCTGATCGGCGAAGGGCGGGCGCTGGAGCGACTGGTGAGTGCGCGCAGCGCCGTCGAATTCGGCCAGCGGGCCAATGGCGCCGACAGCTACGAGTCGCCCTGCGCGCTGAGCCTGGCGCCGGGCAACCTGCCCGGCGAGCAGATTCTCGAACGCCTGGGCACTGGCCTTTACATCAGCAACCTCTGGTACCTGAACTACTCGGACCTGCCGGCGGCGCGCATGACCGGGCTGACCCGCTTCGCCACTTTCTGGGTGGAGAACGGGCAGATCCAGGGCCCGGTGAGCACCATGCGCTTCGACGACAGCCTCTACAACCTGCTGGGCAGCCAACTGGAGGACCTGACCCAGGAGCGCGAGATGATCCTGTCGACCAGCACCTACGGGCAGCGCAGCACCGGGTCGAGTCATCTACCCGGGGCGTTGGTCAAAGGCCTGACCCTGACATTGTGATCGACAGGACTGGCCTCATCGCTGACAAGCCAGTTCCAACAGTGGCCGGCATGCACTGCCCCTGTGGGAGCCGGCTTGCCGGCGATGAGGCCAGCACCGGCAACACAGGACATTGAGGTAACCCATGCCCGACCGTGCCCCGCTGGACCCCGTCACCGCCCGCTGGATCCCCTGGGTGGTGGCCATCGCCTTCTTCATGCAATCGCTCGACGGCACCATCCTCAACACCGCGCTGCCGGCCATGGCCCGGTCGCTTGCCGAGGACCCGCTGCGCATGCAGGGGGTGATCATCGCCTATATGCTCACCGTGGCCTTGCTGATCCCGGCATCGGGCTGGATCGCCGACCGCTTCGGCACCAAGCGCATTTTCTTCAGCGCCATCCTGCTGTTCAGCTTCGGCTCGCTGTTGTGCGCCATGGCCAACAGCCTCGGCTTCCTGATCTTCGCCCGGGTCGTGCAAGGCCTGGGCGGCGCACTGATGCTGCCCGTGGGAAGGCTGGTGGTGTTGCGCGCCTACCCGCGCAGCGAACTGGTGCGGATCATGAGCTTCATCACCATCCCCGGCCTGCTGGGGCCACTGCTCGGCCCGACCGTGGGCGGCTGGCTGGTGGAAATCCTCAGCTGGCACTGGATCTTCCTGCTCAACCTGCCGGTGGGCGCCGTGGGTTGCTATGCGGTGTGGAGGTTCATCCCCGACCTGCGCGGCGCCGAGCGCACCACCTTCGACGGGCCTGGCTTCCTGTTGTTCGGCGCGGCGATGGTACTGATCACCATCGCCATGGAAGGCCTGGGCGAACTGCACCTGCCGCACCTGCGGGTGATGCTGTTGCTGTTCGCCGGCATGGCCTGCCTGGCCGCCTACTGGCTGCGCGCCGGGCGCGACCCGGAGCCACTGTTCTCGCCGTCATTATTCCGCGTACGCACTTTCGCCATCGGCATCCTCGGCAACCTGTTCGCCCGCCTGGGCAGCGGCGCCCTGCCCTTCCTGGTGCCGTTGCTGCTGCAAGTGGCGCTGGGTTATTCACCGGCCCAGGCCGGGATGAGCATGATTCCGCTGGCGGCGGCGGCGATGCTCGCCAAGTCGGTCGCCCGGCCGCTGATCGAGCGCCTCGGCTACCGCATCGTGCTCACCGGCAACACCCTGCTGCTGGGCCTGCTGCTGGCCAGCCTGGGGCTGGTCGACGAACAGACGCCGTATGCGCTGCTGCTGGCGCAGCTGGCGATGCTGGGTGCGGTGAACTCGATGCAGTTCACGGCGATGAACACCGTGACCCTGATCGACCTGGACGACGCCAGCGCCAGCAGCGGCAACAGCCTGCTGTCGGTGGTCGCGCAACTGTCGCTGAGCCTGGGCGTGGCCTGCGCCGGCGCGCTGCTCGGTGGTTTCACCGCGGCCGGCAGCGCCGAAGGCGTGGAAAGCACCCTGGGGGCGTTCCAGCTGACCTTCGTCACCATCGGCGTGATGGCCATGCTGGCGGCGGCGATCTTCCTGCAACTGGCGCCGACAGACGGAAGGCGCGCCCGTCGTCCGGAAGAGCACGTGGAGTCGTAGGGCGAATGGCTTCGAGGCTGGTAGACTGTGCGACATTTTTCGCTTCGCACCGCAGGCCCGCCTCGTGACCGTTGAAACCACCGCCTTTGCCACCCTCCCGCTGTCCGCTGCCATGCTGGCCAACCTGGACGCCCTGGGCTATGCCTCGATGACCCCGATCCAGGCCCAGAGCCTGCCGGTGATCCTCAAGGGCCAGGACCTGATCGCCCAGGCCAAGACCGGCAGCGGCAAGACCGCCGCCTTCGGCATCGGCCTGCTCAACCCGATCAACCCGCGCTACTTCGGCTGCCAGGCCCTGGTGCTGTGCCCGACCCGCGAGCTGGCCGACCAGGTGGCCAAGGAGCTGCGCCGCCTGGCCCGCGCCGAGGACAACATCAAGATCCTCACCCTGTGCGGCGGCGTCTCGTTGGGCCCGCAGATCGCCTCGCTGGAACACGGCGCGCACATCATCGTCGGCACCCCGGGGCGCATCCAGCAGCACCTGGACAAGGGCACACTGGTCCTCGACGGGCTCAACACCCTGGTACTCGACGAAGCCGACCGCATGCTCGACATGGGCTTCTTCGACGCCATCGCCAGCATCATCGGCAAGACCCCGGCGCGCCGCCAGACCCTGCTGTTCTCGGCCACCTACCCGGCCGGTATCGAGCAGTTGGCCAAAGCCTTCATGCGCCAGCCGCAACAGGTCAAGGTCGAAGCGCTGCACAGCGACAACCAGATTGAACAGCGCTTCATCGAGATCGACGCTCAGCAGCGCCTGGACGCCGTGACCCGTGTACTCGGCCACTACCGTCCACAGTCCTGCGTGGCGTTCTGCTTCACCAAGCAGCAGTGCGAGGACGTGGTCGCCCACCTCACCGCCAAGGGCATCGTCGCCCAGGCCCTGCACGGCGACCTGGAGCAACGTGACCGCGACCAGGTGCTGACGATGTTCGCCAACCGCAGCAGCTCGGTGCTGGTGGCCACCGACGTGGCCGCCCGCGGCCTGGACATCGATGGCCTGGACATGGTCATCAACGTCGAACTGGCGCGTGATGCCGAGATCCACGTGCACCGCGTTGGCCGTACCGGTCGCGCCGGCGAGAAAGGCGTGGCGGTCAGCCTGGTGGCACCGGCCGAAGGCCATCGCGCCCAGGCCATCGAAGACTTGCAGAAGCAGCCGCTGCGCTGGGAACAGCTGGACAGCCTCAAAAGCAAAGGCGGCGAGCCGCTGCTGCCACCGATGACCACCCTGTGCATCGCCGCCGGGCGCAAGGACAAGCTGCGCCCGGGCGATATCCTCGGCGCGCTGACCGGCGACGCCGGGCTGCCGGGCAAGCAGGTGGGCAAGATTGCCATCTTCGACTTCGTGGCATTCGTGGCCGTGGAGCGGGCAGTGGCCAAGCAGGCCATGCAGCGCCTGAACAGCGGCAAGATCAAAGGTCGCGCCCTGAAAGTCCGTATCGTCTGAAGTCTTTTTGGGGCTGCTGCGCAGCCCATCGCCGGCAAGCCGGCTCCCACAGGGTTTGGTGTTATCCCTGTGGGAGCCGGCTTGCCGGCGATGGGCCGCGCAGCGGCCCCGGCTATTGAAGAGGTAACACCGTGCACTCCACCGACGTGATCATCCTCGGCGCCGGCGCCGCCGGCCTGATGTGCGCCCTGCTCAGCGCCCAGCGCGGGCGCCGGGTGCTAGTGCTCGACCACGCCAACAAACCGGGCAAGAAGATCCTCATGTCCGGCGGCGGGCGCTGCAACTTCACCAACATGTACACCGAGCCGGCCAACTTCCTCTCGCACAACCCGCACTTCTGCAAGTCGGCATTGGCCCGCTACACCCAGTGGGACTTCATCGAGCTGGTGTGCAAGCACGGCGTGCCGTACCACGAGAAGAAACTCGGCCAGCTGTTCTGCGACAACAAGTCCAGCGACATCCTCGACATGCTCCTGGCCGAGTGCGACCAGGCCGGCGCCGAGCTGCGCATGAACACCAGCATCGACAAGATCGAAAGGACCGAGGCCGGCTACAGCCTGCAGACCAGCGCCGGCCCATTCGCCTGCCAGTCGCTGGTAATCGCCACCGGTGGCCTGTCGATCCCGACGCTCGGCGCCAGCGGTTTCGGCTATCAGGTCGCCCGCCAGTTCGGCCACGAACTGCTGCCGACCCGAGCCGGCCTGGTACCGTTCACCATCACCGAGCCCCAGCTCAAGGCACTGTGTACCGAGCTGTCCGGCACCTCGCTGGACTGCATCGCCAGCTGCAATGGCACCAGCTTTCGCGAGAACCTGCTGTTTACCCACCGTGGCCTGAGCGGGCCAGCGATCCTGCAGATCTCATCGTTCTGGGAAGCCGGCGACACCGTCGAAATCAACCTGCTACCTGATCGCAACGCCTTGGAATGGCTGCAAGGCCAACAAGCCGAGCGTCCCAATAGCGAGCTGAAGACCGTGCTGGGCGAGGTGTTCACTCGCAAGCTGGCTAACTTGCTGGCCGAGCAGTGGTTCGAGTCCAAGCCACTGAAGCAATACACCCCTGCGCAGCTGGCGCAGGTCGCCGAAAAATTGGCGGCCTGGCAAGTAGTGCCGGCGGGGACCGAAGGCTATCGCACCGCGGAAGTGACCTTGGGCGGCGTGGATACCCGCGAAGTGTCTTCGAAAACCATGGAATCGCTGAAAAGCCCGGGGCTGTACTTCATCGGCGAAGTACTGGATGTCAGCGGGCACCTGGGCGGTTTCAACTTCCAGTGGGCCTGGGCCTCGGCCAACGCGGCGGCGCAGTTCGTGTAGAGTAGAATCCATTCAGCAGCACGGAACGCTTCTTGCTGGTTTGTGCTGTGAAGGGTGCGAAACCATCGCGAAGCAAGCCCGCTCTCACGTCAGAACGGTGGGGGCGGGCTTGCCCTGCGATGAGGCCCCAGAGATTCTTTTTCGAATACTGCCCAGCAGGCCATCATGTCATCGAGCTCGTTCCGCCATTCATTGCGTCGCCTGTGGGGCCAAGACAAGTTCAGCTATGCCATCCGCGTGACCATCGCCCTCACCGGCAGCATGGCCTGGTGCTGGTACCAGAACGAGATGAGCCTGCTCATCCCGCTGTTCCTCGGCATCATCGCCAGCGCCCTGGCCGAGACCGACGATGGCTGGCAGGGCCGCCTCAGTGCCCTGCTGGTCACCCTGGGCTGTTTCGCCATTGCCGCGCTGTCGGTCGAGCTGTTGTTCCCCTACCCCTGGGTCTTTGCAATCGCCCTAGCCCTGGCGGCGTTCTCCCTGACCATGCTCGGGGCCCTGGGCGAACGCTATGGGGCGATCGCCTCGGCCACGCTGATCCTGTCGGTCTACACCATGATCGGTGTCGACCAGCGCGGCGGAGAGGTCAGCGATTTCTGGCACGAGCCGTTGCTGCTGGTGACGGGTGCGGCCTGGTACGGACTGCTGTCGGTGGTGTGGCAGGCGCTGTTTTCCAACCAGCCGGTGCAACAGAGCCTGGCCAGGCTGTTCTACGAGCTGGGCAGCTACCTCAAGCTCAAGGCCAGCCTGTTCGAGCCGGTCCGCACCCTTGATGTCGAGGCCACACGCCTGGAACTGGCCAAGCAGAATGGCAAGGTAGTGGCCGCGCTCAACGCCGCCAAGGAGATCATCCTGCACCGGGTCGGCAACAGCCAGCCCAACTCCAAGGTCAGCCGCTACCTCAAGCTGTATTTCCTGGCCCAGGACATCCATGAGCGGGTCAGCGCCTCGCACTATCCGTACAACGGCCTGACCGAGGCGTTCTTCCATAGCGACGTGATGTTCCGCTGCCAACGCCTGCTGCGCAAGCAGGGCTCGTCCTGCCAGGAGCTGGCGCGCTCGATCCGCCTGCGCCAGCCGTTCGTGCTGGCCAGCGGCTACCCCGAGGCACTGGAAGACCTCAATGCCTCGCTGGAGCACCTGCGCACCCAGAACAACCCGGCCTGGCGCAGCCTGCTGCGCTCGCTGCGGGCGCTGGCCGCCAACCTGGCCACGCTGGACCGGCTGCTCAGCGCCGCCAGCAACCCGGACAGCCTGGCCGATGCCAGCGACAGCAGCCTGCTCGACCGCTCGCCACGCAACTTCAAGGATGTGTGGAAACGCCTGCGCACCCAGCTGACACCCACCTCGTTGCTGTTCCGCCACGCCCTGCGCCTGTCGCTGGCGTTGTCGGTGGGCTATGGCATGGTTCACCTGATCCACCCGACCCAGGGCTATTGGATCATCCTCACCACGTTGTTCGTCTGCCAGCCCAACTATGGCGCGACCCGGCGCAAACTGGTGCAACGGATCATCGGCACCGCCATCGGCCTGACCGTGGGCTGGGCGCTGTTCGACCTGTTCCCCAACCCGATCGTCCAATCGCTGTTCGCGGTGGTCGCAGGGGTGGTGTTCTTCGTCAACCGCACCACCCGCTACACCCTGGCCACGGCGGCGATCACCCTGATGGTGCTGTTCTGCTTCAACCAGATCGGCGATGGCTACGGGCTGTTCCTGCCACGCCTGTTCGATACCCTGGTCGGCAGCCTGATCGCCATCCTCGCGGTGTTCCTGTTCCTGCCCGACTGGCAGGGACGGCGCTTGAACAAGGTGCTGGCCAACACCCTCGCCTGCGCCAGCGAATACCTGCGCCAGATCATGCAGCAATACGCCCATGGCAAGCGTGACGACCTGGCCTACCGCCTGGCCCGGCGCAATGCGCACAATGCCGACGCGGCGCTGTCGACCACCCTGGCCAACATGCTCATGGAGCCAGGACATTTCCGCAAGGAGGCCGACGTCGGCTTCCGCTTCCTGGTGTTGTCACATACCTTGCTGAGCTACCTCTCGGGGCTGGGCGCGCACCGCGACACTGCGCTGCCGGCCGAAGTCCATGAGCAGTTGATCGATGGTGCCGGGCGGAGCCTGGCCAGCAGCCTGGACGAGATCGCCAATGGCCTGGCGGCACGCTTGCCGGTGGCGATCCACAGCGACGCCGAGGAGGCGCTGGCCAACGCGCTGGAGCAGATGCCCGAGGAGCTGGACGAGCATCAGCGCCTGGTGCAGACGCAATTGGCGCTGATCTGCCGGCAGTTGGGGCCGTTGCGGACCTTGGCCGGGCATCTGATCAAGGAAGGTCAACCCGCCTGATTGCCCGCTCCCACACCAAGAGCGGGCTCAGAAACCATGCTGGCGCATCAGGCGGGCGTAACTGCCGTCGGCCTTCATGGTGGCGATGGCCTTTTCGAAACGCGCCACGATCTTCTTGTGCTCCGGGTGCTTGAGGCTTACCAGGATGTGCAGGCTGTTCTCGCCCAGCGGCGGGTCGACGAAGGCCACGCCCTCGCGCACCAGCTGCGGCTCGCGCTGCAGGTTGTAGCGCGCCACGTATTCATCCTCTACCGCCAGGTTCACCCGCCCGGCCGCCAGCATGCGCACCGCCGATGAAAAGTTGCGCACCAGCACCTTGTTCAGGCGTTCGTCGCTGTCGAATTCGGGGGAATAGGCGTAGTCGCGCACCACGGCGATGGTGTAAGGGTACAGGTCAGCCTGGCGGGCATAGGCAAAAGCCTCGCCTTCACGCTTGAGCAGGCGGATACGGTTGACCAGGTAGGTCGCGGAGAACTGGCCGATCAGGGTGCGCTCCTGGTTGTACCAGGCATTGATCAGTACATCGTAGCGTCCCTCGCCCACGCCCATCAGCGCCCTGGCCCAGGGCACCTCCTCGAACTCGGTGGCGTAGCCGGCACGGGTCAGCGCCGTGGTGACGATACTGGTGGCCAGGCCGCCACCGGGCATGCTGGTGTCGGTAAAGGGCGGCCAGCTGTCGGCCACCAGCCGCAGCTTGCCATGGGCCAGGGCAGGCCCCGCACACAACAGCCCGAGTAAACCAAGAACGCAAAGCAGTGGCCGCATGCTCAAGTCCTTTCGCAATTGGTAACCCACGCGGAAACGGCGATCTTAACTACTACTGCCCTGGCAGCCTACACAAGGCTGATCGTTGTGGCACGCGACAATACTGTCAAATTGCCTCTATTTTGGCCGGTCTGTGGACAATTTCATCGTTCAGCCGCGCAGGCGTTCGAAGACCCACTGGGCAATCTGCGCATCCTGAACCGCGACACCGGTCAGGTCGGCGAGGGTGACCTCGTGCTGATCCTGACGCCCCGCTTCCTGACCAGCCAGCACCGCGCCCAGTTCCAGCAAGCGAGAAGGTTCGAGCGACCCTGCCTTGAGCGCGTGGGAAACCTCGCCATAGGCTCCGCACTGGGCCTGCGAGTCGACGATGATTCGCGACATCGAGGCGACCAGCGCCGCATCCAGCTCCTGCTTGCCGACGCAGTCCGCGCCGACCGCCGTGATATGGGTTCCGGGACGAACCCACTCGCGCCTGAGCAACGGCTCACGCGACGGCGTGGTGGTGACGATCAGGTTGGCCGCCTGCGCGACAGCCTGCGGCTGCTGGACCGTCTGCACGCTGAAGCCCAACGCCCGGGCATGCTCACGGTAGACCGACAAGCCTTGCTCACTGCGCCCCCAGACAACCACCTGGCGACAGCCCGTCAACGCCATCAGGCATTCAAGTTGCAGACGGGCCTGCAGTCCGGTGCCAAGCACGCCGATGGCCTCCACCTCGCGAGGCGCCAGCAGGCGGGCGACAATGCGCCCGGCCAGGGCGGTGCGCACGGCAGTCAGCCATCCCTGGTCGGCCAGCCAGGCCAGCGGTTCACCGGTACGGGCCGACAACACCAGCATCAAGCCGTCATTGCTGGGCAGGCCCTTGCCCGGATTGTCGTAGAAACCACTGGAGACCTTAACCACGAAGGTTTCGCCGCCTTCGAGATAAGCCGACTTGATGCAGCAATCGCCATTGGCCTGGCGGAACTGGAAGTTCTGCACCGGCGGAGCCTGCACCTGACCCGCACTGTAGGCCCTGAAACCGTCCACCAGCCGCCGCTCGATCGCGTCGAGGTCGAGGCAGGCCTTGATCGCCTGCAGGTCGTGGATCTTCATGCGAGGGCCTCCAGGTATTTCTCCAGCTGGATGTTGCGCCCACACAACACCACCGCCACTTTCTTGCCCTGGTATTGCCCGGCCAGCTGCTTCATGCCGGCCAGAGCGACGGCGGCGGCGCCTTCGATGATCCAGTGCTCGCAGGCGGCAGCGTCGCGCATGGCTTGCCTGATCTCGTCCTCGCTGACCAGCACGGTTCGCGTCAGCAGGCGCTGGCAGAGGGGCAAGGTGACCGTGTCCGCCTCCACGCCGCCGGCAGTGCCGTCGGACAGGGTGGGTAACTCGTCCATCTCTATGACCTGGCCTTGTTCGATGGAGCGTTGCAAGGTCGGCGCATTGACCGGCCAGCAGCCGATGATTTCCACCGATGGCGCCAGCTTGTACAGTGCGGTGGCGATCCCGGACACCATCCCGCCGCCGCCCACGGCGACGAACACCGCATCCAGGTCCGGCGCCTGCTCGAACAGTTCCATGCCGATGGTCCCCTGCCCGGCGATGACCTCCAGGTCGTTGTAGGGCGAGACGAACGGCTTGTGTTGGCGCAACGCCTCCTCGCGGGCCAGTTGCTCCGCCCCCAGCGAATCGACCTCCAGAACCTGCACCTGCGCCCTCAGCAGACGCATCGCCTCGATCTTGGCAGGCGAGGCCTCAGCGCTGATATACACTGTCACCGGCACGTCCAGCAGCTGACCGGCCAGGGCAAGCCCTTGCCCATGATTGCCCGAGGAAGCAGCGATAACCCCCCTGCTCCGTTGCGCCTCGCCCAGCAGGCGCAGCTTGTTGCTGGCACCGCGGAACTTGAACGATCCGGTCAGCTGGAGGTGTTCGCACTTGAGATGGACGTCGCAGCCAGTCATGGCCGAGAGCGCCAGGCTGCGCGCCAGCGGGGTCACCGGTACCAACGGGCGCAGGGCCTGATGAGCCTGGAGAATGGATTGGTACAGCTGCGCGAGCGCCAGATCGTCGATAGGCATGGGGCGGAATCTCCTCGGGAAGCGACAGGCAGGCGCCGGCGCACAATGGAATAAAAATCCACCGTAGAATATTTTTCCACCAAGTACAAGCCTGGAAACTATGCCTCCCGCGCGAGCTTCACATACTTGTAGACCGTAGCCCTGCCCATGCCGAGGATATTGGCCACGTAGTCGTACGTACTGCCGCCGCGGAAGGCGCCTTCCCCGTGCAGGGCCTCGACCAACTCGCGTTTCTGCTCCCGACTGAGCCCGTCGAGGCTCAAGCCATGCTGCCTGAGCCAGGCATGCAGGAAGGTATTGATGCGCTCCTGCCAGTCATCACGGAACAGCACATCTGGCTGGGGCAGCAAGCGGCTGGCCTGGAAGAACAGGTCAAGTGCCTGCTTGGCCTGCTCCAGCACCGAGATGTTGAAGTTGATGCACAGCAGCGCCTCGGGTGCCCCGGCCTCATCGACCATGACACTGCTGATCGAACGCACTTTCTGACCGTTCCAGTTGAGTTTCTCGTAGGGTCCCAGCGGCGTCGTGGCGCCGAGCTCGCCCGGCAGGTCCTCCAGCGCCGAGTCGTCGCCCAACTGCCGCCTGGAAATATTGTTGGCGATATGCACGACTGTCTGGTTGCGTAGATCGTGGACCACCACTTCGGCATGGGGGAACAACAGGGTCGCGACACCATCGGCCATGGCGGCGTAATTGCTGAAACGAGCGTCGATGGCCTTGGAAGACATACGGAACATCCTGAAAGAAAGGTGTGGCGTAGAGAGAGGAGTGAAGCTCAGGGATACCCCAGCACATCGCGAATCTGGCGCAGGTGCTGGATGATCCACTGCTTGTCGATCGCCCCCCAGTCACGGATACGGTAGTGCCCGGCATGGTTGCGCGCACCGAGCTGCTGCTCGAACTCGCAGACGATGTCCAGGTCGGCCAGGGCGGCGATGGTGTCCTGGGCGGTACGCCGGGGCATGCCGGTGGCCTCCATCAACGCCGGTACACTGGTGGCGGTCTGGCTGTCGATCAGCCAGGCCACGTAAAGGCGGCGGTAGAAGCTGCTGCGGGTCTTGCTCACTTCCGTGGTCATGGGGTGCTTGTCCCTCAGGTGTTGCCCGGCAGTTCCCGATAGGTCAGGTAGACGCGCAGGTCGAATTCAAGTTGATGGTAGTCCGGCTCCATGTGCTGACAGAGCTGGTAGAACGCCTTGTTGTGATCGCGCTCCCTCAGGTGCGCCAGCTCATGCACCACGATCATGCGCAGGAACTGCGGCGCTGCCTCGCGGAACAACGAGGCGACGCGGATCTCCTTCTTCGCCTTGAGCTTGCCGCCCTGCACCCGCGATACCGCCGTGTTCAGGCCCAATGCACGGTGGGTGAGGTCCAGGCGGTTGTCGAACAGGACCTTGTCCAGCGGCGGCGCGCTGCGCAGGTACTGCTGCTTGATCTCCTGGGCATAGCCGTACAGGGCCTTGTCGCTCTGCACGTCATGACGTTCGGGATAGCGCTGGCGCAGGTAGTCGCCCAGACGATCACTGGCGATCATCTGGCGCACCTGTTCCTGCAGGTGCGGCGGGTAGGCTTGCAGGTAACGTAGGGCGGTCATGGCAGGCGTTCGGGACAAGAAGACGCGAGTTTAGCCAATCACGACGCCCATGGGAAAAACGCTGGGAAATCGCCAGCGGCGTCGGCGGTGAGCGGCCGGGCCACCAGGAACCCCTGCACGTAGGCGCAACCGGCGCCCTTGAGCCATTCGGCCTGGGCCCGGGTCTCGACGCCCTCGGCGATTACCGTGATGTCATAGGCCGCGCACAGATCGATAACACTGCGCACCAAGGCGATATCCACCGCCGAGTCCGGCAACCGCGCGACCAGGTGGCGGTCGAGCTTGAGCGTGTCGATAGGCAGGTCGCGCAGCATGCGCAGCGAGCAGTCGCCAGCGCCGAAATCGTCCAGCGCCACGCGAATGCCCAGCTCCCGCAGGCGGTGCACCTGCTTCACCGCCGCGTCGATGTTGTACATCAACGAGGTCTCGGCAACCTCCACCTCCAATTGGGCGGGTTGCAGTTGATGCTTGTCGATCACTTGGGCCAGTTCATCGACCAACCCGGGCATGGTGAACTGGGCGCGGCTCAGGCTGATGCCCAGCACCAGCTGCGAGCCAAAGCGATCGCTCCAGGCATTGCGTTGCGCGGCGCCCTTGCGATAGATCCAGCTGGCCAGGCGGTTGATCAGGCGAGCTTCTTCCAGCAACGGGATGAACAGCCCGGGCGGCACGTCGCCGACGCTCGGGTGCTGCCAGCGCAACAACGCCTCGAAGCCGCGCAGCCGGCCATCGGCGAAAGCCACCTGGGGTTGGTAGACCAGGCTGAAATCATTTTGCTCGATGGCCGTGCGCACGCTGTCCTCGAGCATCAGCCGTGAGCGGGCGCGGCCATTGAGTTCCTGGTCGTAGAAGCGGTACTGCTGGCGACCGGCCTGCTTGGCCGCGTACATCGCCGCATCGGCCGCGCGCAGGAGGCCCTCCACGTTGGCGCCGCAGTCGGGGTAGGTGGCGATGCCGATGCTCACCCCCAGGTTGACCTCGAGCCCATCCACCTGCTGGAAGCTCGACATGCGCTCCAACAGCTTTTCAGCATAGCGGCCGGCCTGTTCGGGATACGGCAGGCCGTCGAACAGCGCGGTGAACTCGTCGCCACCCATACGCGCCAGCAGCGCCTCGCTGCCCAGGCACTCCTTGAGCTGGTCGGCCACCCAGCGCAGGACCTTGTCGCCGGCCTCATGGCCGAGCAGGTCGTTGATCCGCTTGAAGCCGTCCAGGTCCATGTACATCAGGGCCTTGGCCTTGTCCGAACGCTCGTTGCGCAGCAACGCGCTTTCGGCGGTCTGGTAGAAGCCACGACGGTTGAGCAGCCCGGTCAGCGGGTCGGTCACCGCCTGGTACTCCAATTGCTGGTGCAGGCTGCGCACCACCGACATGTCCAGCACCGTCACCACCATGGCCTTCTGTTCGGCGGGCAGCGGCGCGCAGGACAATGCCACCGGCACCAGCTGGCCACCGAGGGTGCGCAGCTGGGCATCATGCACACGGAAGATCTGCCGCCGCAGATAGGCCTGGTAGAAGTCCGACTCGTGCCACAGGTTGGCGCAGGGGAGCTGGATCAGCTCCAGCATGTGCGCGCCTTGCAGTTTGTCCACCGGCGCATCGAGCAGGCGTGAGATGGCCGGGTTGGCGAAGCCGATGCAACCCGTTTCGTCCACCACCAGGATGCCCTCTGCGGCATTTTCCAGGATCGAGGCGTTGAATGCCCGCGCTGACTCCAGTTCACGGGTCAGCCGCTGCAGCATGCGCCTGTTGCGCTGCTGCTCCAGCAGGGCCTGGACCTTGGGCTTGAGGATCTGCGGGTCGAACGGTTTGAACAGGTAGTCCACAGCGCCACTGGCATAGCCCTTGAGTACGGCGGCGTCGGACTGCTCGTTGGCGGTCAGGAAAATGATCGGGGTCAAACGCGTGCGTTGGCTGCCGCGCATCAGGCGGGCAACCTCGAAACCGTCCATTTCAGGCATCTGCACGTCGAGCAGGACCAGATCGACCTCGTGCTCGAGCAAGGTGCTCAGGGCCTCCATCCCTGAACTGGCGGTCAATACCTGCCAATCCTGGCGGGACAGCAAGGCCCGCATGCTGATGAGGTTCTCCGGATAGTCGTCTACGACCAACAGAACCGAACTGCTTTCCGGTGTTTGAGAATAAGCGCCATCCATGTTGCTTCTCTTGGTAAGTCCAACTGCGACTTGTTATTGGATCCGATTGTTACTCTAGTCTCGGCCTCCGAAGACGCAATGCAGGTGGATGGCTATAAGCCACTGGAGTTGATGTTAGCCGACTAACGGTATCAGTGCCGGACAGGCGACGCGCGGCCCAGGCCTGAGCGCTCCGCACCAAGCAGCAGGCACAAAAAAGCCCGCATCGCTGCGGGCCCTTCCGTTGAACGGTGCCGGATCAGTTGATCTTGGCCGCCAGTTCACCTTTGGCGTAGCGCTGGAACATGCCTTCCAGGGAGATCGGCTTGATCTTCGAGGCGTTGCCGGCGGTGCCGAAGGCTTCGTAGCGGGCGATGCACACGTCACGCATGGCCTTGACGGTTTCACCGAAGAACTTGCGCGGGTCGAACTCGCTCGGGTTCTGCGCCATCAGGCGGCGCATGGCGCCAGTGGAGGCCAGGCGCAGGTCGGTGTCGATGTTGACCTTGCGTACACCGTACTTGATGCCTTCGACGATCTCTTCGACCGGCACGCCGTAGGTTTCCTTGATGTCGCCACCGTACTGGTTGATGATCGCCAGCCACTCTTGCGGCACCGAGGACGAACCGTGCATCACCAGGTGGGTGTTGGGGATGCGCTTGTGGATTTCCTTGATACGGTCGATCGCCAGCACGTCGCCGGTAGGTGGCTTGGTGAACTTGTAGGCACCGTGGCTGGTACCGATGGCGATGGCCAGGGCGTCCACCTGGGTCTTCTTGACGAAGTCGGCCGCTTCTTCCGGGTCGGTCAGCATCTGGCTGTGATCCAGCACGCCTTCGGCGCCGATACCATCCTCTTCACCGGCCATCCCGGTTTCCAGCGAACCCAGGCAGCCCAGCTCGCCTTCCACCGAAACACCACAGGCGTGCGCCATGGCGACGGTCTGCTGGGTGACACGGACGTTGTACTCGTAGTCGGTCGGGGTCTTGCCGTCTTCACCCAGCGAGCCGTCCATCATCACCGAGCTGAAGCCCAGCTGGATGGAGCGCTGGCACACGTCGGGGCTGGTGCCGTGGTCCTGGTGCATGCACACCGGAATGTGCGGGAACTCTTCGATGGCCGCCAGGATCAGGTGGCGCAGGAACGGCGCACCGGCATATTTGCGAGCGCCAGCGGAAGCCTGGACGATGACCGGAGAGTCGGTCTTGTCGGCGGCTTCCATGATCGCGCGCATCTGCTCGAGGTTGTTGACGTTGAAAGCCGGAACGCCGTAGCCGAACTCGGCGGCGTGGTCCAGCATCTGGCGCATGCTAATGAGTGCCATTGTGTATCTCTCTCCCGACAAGCGTCGTTTGTTTCGTGCAAGCCTGCCGCAGGGGCGGTTGCTGTTCAAGTAGTGTGGGCCACCTGCGCGGCCCGGCCAGTCACGGTGCCTTGCAGCCCCGCCCAATCAGATCGTTGGTCGCCACCCAGTACACCAGGCCTTCTTCACCTTTGGTGTGGAAGGCCAGCATGCCATCGCTGTACAGCGCGCCGGAGGCACCCGGCTCGGCCTTGAGCCGGTAGACCTGGTCGCCGCCACCCAGGCGCACATCGACCGCGTCCTGTTGTGCATCGGCGAAGCGCCACAGCACCTCGGCCTGGCTGTCGCAGACCCATCGGGTCCAGTTGTCCGCCGGGGCGGGTTGAGCGGGTTGCAGCAACGAACAGCCTGCCAGGGTCGCCAGGGTCGCCAGGGCCAACATGGCCAGAAGCGCTTTCATTCAATTACTCCGCCAGGGGCCGCAATGCGGCCCCAATGTCCAAGACCACGAAAACCGCCCCAGGTTGCCTGCCATCCGATCAAGGGCAGCCCGGCGCCTTGCGCTGGTGTTCGTCGTCGTATTTTTCCAGGCCGTCCGGGCCCAGGCGCTTGTTGATCACCGGTGCCGTCTCGGCCTGCCACTGGGACTGGTAGCAACCGCCCTTGGGCGGCTGCGCCGGGTCGGCCTCGCTGCCCGAGTTGCTGGAGCAGGCGCCCAGCAACACGGCCACGATCATCACAGGCAATTGCTTGACCATCAGGTCGCTCCCTTTGCCAGGCGCCTTCAAAATCAGGCCTTGGCCCGTTCTTCCAGGATTGCCACGGCAGGCAGGACCTTGCCCTCTACGAACTCGAGGAACGCGCCGCCACCGGTAGAAATGTAGGAGATATCGGCGCCAACGCCATATTTGTCGATGGCTGCCAGGGTGTCACCGCCACCGGCGATGGAGAATGCGGCGCTGTCGGCGATGGCCTTGGCCAGCACCTTGGTGCCGTTGCCGAACTGGTCGAACTCGAATACACCGACCGGGCCGTTCCACAGAATGGTCTGCGACGACTTCAGCAACTCGGCGAAGTTGGCAGCGGTCTGCGGACCGATGTCGAGGATCATGTCGTCAGCCGCCACGTCGGCGATCGCTTTAACGGTAGCTTCGGCGCTTTCAGCGAATTCCTTGGCAACCACGACGTCGACCGGCAGCGGTACATTGACCTTGGCGGCGATGGCCTTGGCGGTGTCGACAAGGTCAGCCTCGTACAGCGACTTGCCGACCGGGTGACCGGCTGCGGCGAGGAAGGTGTTGGCGATGCCGCCACCGACGATCAGCAGGTCGCAGACGCTGCTCAAGCTGTTCAGCACATCCAGTTTGGTGGAAACCTTGGAGCCGGCAACAATGGCCGCCATCGGCTTGGCCGGGGCCTTCAGGGCCTTGCCCAGGGCGTCCAGCTCGGCCGCCAGCAGCGGGCCGGCAGCGGCGACCTTGGCGAACTTGGCAACCCCGTGGGTGGAGCCTTCGGCGCGGTGCGCGGTGCCGAACGCGTCCATGACGAACACGTCGCACAGGGCGGCGTACTTTTGCGCCAGCTCGTCCGCGTTCTTTTTCTCGCCCTTGTTGAAGCGCACGTTTTCGAATAGCACCAGGTCACCGGCCTGCACCTGAACGCCGTCGAGGTAATCGGCGACCAGCGGTACGTCGCGGCCCAGGGCCTTGCCCAGGTAGTCGGCAACCGGCTTGAGGCTGTTCTCGGCGGAGAACTCGC
Source organism: Pseudomonas sp. B21-023 (assembly GCF_024749165.1). Lineage (NCBI taxonomy): Bacteria > Pseudomonadati > Pseudomonadota > Gammaproteobacteria > Pseudomonadales > Pseudomonadaceae > Pseudomonas > Pseudomonas sp. B21-023. The sequence goes on along the minus strand of NZ_CP087190.1, from coordinate 541,575 downwards.
CTTCGGTCGGGCGCCCCAGGTGCGAGCAGACCATTACCGCCGCGCCCTTCTCCAGGGCCAGCTTGATGGTCGGCAGCGCTGCCAGGATACGCGCATCGCTGGCGACCACGCCGTCCTTCACGGGAACGTTGAGGTCTTCGCGGATCAGCACGCGCTTACCTTGCAGGTCGAGGTCGGTCATCTTCAACACGGTCATGAATGCAGTCCTTCAGGGCTGTTTGCTGCGGGTTGGGTGGACGACGTGCAGATAGTGTTCGGCAACGTCGAGCATACGGTTGGCGAACCCCCATTCGTTGTCGAACCAGGCCAGCAGGTTCACCAGGCGAGGGCCTGAGACACGGGTCTGGCTGGCATCGACGATGGCCGAATGCGGGTCATGGTTGAAATCACAGCTGGCGTGGGGCAGCTCGGTGTAGGCCAGCAAGCCTTTTAGCGGGCCATCCAGGGCGGCCTCGCGCAACACCCGGTTGACCTCGGCCGCGCTGGTGTCGCGGGCGGTCTGCAGGGTGATGTCCAGGCACGACACGTTGACGGTCGGCACACGTACCGCTTTGGCCTGGATTCGCCCGGCAAGTTCCGGCAGCAGGCGCTCGATACCGCGCGCCAGGCCAGTGGACACCGGGATCACCGACTGGAACGCCGACCGCGTGCGGCGCAGGTCTTCGTGGTGATAGGCGTCGATCACCGGCTGGTCGTTCATCGCCGAGTGAATGGTGGTGATCTGTACGTACTCGATGCCAAAGGCCTGGTCCAGCACCCGCAGCAGGGGCACGCCGCAGTTGGTGGTGCAGGACGCGTTCGATACCAGCAGCTCGTTGCCCGTCAGACAATCCTGGTTGATGCCGTAGACCACCGTGGCATCGACGTCGACTTCACTGGCCATCGGCTGCGAAAACAGTACCCGCGGCGCACCGGCATCGAGAAAGCGCTGGCCGTCGGCGCGGGTGTTGTAAGCGCCAGAGCACTCCAGCACCAGGTCGACATCCAGGGCGGCCCAGTCGATGCCTTCGGGGGTGGCACTGCGCAGCACTTTCACGCAGTCGCCGTTGATATGCAGACAGTCGCCGTCGACTTTCACCTCACCGGGGAAACGCCCGTGGGTGGAGTCGAAGCGCGTCAGGTATTCCAGGCTGGCCTGGTCGGCCAGGTCGTTCAGCGCGACGATCTCGAAACCGGCCTTTGCCCCTCGCTCGAACAGTGCGCGCAGGACACAGCGGCCGATGCGGCCGTAACCGTTGAGTGCAACTTTGTAGGGACGCGGGTGGGGCATTCGATACTCACGTGCAGGTGCGTTGAACGACCATCGCGGGGCAAGCCCGCTCCCACAAGGCACCGGGATGCCTTGTGGGAGCGGGCTTGCCCCGCGATCAGACGGGAGGCATGGAGCCTCCCGGGTGCATCAGTCTTCCAGCAGCTCTTCAGCGGTGCCCAGGATGTTGTCCAGGGTGAAGCCGAACTCCTCGAACAACGCGGAGGCCGGCGCCGACTCGCCGTAGGTGGTCATGCCGATGACGCGACCTTCGAGGCCGACGTACTTGTACCAGAAGTCGGCATGGGCAGCTTCGATGGCGATGCGCGCGCTGACTTCCAGTGGCAGGACCGACTGCTTGTAGGCTGCGTCCTGGGCATCGAACACGCTGGTGCTCGGCATCGACACGACGCGGACCTTGCGGCCCTCGGCGCTCAGTTTGTCGAACGCCTGGACGGCCAGGCCCACTTCGGAACCGGTGGCGATCAGGATCAGTTCAGGCTCGCCGGCGCAGTCCTTGAGCACGTAACCGCCACGGGCGATATCGGCGATCTGCTGAGCATTGCGATCCTGATGTTGCAGGTTCTGGCGCGAGAAGATCAGCGCCGAAGGGCCGTCCTTGCGCTCCAGGGCGGCTTTCCAGGACACGGCGGACTCGACCGCATCGGCCGGGCGCCAGGTGTCCAGGTTCGGCGTGCTGCGCAGGCTGGTCAGTTGCTCGATCGGCTGGTGGGTCGGGCCGTCTTCGCCCAGGCCGATGGAGTCGTGGGTGTAGACGTGGATCACACGCTGCTTCATCAGCGCCGACATGCGCACGGCGTTGCGGGCGTATTCCATGAACATCAGGAAGGTCGCGCCATAAGGCACCAGGCCGCCGTGCAGGGCGACGCCGTTCATGATCGCGGTCATGCCGAATTCGCGCACGCCGTAGAACACATAGTTGCCGCTGGCGTCATTGGCCTCGACACCCTTGCAACCTTTCCACAGGGTCAGGTTGGAGCCGGCCAGGTCCGCCGAACCACCGAGGAACTCCGGCAGCAGCGGGCCGAAGGCGTTCAAGGTGTTCTGGCTGGCCTTGCGGCTGGCGATGGTTTCGCCCTTGGCGGCGACTTCGTTGATGTAGGCCTGGGCCTTCTCGGAGAAGTCGGCCGGCAGCTCACCTGCGTCACGGCGCTTGAACTCGGCAGCCAGTTCCGGGTAAGCCTTGGCGTAGGCGTCGAAACGCTCGTTCCAGGCAGCTTCGGCCTTGGCGCCAGCGGCTTTGGCGTCCCACTCGGCATAGATGTCGGCCGGGATCTCGAACGGACCGTGGTTCCAGTTCAGTTCCTTGCGGGCCAGGGCGATTTCGTCGTTGCCCAGCGGTGCGCCGTGGCAGTCTTCCTTGCCCTGCTTGTTCGGCGAGCCGAAGCCGATGATGGTCTTGCAGCAGATCAGGGTCGGACGGTCGCTCTTGCGAGCGGTGTCGATGGCCATCTTGATCTCGTCGGCGTCGTGACCGTTGACGTTGCGGATCACCTGCCAGTTGTAGGCTTCGAAGCGCGCCGGGGTGTTGTCGGTGAACCAGCCGTGCACTTCGCCGTCGATGGAAATGCCGTTGTCGTCGTAGAAGGCGATCAGTTTGTTCAGGCCCAGGGTGCCGGCCAGCGAGGCGACTTCATGGGAAATGCCTTCCATCATGCAGCCGTCGCCGAGGAACACGTAGGTGTTGTGGTCGACGATGTTGTGGCCTTCACGGTTGAACTGGGCGCCCAGCACCTTTTCCGCCAGGGCGAAGCCCACGGCGTTGGCCAGACCCTGGCCCAGAGGGCCGGTGGTGGTCTCCACGCCAGGGGTGTAGCCGTACTCCGGGTGGCCCGGGGTGCGGCTGTGCAGCTGACGGAAGGCCTTGAGGTCGTCGATGGTGACGTCGTAGCCGGTCAGGTGCAGCAGCGAATAGATGAGCATCGAACCATGACCGTTGGACAGCACGAAGCGGTCACGGTCGGCGAAGCTGGGGTTGCTCGGGTTGTGCTTCAGGTAGTCGCGCCAAAGCACTTCGGCGATATCCGCCATACCCATGGGGGCACCTGGGTGGCCGCTGTTGGCCTTTTGCACGGCATCCATGCTGAGGGCACGAATGGCGTTGGCACGTTCACGACGGCTGGGCATCGCTGAGTCTCCTGGGGCTTGAAAGGGTGGTGAAGCGAAAAAAGGCGACCATTTTCGCCCACAGGGGGGGCCGGGGGCAATGACGTATGGTCGCAGTCGGGCTTTTTTCCTGTGTTTGGCCTGCTTTTCAAGAAAAATGCGCCTGCGCAACCACCACCCATCCAGCAATATCAAAACTTTTTGATATTGCTATTGCGACCACAGCCTCCCCTGACTAGACTCCCGCCCCATGAACCTCAATGCGCCCATCACCCCGCAACACAGCGACGAGCTGGCCGCCCTGTGCAAGGCCGGCGGCGACCCGCTGCGCCTGAACGTGCTGCGCGCATTGGCCAACGACTCGTTCGGCGTGCTGGAGCTGGCGCAGATCTTCGACATCGGCCAGTCGGGCATGAGCCACCACCTCAAGGTACTGGCCCAGGCCGACCTGGTGGCGACCCGTCGCGAAGGCAATGCGATCTTCTACCGCCGTGCCCTGCCCGACAGTCAGCGCCTGGGTGGCCGCCTGCATACGGCACTGCTCGAGGAAGCCGACGACCTCGCGCTGCCCGTGGACGTACAGGCGCGTATCGCCCTGGTGCAACAGCGCCGCGCCGCCACCAGCCAGGACTTTTTCCAGCGCGTAGAAGAAAAGTTCCGCGCCCAGCAGGACCTGATCGCCGGCTTGCCGCAGTACCGCGAAAGCCTGCTGGCGCTGCTCGACAAGCTCAGCTTCGGCGTCGGCGCCAGCGCCCTGGAAGTGGGGCCTGGCGACGGCGGATTCCTGCCCGACCTGGCTCGCCGCTTCGACCAGGTCACGGCCATGGACAACAGCCCGACCATGCTCGAACTGGCGCGCCAGGTCTGCGAGCGCAATGCACTGAATAACGTAAACCTGCAGTTGGCCGATGCACTGGGTGCAACGGATGTGGAAGCCGACTGCGTTGTGCTGAACATGGTCCTGCACCATTTCAGCGACCCGGCCCAGGCCTTGCGCCTGCTGGCCAAACGGGTGAAGGCGGGCGGCAGCCTGCTGGTCACCGAGCTGTGCAGCCATGACCAGGGGTGGGCGCGCGAAGCTTGCGGCGACCTGTGGCTTGGCTTCGAGCAGGACGACCTGGCCCGTTGGGCCGACGCGGCAGGGCTGGCCCCCGGGGACAGCCTCTACGTGGGCTTGCGTAACGGTTTTCAGATCCAGGTCCGGCATTTCCAGCGGGCCACTGGCGACATACAACATCGGTAAATTTCAGGAACCCATCGAGATGAGCGAATACTCCCTTTTCACCTCCGAGTCCGTGTCCGAAGGGCATCCGGACAAGATCGCCGACCAGATCTCCGACGCGGTGCTGGACGCCATCATCGCCCAGGACAAGTACGCCCGCGTAGCCTGCGAGACCCTGGTCAAGACCGGTGTCGCCATCATCGCCGGCGAAGTCACCACTTCGGCCTGGGTCGATCTGGAAGACCTGGTGCGTAACGTGATCATCGACATCGGCTACAACAGCTCCGACGTCGGCTTCGACGGCGCCACCTGCGCCGTGATGAACATCATCGGCAAGCAGTCGGTGGACATCGCCCAGGGCGTCGACCGCTCCCGCCCGGAAGACCAGGGCGCCGGCGACCAGGGCCTGATGTTCGGCTACGCCAGCAACGAGACCGACGTGCTGATGCCGGCCCCGATCTGCTTCTCGCACCGCCTGGTCGAGCGCCAGGCCGAGGCGCGCAAGTCCAAGCTGCTGCCTTGGCTGCGCCCGGACGCCAAGTCCCAGGTCACCTGCCGCTATGAAAACGGCAAGGTCGTCGGCATCGACGCGGTCGTGCTGTCGACCCAGCACAACCCCGAGGTCTCGCAGAAAGACCTGCAGGAAGCGGTGATGGAGTTGATCGTCAAGCACACCCTGCCTGCCGAGTTGCTGCACAAGGGTACCCAGTACCACATCAACCCGACCGGCAACTTCATCATCGGTGGCCCGGTGGGCGACTGCGGCCTGACCGGCCGCAAGATCATCGTCGACTCCTACGGTGGCATGGCTCGCCACGGTGGTGGCGCGTTCTCCGGCAAGGACCCGTCCAAGGTCGACCGTTCCGCTGCCTACGCCGGCCGCTACGTGGCCAAGAACATCGTCGCTGCGGGCCTGGCCGAGCGTTGCGAGATCCAGGTGTCCTACGCCATCGGCGTGGCCCAGCCGACCTCCATCTCGATCAACACCTTCGGCACCGGCAAGGTCTCGGACGAGAAGATCGTGCAGCTGGTGCGCGAGTGCTTCGACCTGCGTCCGTACGCCATCACCACCATGCTCGACCTGCTGCACCCGATGTACCAGGAAACCGCTGCCTACGGTCACTTCGGCCGTACCCCGCAGCAGAAGACCGTGGGTGATGACACCTTCACCACCTTCACCTGGGAGCGCACCGACCGCGCCGCCGCCCTGCGCGACGCCGCTGGCCTGTAAGCCTCCTACAGCAGTAAAAGAAAGCCCCTGCCGAGCGATCGGCAGGGGCTTTTTCGTGACATATCGCCTGACAATGCGGCACGTCGCACCAAGCAACTGGCACCTAGGCTGAGGACTCCTTACCGCCTCGCAAGGATGCCGGTCATGCCGCTACTGCCGATACTCATGCTCCTGTCGACTCTCTTCACCAGCGCACAGGCCGGCCAGTGTCCGGATTGGGGCCCATCACAGGCGAATGCCGAAATGGTCCGACTGGGCGAGACCCTGGCCCGCTGGGACGATCACTACCACCGTCAAGGCAAGTCATTGGTGGCGGACGAACTCTATGACCAGAGCCGCCAGCGCCTGCTGCGACTGCAGCGGTGCTTCAACCTGCCAGACGCGGCGCCCGACCCGCTGGCCGGCGCACGTGGCCCTATGCCCCACCCGGTCGCGCACACCGGCGTCGACAAGCTGCCCGACGAACAGGCCATGCGCCGCTGGCTGACGGGCAAGCGCGATGTCTGGATACAGCCCAAGGTCGATGGCGTCGCAGTTTCCCTGATCTACCAGCAGGGCCGGCTGGTCCGGCTGCTCAGCCGCGGCGATGGCGTCCAGGGCCATGACTGGAGCCGGCATATTCCTTCGCTCGGCGCCATCACCCGACAGCTGCCGCAACCTGTGGACCTGGTGCTGCAAGGGGAACTTTACAAACGCCTGGAGGGCCATGTGCAGGCTCAGGCAGGCAGCCTTAACGCTCGCGGCAGCGTGGCCGGGCTAATGGCACGCAAGCAGCTGGACACCGCCCTCGGCGCGAGCATCGGCCTGTTCGTCTGGGACTGGCCACACGGGCCGCAAACCCAGGCGGAGCGCCTCGAGCTACTGGCCGCCATGGGCTTTGCCGACAGCCAGCGCTACAGCATCCCCATCGCCAGCCCGGAGCAGGCCGCCGAGATGCGCCTGCACTGGTATCGCTCCGCCCTGCCCTTCGCCACCGATGGCGTGATCCTGCGCCAGAGCAGCCGCCCGCCCGCCGAGCGCTGGCAGGCCAAGGCCCCTTACTGGATTGCAGCCTGGAAATACCCCTTCTCCCAAGCCCTGGCCGAAGTGCGCGAAGTACGCTTTCGCATTGGTCGCACCGGAAAGGTAACCCCCATCCTGCACCTGGCGCCTGTCGAACTGGACGACCGTCGGGTTTCGCAGGTCAGCCTTGGGTCCCTGGCACGCTGGCAGAAACTCGATATACGCCCGGGCGACCAGGTGGCTATCAGCCTTGCCGGCCTCACCATTCCGCGGTTTGACGACGTGGTACATCGCACGGTCGTGCGACAGTCCGTCACCTCACCGACTGCCGGGCAGTATGACGCCCACACCTGCTGGCAGGCTGGTGCTGGCTGCGAAGAGCAATTCATCGCCCGATTGACCTGGTTGAGCGGCAAGCAGGGGCTGGCCCTGCCAGGGATCGGGCCGGGCACCTGGCGCCGACTGGTGGATGTCGGCCTTGTGACCACCCTCGTGGATTGGCTGGAGCTCGATACCCAAGTCCTGGCGGCCGTGCCGGGTCTCGGCGATGCCAGGGCCCGACAGCTTCATGACAGTTTTAGCGCGGCGCGCTTGCGCCCCTTCCTCCAATGGTTGAACGCGCTAGGCGCGCCCTTGCCTCAGGGGATGCCCCTGGAGGCCGACTGGTCGACGCTCGCAACGCGATCGGCTGACGCATGGCAAGCCTTGCCGGGCGTAGGTGGCGCAAGATCGAAACAACTCGAGGTATTTTTTGCAACAGAAGATGTTCAAGCCCTTGCCGAGCAACTGGGCGGGTATCGTATCGCCGGTTTCCAGCTCGCGAACGACTCCGCCGAACAATGACGAGTGTAGGTCAACTCCGAGTTTGCCGTTTAAAGACCCACCAAGGGTTCCTAAATCCGGCAAACCAAGGCAGGATTCCACCAACTTTTGCTGCTCCGCCCCGCTCAGGAGGCTTTTCATGACACGTTTCACCGCTCTTTTCCTGCTGGCAACCCTTGGCCTGGCAACCGGCGCCGCGCAAGCCGCCCAGCCGGATGCAGGCCTGACCGGCTGCGCCGCCAAGCGCAGCGCCATCGAGAACCAGCTGAAGATTGCCCGTGAACATGGCAACAGCAACCAGGCTGCCGGGCTCGAAGAGGCGCTGCGTGGCGTGGACAACTGCACCGAAGCCGGGCTGCGCAAAGAGCGCGAGCAGAAAGTGCTCGATGCCCGCCACGAAGTGAACCAGCGCACCAAGGACCTGGACAAAGCCATGAAGAAAGGTGACGCGGAAAAGATCAACAAGCGCAAGGACAAGCTGGCCGAGGCGAAGAAAGAACTGCAAGAAGCCGTGGACGAGCTAGAGCGCTGACCGTACAGCCTTTGATGTGGGAACGAACCCGCTCCCACAACAGCCTCACACGGCTCAGTGATTGCGAAACTCGCTATGACAGGCCTTGCACGCCGCCTCGACCTTGTCCATCGGTGCCTTCATCTGCGCTGCGTCCAGCGGCGGGTTGCGGGTCACCGTCACCAGGTCGCCGGTAACGCCCTCCAACTGCCGGGCCAGGTCCTGGAACCGCGCCTGGCGCTCCCAGACATCCGCCCGTGCGCTGCTGTCACCCTCGTCGCGCACCTGCGGGAAGTGCTGCCACGGCTCATGGGCCAAGGTATCCAGCTTCACCGCGCCCTCGGCGAACTTCACGTCATCGAAGGGCAACCGCCCGCGCAGCATGCCACCCATGTCTTCACTGGTCTTGAGCATCTGCTTGAAGATCGCCTTGCGCTGGCCCAGCGGCGAGTTGGGGTCGACGCCGTCACAGGCGGTCAGGGCGAGGGCGGCGAGCAGTACTACGGTCAATCGCTTGAACATCAGGGTCTCTTTGGCCAGGCAAACGGGTGGCCAGTATCGCCGCCTGCCGGGCAAAGACCAATAGCCACACAGAAAACAAGGGCGAATGTTCATGTTTCGCCCAGCACAGGACCCACCCGATGAAATCTGCATTGCGCCATCTCGCCTGGGCCCTCCCCGCCCTGGCGCTCCTGGCCGGCTGCAACGGCGGCGAAAGCGCCAAGCCCGAGCCTCATGCCATCGCCACTTATGTACCAGCCACCTGGAACGACCTGCCCCAGGTCACCGACGACGACCTGCTGGCCGGCTTCTATGCCTGGCGCAACGGTTGCGAGAAACTCAAGCGCGATCCGGTGTGGGCCGCTACCTGCGAGGCAGCCGGTTCAGCCACGGCGAACGCTGATCAGGTACGCACCTTCCTCGAGCAGAATCTCCAGGTGTTCGGACTGCGCTCGGCGCAGAACAGCGCCAACGGCCTGATAACCGGGTACTACGAGCCGGTCTACCCCGGCAGCCTGGAACGCACCGAAGCCGCGCATGTACCGGTGTACGGCGTACCCGAGGACATGATCGTGGTCGATCTGGCCAGTGTGTATCCCGAACTCAAGGGCAAGCGCTTGCGCGGGCGCCTCGATGGCCGCGTGCTCAAGCCCTATGACACCGCCGAAGTGATCAACCGCGACGGTGCCAAGGCGCCGGTACTGGCCTGGCTGACCGACCCGATGGACTTGCAGTTCCTGCAGATCCAGGGTTCCGGTCGCATCCAGCTGGAAGGTGGCCGCCAGCTGCGGCTGGGGTATGCCGACCAGAACGGCCACCCCTATCGGCCGATTGGCCGCTGGCTGGTGGACCAGGGCCAACTGCCCAAGGAACAGGTGACCATGGGCAGCATCCACGCCTGGGCCCAGGCCAACCCGCAGCGGGTCCCCGAGTTGCTGGCCAGTAACCCGAGCTACGTGTTCTTCAGCACCCGGCCGGATAGCAACGAAGGTCCGCGCGGCTCGCTCAACGTGCCGCTGACCGCTGGCTATAGCGTGGCCATCGACCGCAAGGTGATCCCGCTGGGCAGCCTGCTGTGGCTGTCCACCACCCGCCCCGACGGCAGCCCGGTGGTGCGCCCCGTGGGGGCGCAGGACACCGGCGGAGCGATTACCGGTGAAGTGCGTGCGGACCTGTTCTGGGGCACCGGTCCTGAGGCCGGTGAACTGGCAGGCAACATGAAACAACAGGGGCAGATATGGATGTTGTGGCCTAAGGGCCAGCCTTTGCCCGAAGTACCGAAGGTCCCCTGAAGGACGCTATCGCGGGGCATGCCCGCTCCCACTGCGGGAGCGAGCTTGCCCCGCGATGCAGTCAGATCGAAACGACAAAGAACGACACGATCAGCGCCATCCCGACGAACCACACCAGCGAGCGCAACACTGCCCAGTCCGCCAGGTAGCAGATGATGTAGAGCAACCGGCTGGTGATGTACATCACCCCCAGCACATCTTGGGTCACTTGTTCGGCATTGCCGACGATATCAGCCACCAGCACCGCCGCGGCAAACGCGGGAAACGCTTCGTAGCCATTCAACTGGGCGGCATGGGCCCGCCGTGGCAGCCCTTCGAGCTTGTCCAGGAACGCACGCGGATCGTGATTGGCGCGCAAGCCAAAATACCCGCTGCTGAGTTTGGCGATCAGTGCACATAGCGGCGGCAGGACCAGCGCGACGAGAATGCACCACAGGGCTACGGTCATCTACAGGACTCCTTGTTCATAGAGGTTCGCTTCAGAGCTTCATCACCAGCATACCGGCCAGCACCAGCCCGCAAGCTAGGAGTCTTGGCCCGCCAAAAGGTTCTTTGAGGTAGCGCATGCCCAACAGCACCACGAGGATCACGCTCAACTCGCGCAACGCTGCCGCTTCGGCCACCGAGCCCAGGTGCATGGCCCAGAGCACCAGAGCGTAGCTGAACAATACGCAGAACCCGACCGCCAGGCCCAGCTTCCATTGGGCGCGCCAGAACAGCATGAACGGCCCTCGTCGGGCCACCATGGCCAGCAACGGGAACGGCCAGGCACTGAGCAAGGTCAGCCATACCAGGTAGTCCCAGGGCTTGCCCCACAGGCGTACGGCCTGACCGTCGAACCAGGTGTAGCAGCCGATGCACAGGCCTATCAGTGCCACCACCGGCAGCATCGACCAGGGCAGGCGGTCGCCGCCGCCACCCTGCCAAAGCAAGCACGCCATGCCACAGGGGATCAGCAAGATGCCGATGATCTGCTGCTGGCTCAACGATTCGCCGGCAAAGGCCAGGGTCAGGCCCAGCACCACCAATGGCGACAGGCCACGCATCAACGGATAGACCAGCCCCAGGTCACCGACCCGATAGGCCTGGATCAGCAGAAAGCGGTACAGCTGCTCGGCCAGCGCCGAGGCCAGCAGCCAGGGCCAGATCTCGGCGGGCGGGAAATCTACGAAGGCTACCGCCAGTATGGCGAAACTCAGTGCCACCACGTCCATGCTGGCGATCACCAGCAGCCGCTCGGCGCTGAACTTGATCAGGGTGTTCCAGGTGGCATGGAGCAGGGCTGCGACCAGTACGAGGGAAGTTGCCAGCACGCCTTGGAATCCTTGTCGTCGTTTGGTGGGGACCACTATATAGCGCCTGGCTAGTTATGGCCTCATCGCAGGGCAAGCCCGCTCCCGCGCCTTCGCCTGACAGGAACCAACTGGAGAAATCCGGTCATAAGGTGTGTCCCGAACGCCGCGCCAGGTCATCAAAGAACTGCCCGAGCCATTCGGGTAATGACTTGGAAGCCACTTACACAGGATTCGGGATGCTTGAATTAGTTGCCGCGTTTATCTGCCTCACCACCCTCCTCACTTATGTGAACTACCGCTTCATCGGCCTGCCGCCGGCCATCGGCGTGATGGTCACCGCATTGCTGTTCTCCCTGATGCTGCAGGGCCTGAGCCTGATCGGCTTCCCTGGCCTGGAAGAACGCGTCGAAGGCCTGATGAACCAGATCGACTTCAACGACCTGCTGATGCACTGGATGCTGTCGTTCCTGCTGTTCGCCGGCGCCTTGCACGTCAACCTCGCCGACCTGCGCAGCTACCGCTGGCCGATTGGCCTGCTGGCCACCCTTGGCGTACTCATCGCCACCGTGGTAATCGGTTACCTGGCGCACTGGGTGTTCGCCCTGTTTGGCTGGAACGTGCCGTTGATCTACTGCCTGCTGTTCGGCGCGCTGATCTCACCGACCGACCCAATCGCCGTGCTCGGCGCACTGCGAACCGCCAACGCCTCCAAGCCGCTGAAGACCACCATCGTCGGTGAGTCGCTGTTCAATGACGGCACGGCGGTCGTGGTGTTCACCGTGCTGCTGGGCATCATCCAGCTGGGCGAGACGCCGAGCGTCGCCGACACCGCCATCCTGTTCGCCCGCGAGGCCCTGGGTGGCATAGCCTTCGGCGGCCTGATCGGCTATGCCACCTACCGCATGATCAAGAGCGTCGAACAATACCAGGTGGAAGTGATGCTGACCCTGGCGCTGGTGATCGGCGGCTCGGCCATGTGCTACGAGCTGCACGTGTCGGCGCCGATCGCCATGGTGGTAGCCGGACTGATCATCGGCAACCTGGGACGCAACCTGGCGATGAACGACATGACCCGCCGCTACATGGACGGCTTCTGGGAACTGATCGACGACATGCTCAATGCCTTGCTGTTCGCGCTGATTGGCCTGGAGCTGTTGCTGCTGCCGTTCAACTGGCTGCACCTGGCGGCCGGTGGCGTGCTGGCGGTGGCGGTGCTGGCTTCGCGGCTGCTGACCGTGGCGCCGGCGATCGTGCTGTTGCGCCGCTGGCGCAGCGTGCCGCAGGGCACCATCCGCGTGCTGACCTGGGGCGGCCTGCGCGGTGGCGTGTCGGTCGCCCTGGCGCTGTCGCTGCCGCAGGGCGCCGAGCGTGACCTGCTGCTGTCGATCACTTACATCGTGGTGCTGTCGTCGATCCTGATTCAGGGCCTGACGGTCGGCAAGGTGGTGCGCAAGGTCAGCACACAACCCGAGTAACAACGTAGAGGCGGACTAGCCCCGCGATATCGTCTGCACAGGCATAGATGTTGATCCTGCCGGCGCCATCGCGGGGCAAGCCCGCTCCCACGCTTGAGCAAACGGGTCTATTCCACCGCGCTGTCCGGGAACTGGTCCTGGATGTACTTGATCTCGGTGCGCCCGTGGGCGGCCGGCAGGCCATCCTCACCCAGGTTGACGAACACCATCTTGTCGACGGTCAGGATCGCCCTGCGGGTGATCTTGTTGCGTACTTCGCACTTGAGGGTGATCGAGGTGCGGCCGAATTCGGTGGCGGTGATGCCCAGCTCGATGATGTCGCCCTGACGCGAGGCACTGACGAAGTTGATCTCGGAAATGTACTTGGTCACCACGCGCTGGTTACCCAGCTGGACGATGGCGTAGATCGCCGCCTCCTCGTCGATCCAGCGCAGCAGGCTGCCGCCGAACAGGGTGCCGTTGGGATTGAGGTCTTCGGGTTTTACCCATTTGCGGGTGTGAAAGTTCATCTGTACTCCTGACCTGCTTGCTGACATGCGCTAATGATGGCAGACCGCTCGGTCACGCTCCATTGAACATCGACTATCGTCTCGATTAATCGACAGAAAGTCTTGGGTGTGTAACACGCCCGCGGCTATAATCTTGCCGTTTCACATGGCCCCCCACAGTGGTGGCCATCCCGCCACCCATCCGAGGGGCGCTGCAGCAGGCTTGGCCTGTCAGGCTCGGTTGGGGCGTTGTCCGCGCAAGCGGACGCTCAACGCACAACGGCGCCCATTCGCACACTACGAATGGAGGCTCTCAATGAGCGCTGTAAACACGCCTGCAGGTTTTTCCGACTTCAAGGTCGCCGACATCTCCCTGGCCGACTGGGGCCGCAAGGAAGTCATCATCGCCGAATCGGAAATGCCCGCGCTGATGGGCCTGCGCCGCAAGTATCAAGCCGAGCAACCGCTCAAGGGCGCGAAGATCATCGGCTGCATCCACATGACCATCCAGACTGCCGTGCTGATCGAGACCCTGGTCGCCCTGGGTGCCGAAGTGCGCTGGTCGTCGTGCAACATCTTCTCCACCCAGGACCAGGCCGCCGCCGCCATCGCTGCCGCCGGCATCCCGGTGTTCGCCTGGAAAGGCGAGACCGAGCAAGAGTACGAGTGGTGCATCGAGCAGACCATCCTCAAGGATGGCCAGCCATGGGACGCCAACATGGTGCTGGACGACGGCGGTGACCTGACCGAGATCCTGCACAAGAAATACCCGGCCATGCTGGACAAGATCCACGGCGTGACCGAAGAGACCACCACCGGCGTGCACCGCCTGCTGGACATGCTGGCCAAGGGCGAGCTGAAAGTCCCGGCGATCAACGTCAACGACTCGGTCACCAAGAGCAAGAACGACAACAAATACGGCTGCCGCCACAGCCTCAACGACGCCATCAAGCGCGGCACCGACCACCTGCTGTCGGGCAAGCAGGCCCTGGTGATCGGCTACGGCGACGTGGGCAAGGGCTCGGCCCAGTCCCTGCGCCAGGAAGGCATGATCGTCAAGGTCACCGAAGTCGACCCGATCTGCGCCATGCAAGCCTGCATGGACGGCTTCGAAGTCGTCTCGCCGTTCAAGGACGGCATCAACACCGGTACCGAAGCCGGCATCAACAAGGACCTGCTCGGCCGCATCGACCTGATCGTCACCACCACCGGTAACGTCAACGTCTGCGACGCCAACATGCTCAAGGCCCTGAAAAAGCGCGCCGTGGTCTGCAACATCGGCCACTTCGACAACGAGATCGACACCGCCTTCATGCGCAAGAACTGGGCATGGGAAGAGGTCAAGCCACAGGTGCACAAGATCCACCGCACCGGCGCCGGCGTGTTCGACCCGCAGAACGACGACTACCTGATCCTGCTGGCCGAAGGCCGCCTGGTGAACCTGGGCAACGCCACCGGCCACCCGAGCCGCATCATGGACGGCTCGTTCGCCAACCAGGTCCTGGCGCAGATCTTCCTGTTCGAGCAGAAGTTCGCCGCGCTGCCTGCCGCGAAGAAGGCCGAGCGCCTGACCGTGGAAGTGCTGCCGAAGAAACTCGACGAAGAAGTGGCCCTGGAAATGGTCCGCGGCTTCGGTGGCGTGGTCACCCAGCTGACCCCGCAGCAGGCCGAGTACATCGGTGTGACCGTCGAAGGCCCGTTCAAGCCGGACGCTTACCGCTACTAAGCGGCTGGTTGCCAGTGCCAGGTATCCTTGCCCGGCACTGGCAGGCAACGTTTCGAACCGATGTCCGAGCCAGGCCGGCCCCCACCGTCCTGGCTTTTATTTGCAGGCAGCAGCCCAGGCTCACTGCCGAAGGAACCAGAGATGTCACAAGAACGCCGCTACAGTTTCGAATTCTTCCCCACCAAGACCGATGCCGGCCACGAAAAGCTGATGGGCGTTGCCCGCCAGCTGGCCAGCTACAACCCGGACTTCTTCTCCTGCACCTATGGTGCCGGTGGCTCGACCCGCGACCGCACGCTCAACACCGTGCTGCAGCTGGAAAATGAGGTGAAAGTCCCCGCCGCCCCGCACCTGTCCTGCGTGGGCGACAGCAAGGACGACCTGCGCGCCCTGCTGGCCGAGTACCAGGCCGCCGGCATCAAGCGCATCGTCGCCCTGCGTGGCGACCTGCCGTCGGGCATGGGCATGGCCAGCGGCGAACTGCGCTACGCCAGCGACTTGGTCGAGTTCATCCGCCAGGAAACCGGCAACCACTTCCACCTGGAAGTGGCCGCCTATCCGGAGATGCACCCGCAGGCGCGCAATTTCGAGAGCGACCTGGCCAACTTCGTGCACAAGGTCAAGGCCGGTGCCGACAGCGCCATCACCCAGTATTTCTTCAACGCCGACAGCTACTTTTATTTCGTCGAGCGCGCGCAGAAGCTGGGCGTCGAGATCCCGGTGGTGCCCGGCATCATGCCGATCACCAACTACAGCAAGCTGGCGCGTTTCTCCGACGCCTGCGGCGCCGAGATCCCACGCTGGATCCGCAAGCAGCTGGAAGCCTATGCCGACGACACCGCCAGCATCCAGGCATTCGGCGAGGAAGTGATCACCCGCATGTGCGAACAACTGCTGCAAGGCGGCGCACCGGGCCTGCACTTCTATACCCTCAACCAGGCCGAGCCGAGCCTGGCGATCTGGAACAACCTGAAGCTGCCACGCTGAAAAAAGCGCTGCCACTAGCATTTAGTTGCAGCCAGGAAGAAGGCTTTGGCTTAGGCTAAGGCCTTCTTTACTTTTGCCTCCCTACAGGTTACCGGCCAGCATGCAGCACCCAAACTCCGCCCATCCTCAACTCGTCTACCTGGCATTCGGTCCGGCCACCTATCATCAAGAAGCCTGCTTCAGCATCATCAGCGCCCTGGCCCACCTGCGGAGCACACCCGGCGCGACCATGGATATCCAGGTCTACACCGACAACACCGAGCCCTATCGCGACCTGCCAGTGACGGTGCATCTGCTCGACGAGGCGACGCGCAAGGCCTGGAACCAGCCACATGGCTATCACTTCCGCAGCAAGCACGTCCTGCTACGCCAGGTCCTGACCCAGCACCCGATGGCCGTACTCATCGATACCGATACCTTCTTCCGCGCCTCGCCCATGCAATTGTTCGACCGGGTTGCGCCCGGCAGCCTGTTGTGCAATGCCATTGGCGGGCGCTATGGCGAGAATCAGAAGTGTGTGCTGTACAAGAACCTGCTGCAAACCCTCGAGGAGCGCGGTCTGGCCGACCGTGAGATGCCACTGGTCAATTCCGGGGTGATCGGCCTGACTGCGCAGGACGCCTCGGTACTGGACCGCTCCATCGCCCTGATGGACGAGTTCCACCCCCTGGCCCGGGAGGCCTACACCCTCGAAGAGTTCTGCCTGGCGGTGGTGGCCTACCGCACGCTCAAGCTCAATGCGTGCACCGACGTCATTCATCACTACTGGAGCCGCAAGGCGCAGTTCCGCGCCAAGATCCAAGCCTGGTTGCGCAAGCACGCTGACGCCCCACTCAGCGAGGCGGCGCTGGCAGACGTGGCGCGGGTAAATGATCAGCTGCCGCGCCCCCCGGCGCTGCAGCGCCTCGGCTACAAAGCGCTGACGCTGACGCTGCCTGCCAAGCAGCGGCAGTTCGCCCGCGAGCTGCTCAATGGCTGCTACCCCTACGAAAACGAATTCGACCGCGCCTGCGCCTCGGCCTGGTGGGACAAGGCCCTGGAAAACTTTGCACAACGCCAGGGCGTACCAGACCCGGAACAGCTGCGCCAGTGCCTGCGTCAGCCCGGCCTGCGCCTGGCGCTGGGCAAGCGTCTTCAGGAGGTCGAGGACCATCTGCTGCAGAAACGGCAGGCCTGAAACCATGACGGACATGCCGCCATTCGGGTGTAAGCCATGTCCCTGACAGGGCGCCTCTCCAGGCGCATACGCCTCCTCGGCCTGGTAGTGCTTGTTGGTCTCAGCTCGCTGGCCCACGGCGAGCGCCTGCGGATCGTCAGTGACGACTGGGCGCCGTACCTGTACCAAGAAGATGCCCAACCCAAGGGCATCGACTACGAAGTGACCAATGAAGTGTTCAAACGCCTCGGCGTCCAGGTGCAGTGGGAGTTCATGCCTTGGAAAAGATGCCTGGCCATGGTCGAACAGGGTCTGGCGGACGGGGTGATGGACATCTTCCAGGTCGACTCACGCCAGGGCTATCTGGTTTACCCGGACGAACCCATGTCCCAGGTCGAGTTCGTTCTCTACCAGGCCCGTTCGCGCCCCCACCCGATCGAGCGCCTCGAGGACCTGGCCGGTCTGACCATCGGCACATCGCCGGGTTATACCTACGACGGCGCCTTCGCCGAATCGACGCTGTTTCGCCGCGAGCCTGCGCCCAGCCACGAGGCCAACTTCGGCAAGCTGGCGCTCGGACGCATCGACCTGCTGGTGACCGACCGCCGGGTCGGGCGCTATGTGAGCCGCCGACTGGGTCTGGAGCAGACCGTTGAAGAACTGCCCGCCGTGGTCAGCCGTCGCCCGCAGTACCTGGGCCTGGCCCGCAAGCCCGGTCGAGAGCAGTTGGCGCGGGCCTTCAGCGACGAGTTGCGGCGCTTCAAACAGGAGCCCGCCTATGCGGCGATCAGTGCCCGCTACCTCGGCAATCAGGATTTTCCTTTCGCCGTTGAGCAGCAGGAACGCGGCACACGCTGATTGCTCTGTTATACTCGGGCCTTCCCGCCCGGCTCACGCCCGGACGCTCGGCCTCGCAACAGGCATCTCGACCCGCAGCCGCGCACCTTTGGTGCCCGCCCGCCGGCATTCAGGATGCGCAGTGAACGCCCAGCTGGACCGGACGCGATCGCATCCCTCCGATGCCCGTCGCGCCAGGCAGAACACCCCATCGGGCCTAGCCCCCACGAGAACAGGATTGCCCATGTCCTTTGCTTCCCTCGGTCTCTCCGAGGCTCTTGTCCGCGCTATCGAGGCAGCGGGCTATACCCAGCCCACTCCGGTGCAACAGCGGGCCATTCCCGCCGTGTTGCAAGGTCGCGACCTGATGGTCGCCGCCCAGACAGGTACTGGTAAAACCGGCGGCTTCGCGCTCCCTATTCTTGAGCGCCTGTTCCCGGGTGGCCACCCCGACAAATCGCAACGCCATGGCCCGCGCCAACCGCGCGTGCTGGTGCTGACCCCCACCCGCGAGCTGGCAGCGCAGGTGCATGACAGCTTCAAGGTCTACGCCCGCGACCTCAACTTCATCAGCGCCTGCATCTTCGGTGGCGTCGGCATGAACCCGCAGGTCCAGGCCATGGCCAAGGGCGTTGACGTCCTGGTCGCCTGCCCGGGCCGCCTGCTCGACCTGGCCGGCCAAGGCAGCGTCGACCTCTCGCGTGTCGAGATCCTGGTGCTGGACGAAGCCGACCGCATGCTCGACATGGGCTTCATCCACGACGTCAAGAAAGTGCTGGCGCGCCTGCCGGCCAAGCGCCAGAACCTGCTGTTCTCGGCGACCTTCTCCAAGGACATCACCGACCTCGCCGACAAGCTGCTGCACAACCCCGAGCGCATCGAGGTCACGCCGCCGAACACCACCGTCGAGCGTATCGAGCAGCGGGTCTACCGCCTGCCGGCCAGCCACAAGCGCGCCCTGCTGGCGCACCTCATCACCCTGGGCGCCTGGGAACAGGTGCTGGTGTTCACCCGTACCAAGCACGGCGCCAACCGCCTGGCCGAGTACCTCGAGAAGCACGGCCTGACCGCCGCGGCGATCCACGGCAACAAGAGCCAGAACGCCCGCACCAAGGCGCTGGCCGACTTCAAGGCCAACACCGTGCGCGTGCTGGTCGCCACCGACATCGCCGCCCGCGGCCTGGACATCGACCAGTTGCCCCACGTGGTCAACTTCGAGCTGCCCAATGTCGAGGAAGACTACGTTCACCGCATCGGCCGTACGGGCCGTGCCGGTCGCTCCGGTGAAGCCATTTCGATGGTCGCGCCGGATGAAGAAAAGCTGCTCAAGAGCATCGAGCGCGTCACCCGCCAGAAAATCCCGGATGGCGACCTGATGGGCTTTGACGCATCGCAAGTCGAGGTCGAGAAGCCGGAAGTGCGCGAGCGCCAGCCGAACAATGGCCGCGGTGGCCGCAACCAGCAACCTCGCGGCGAAGGCGGCAAGGAAGGCAGTGGCGGGCGCAAGGACAAAGGCAAGGACAAAGGCCGCAACAAGCCTTCGTCCGAGAAGTCCGCGGAAAAGGAAAAGTCCGGCGAGAAACAGCAGCAGGGCCAGCAGCGCAAGCCGCGCGACCAGAAGCCACGCCAGCAACAGAACAACGGCCAGAAAGCCGCGCCTGTCGCCGCCCCCAATCGCGACCCTGAAGAGTTTCTCGACGACGACGTCGACAACTTTGGCAACCGCGCCGACTACGTAAGCCCCTACCAGAACGCCAAGAACCAGGGGCGCAATCGTCGCCCGGGCGGCAACGGGGGCCAAGCCCAAGGGCAAGGCCAGCGCAGTGGTGGCGGCCAGGGGCAAGGCCAGGGCCGTGGCAATGGCCAGCAACGCCAGGGCCAGGGCTCCGGTGAAAAGCGCCCGCGCAACGGCGGCGGTAGCAATGGTGGCGCCCGACGCGACAACAACGGTGGCCGTGCTCGCCGTGAAGATTCGTCCCGCCAGGAACCGGCCGTGCGCAACCCGCGCGAGTCGCAGAGTGCGCCAGTGATCATCCGCAAGGAATCCAAACTCGACCGCTACCCGACGCCCGAGCAACTGGACGACCTGCCGAGCCGCCCACGCGGTGAGCGCCCGGCGCTGCTGACCCGCAAGGGCTGAGCCCGCAATCGCGGGGCCTGCCCCGCGATGAGGCCATGCAAAGCCAACGAAAACGCCGCCCATTGGGCGGCGTTTTCGTTGCTGGCGAAGCGAATTACTTCTGCTTCACGCCTTCGACGCTGATATCCAGGTCCAGGGTCTGCGAAGTCGGGCCTGGGCCCTTGATGCCGAAGTCGTTCAGGTTCAGCGTGGTGGTGGCGTTGAAGCCAGCGCGCTCGCCGCCCCACGGGTCCTTGCCCTCGCCATTGAACACGGCCTTGAAGGTGACGGGCTTGGTCACGCCGTGCAGGGTCAGGTCGCCGGTCACATCGGCAGTCTTGTCACCGGTCGACTTGACGCTGGTGGAGACGAACTTGGCTTCCGGATATTTTTTGACATCCAGGAAGTCCTTGCTGGCGATGTGCTTGTCACGCTCGGCGTGGTTCGACCACAGGCTGGCAGTCTTCAGGTCTACGCTGATCTTGCTGGCCTCGGGCTTGGCACTGTCCCAGGTGAAGTTGCCGTCGAAGTCCTTGAAGGTGCCGTGGATGAAGCTGTAGCCCAGGTGGCTGATCTTCCAGTCGACGAACGCGTGCTGGCCTTCCTTGTCGATCTTGTACTCGGCGGCCATGGCCTGGCCGGCGGAGATCAGGGCGGTACCGAGCGCCAGAGCGGCAAAAGTCTTTTTCAACATCCTTACTTCCTTCCTTTGCAATTGAGGTTGAGAGTCAAGCTTTGCGGCCCAGCATGCGGGTCAGGGTCGCGTCACGGTCGATGAAATGATGTTTCAATGCCGCCAATGCGTGCAGTACGGCAAAAATCACCAGGCCCCAGGCCAGCCAGAGGTGGATCACCCCCGCCAGGTCAGCCTGGTCAGGCAGGTCGCTGACCAGCGCGGGAACGTCGAACAAGCCGAACACCGGAATACCCACGCCGTCGGCGGTGGAAATCAGATAGCCCGCTATCATCACTGCGAACAGGCCCAGGTACAGCGCCAGATGGCCCAGCTTGGCGGCCAGCCGGGTGACCTTGCCATGGTTGGCCGGTGCCGGTGGCGGCGGGCTGACGAAACGCCAGACTACCCGCAACAGCATCAGTGCCAGCAACACCAGGCCGATGCTCTTGTGCAGGTCCGGACCGGACTTGCGCCATGGGTCGTAGTAATCAAGGCCGACCATCCACAAGCCCAGGCCAAACAGCCCGAAGACCGCCAGCGCCACACCCCAGTGCAGGACGATGCTGACCAGGCCATAGCGAGAAGATGAATTGCGCAGTTGCATGTTGGCGTATTTCCCCGTGAAAGCTGTGCACAAGACTAACGCGTAATGCATCGAATAAAAGCGTAAAAAGCAGCTTCTGATTATCGAAAAACCAGATATTAATTCTGAAAGCTTCCTATTAAGGAAACATTAACGATAGACGTTTGGAAGATCCGACGCCATCGCGGGGCAAGCCCGCTTACACAGGGCTCCGCGATGGCGGCTATACCGAGATCAGCCGGCCTTGGCCTGGCTGTTGACCACCGGCTTCTTGGCCGGTTCCGACTTGGCGGTGGCCTTCTTCACCGGCGCCGGTTTGGCTGCAGGCTTGTGGGCCTGCTTGGCCGCAGGCTTGGCGGGGGCCTGCTTGGTGGCCGCCGGCTTCACTGGCTCTTCCTTAGCAACGGGTGTCGGCGCAACCGGCGCGGCTGCCGGTGCAGGCGCAACCTCCTCGGCCTTGGCGATCGGCGCGGCCTTGGCCTCTGGCTTGTCAGAGCCGCCAAACAGACGCGAGAAGAAGCCCGGCTTGGCCTGCTCGGCCTTCACGGGCTCCGCCTTGGCCGGAGCCTTGTCGGAGGCGCCGCCGAACAGGTTGGAGAAGAACCCGCCCTTGTCCTTCGCGGCCGCGACGCCGGCCGCTCCAGTAGCCGCTGCGGCGGCTACCGACGCAGCCTTGGCCGGGTCGAAGGACTTGCCCGCCGCCAGGTCCTGGACCTGCCCCGCGGCACGCTGGCCGCTACGCAGGGCCCCTTCGAGGGTACCCGGGTAAAGCGCATCGGTGTGTTCGCCGGCAAAGGCGATCCGTTGTACCGGGCGCTCCCACAGGCGCCAGTACTTGCTGATCTGCCCCGGGCCGTAGGCCAGGTACGCACCGCCCATGCCGGCGTCGGTGCTGTAGCGGCGGATTTCATAACCGGTGAAGGCGCCGCGTGCCTGCGGGTAGAAGGCGTGCAGGCGGATCAGTACCTGG
The DNA here is from genome assembly GCF_024749165.1 of Pseudomonas sp. B21-023. Classification (NCBI taxonomy): domain Bacteria; kingdom Pseudomonadati; phylum Pseudomonadota; class Gammaproteobacteria; order Pseudomonadales; family Pseudomonadaceae; genus Pseudomonas; species Pseudomonas sp. B21-023. The sequence goes on along the minus strand of NZ_CP087190.1, from coordinate 519,306 downwards.
TCGACCATCTGCTTGTCACCAAAAGCCTGGAGCAAGCGGGCGTTATCCCCGGACAGGTTGATCACCACGTTGGCGCCACCCTTGAGCGCCGGCTCGATCCACAGCATGCCCAGGCCAGTGTTGCTGAAGATCTCGCCGGACATGCGTGCACGGCTTTCCCACACCGGGTTCTTGAACTTGAGCATCAGCTGGTCGCGCCAGCCATAGTTGGTGCCCTTCAAGGCGGCCAGGTGCTGCCCGTCCAGGCCCGGGGTCATCTGGATCTTGGCCAGTGCACGCAGCGGCACGGCCATTACCAGGTAGTCAGCCTGGTAGCCGACGCCGCCGACCTTGACGGTCACACCGTCTTTGTCCTGAACGATGGCGGTAACCGGCGAACTGGTCTTGATGGTCTTCAGCTGCTTGACGAAGGCCTGGGCCAACACCGGGCTGCCACCGGGCAGGCGCGCGGCGCGCAGGTCACGGTCGCTGACATTGCGGTAGACCCGGCCTTGCTGGGCGAAGTAAAGCAGCGACAGGCGCGACGGCTCATCATAGCGGGTGCGGATCTGCTGGTTGACCAGCTGACGGGCGGTGGCTGGCAGCTGCAGCTTGTCGAGCCAGGTGGACACGTTCATCTGGTCGAGGGCGAACAGGGTGCTATTTGCCGCGGGATTGAGCGGGTCTTCGATGGAACGGGCCAGGTCGTCGAGGGTTTTCTCGAAGCGTTTGAGCGCCTCGGCAGTGGCTGGCTGCTTGGTCGCCAGATCGGTGGCGCTGAAATATTCACCGTCGATCAGGTAGCCGGGGTTGCGCACGAACTCCGGGGCCGGCAGGGTGGCGACCTTGAACTGCTCCAGATACTGGTTGAGCACCGGCTGGGTCTTGCTGTTGCCGACCCATTCGCTGGTGGCCAGGCCCGAACGCCCGCCCATGCCCGACTTGGCTTCCAGCAGGGTCACCTGCCAGCCCTTGCTCTGCAGCTCGTAGGCCGCGGTCAGGCCCGCCAGGCCACCACCGACGACGATCGCCGTCTTGTCCTTGGCCAGCGCGACGCCGCTGGTCACCCCGATCAATACCAACGCGCACAGGCGCACCCAAGCAGCAGCCATGATGGCGAACTCCGGTTATAGAAGCGATAGAAGGGACGGGGAGCAATGCCCCGGGAGAGATGCGTTAAGAATACGTCACCTCTGCCCACCCTGCCACCGCAGTGACATCAAGTGCCTTTGGCAACTGGTAATTTTGTCAGTGGCGTTGGGTCGCCGGGGCGTGCAGCCTTGGCTGGCACTCAAGCATCGAGCTGGGGAAGAACAGTGATCTACACCGAAGATTTTGCCAGGTGGACGCCTTCGGCGCCCCTGCCCGAGTGCTCCTGGCGCACGCCCACCGGCCTGAACATCGTGTCCAATGGCATTGTCTACAGCGCGCGTTACCAGACCGACGAGGGGCGGATCGGCACGGAATTGATCATCCATGGCCAGTGCGATATCGAGTTCATCTTCGGCCAGACGGTCGATTGCCTGCTGCTTGAAGTGGATGTCACCACGCTCGGCACGGCCGTCTCGACCGCCTACTGGTTGACCCTGCGCGACCTGGACTACACCGAGTTCACGCCCGGGCCCGGCACCCACGGCACCTCCTGGCACGACGTGCCCGGCCCGCTCGACCGCCTGACCCTGTCCACCCTGCCGCAGTGCACCGTGCATATCCGCCAGCTGGAATGGCGGCCGGCCTGGCGACATTGAGCGGTTGTCCTGCCCCCCGGCATTGCTTAGGCTTACGCGGTCAAACCGAGCCGTAACGCCAGGAGAAGTGCCCATGGGCCTCAACGATCAGTGGATGCAGCGCGACCTGAAGGTCCTTTGGCACCCCTGCACCCAGATGAAAGACCACGAACAGCTGCCGCTGATCCCGATCAAGCGCGGCGAGGGCGTGTGGCTGGAGGACTTCGAGGGCAAACGCTACCTGGACGCCGTCAGCTCATGGTGGGTCAACGCTTTTGGCCATGCCAACCCGCGTATCAACCAGCGCATCAAGGACCAGGTCGACCAGCTCGAACATGTGATCCTCGCCGGTTTCAGCCACCAGCCGGTGATCGAGCTGTCCGAACGCCTGGTAGCGATCACCCCCGCCGGCCTGGACCGGGTGTTCTATGGCGACAATGGCTCGTCGTGCATCGAAGTGGCGCTGAAGATGAGCTTCCACTACTGGCAGAACACCGGCAAAGCGCAGAAGAAGCGCTTCGTCACCCTGACCAACAGCTACCATGGCGAGACCATCGCCGCGATGTCGGTGGGCGACGTGCCGCTGTTCACCGAAACCTACAAGGCGCTGCTGCTGGACACCATCAAGGTGCCGAGCCCGGACTGCTACCTGCGTCCGGAAGGCATGGGCTGGGAAGAGCACTCGCGGAACATGTTCGCGGCTATGGAGCAGACCCTGGCCGAACACCACGCCAGCATCGCCGCGGTGATCGTCGAGCCGCTGATCCAGGGCGCCGGCGGCATGCGCATGTATCACCCGGTGTACCTCAAGCTGCTGCGCGAGGCCTGCGACCGTTACGACGTGCACCTGATCCACGATGAGATCGCGGTCGGCTTCGGCCGCACCGGCACGATGTTCGCCTGCGAGCAGGCCGGCATCACCCCGGACTTCCTGTGCCTGTCCAAGGCCCTGACCGGCGGCTACCTGCCGCTGGCCGCCTGCCTGACCACCGACAAGGTCTACCAGGCGTTCTACGACGACTACCCGACCCTGCGCGCCTTCCTGCACTCGCACAGCTACACCGGCAATCCGCTGGCCTGCGCCGCGGCCCTGGCCACTTTGGACATCTTCGAGCAGGACAACGTGATCGAGGCCAACAAGGCCTTGTCGGCGCGCATGGCCAGCGCCACCGCGCACCTGGTCGACCATGCCCACGTCGCCGAGATCCGCCAGACCGGCATGGTCCTGGCCATCGAGATGGTCCAGGACAAGGCCACCAAGGCCGCCTACCCCTGGCAGGAGCGCCGCGGCCTGAAAGTCTTCGAGCACGCCCTGAGCCGTGGCGCACTGTTGCGCCCGCTGGGCAGCGTGGTGTATTTCCTGCCGCCTTACGTGATTACACCCGAACAGATCGACTTCCTGGCCGAGGTGGCCAGCGAAGGGATCGATATCGCCACCCGCGACAAGGTGAGCGTTGCCGTGCCGGCCGACTTTCATCCGGATTTCCGCGATCCGGGCTAGCCCCAGACCAACCCGAAACCTGTAGGAGCCGGCTCGTCCGCTCCTACAGGATCTGCGTCAGCCTTTTTCCAGAGCAAGCCCATGAGACTCTCCCGCTTCTTCATCGACGCCCCACTGGGCCTTGGCGAGCACGAGCTCCCCGAAGCCCAGGCCCACTACATTGGCCGCGTGCTGCGCATGGCCGCTGGCGACGCCGTGCAGCTGTTCGACGGCAGCGGCCAGGAATACCTCGGCCAACTGCTCGAAGTCGGCAAGAAAACCGTGCGCGTCAGCCTCGACCAGGCCCTCCCCGGCCAGGCCGATTCGCCTTTGCATATCCACCTCGGCCAGGGCCTGTCCCGTGGCGAGCGCATGGACTGGGCAATCCAGAAAGCCACCGAGCTGGGTGTCAATGAAATCACCCCGATCGTTAGCGAACGCTGCGAAGTACGCCTGAAGGACGAACGCGCCGACAAGCGCCTGGCCCACTGGCGCCAGGTGGCTGTCAGTGCCTGCGAGCAGTGCGGGCGCTCGACCTTGCCGGTGATCCACCCACCCGTGACCCTGGCCGAGTGGCTGAAAAGCACCGAAGCCGACCTCAAGCTGGTGCTGCACCCGGTGGCCGAGCCACTGACCAGCCATGCCAAACCGGCCAGGCTGGCCTTCCTGATCGGCCCCGAGGGCGGCCTGAGCGAAGCGGAAGTCGAGCAGGCCAAGGCCGCCGGCTGCCACGCCGCCCGCCTCGGCCCTCGCGTGCTGCGCACCGAGACCGCCCCAGTGGTGGCCCTGTCGGTGGCACAGCAACTGTGGGGCGATTTCTAACGCACGTAGAAAAACACCGCGACGAAGTGCATCAGGCTGCCGGCAATCACGAACAGGTGCCAGATGCCGTGCCAGTGGCGGAATCGGCTGTCAAAAGCGAAGAAGATGATGCCGACGGTGTAGAACACACCGCCGGCCGCCAGCCAGGCGAAACCCGCGGCACCCAGGCTGTGCAGCAGCGGTTTCACCGCCACCAGCACGATCCAGCCCATCAACGCATAGATGACGATCGACAGGATCCGTGCCTCGGAGCGCGGCTTGATCTCCTGCAACATGCCGACCAGCGCCAGCCCCCAGACCACCCCGAACAGGCTCCAGCCCCAGGGGCCGCGCAGGCTGACCAGGCAGAACGGCGTGTAGCTGCCGGCAATCAACAGGTAGATCGACAGGTGGTCGAGCTTGCGCATGACCCGCTTCGCCCGCCCGCGGGTGCTGTGGTAGAGGGTGGAGATGCTGTAGAGCAACAGCAGGGTGAAACCGTAGATGGAGAAACTGACGATCTTCCAGGGATCGCCCTGCAGGCCAGCCACGACGATCAGCCAGCTCGCGCCGATGCAGGCCAGTACCGCGCCGACCAGGTGGGTCCAGGCGTTGAAGCGTTCACCGTAATACATGCAAGCACAGACCTCCCGCAGCAGTCAGGGTTCCTGAGCCCCGCGACAGGGCCCGCTCAACCATCATCCTAGCCAGCTGCAGATTGCAGATCAGCGTCACGTACCAATCTTTCCAGCCCGGCCAGGTCCGGCACCCGCGCCACCTGCTCGCCCACCTGCACTGCCGCCAGCTCCAGCGCGGCCAGCGGTACGTCAACATAGTTCAACTGGCTGTCGAGCTTGCACGAGCGCGGAATACCCTGCAGCAGCAACGCCAGGAAGCGCAGGCCGGTATCTCCCAATGCGTTGAGCACCACCACCCGTGCCCGCTCGCCGCAAGTGGTCTGCCCGCCACAGGCCGCCTCGAAACCGATCAACGGCAAGCGCTGCTGGCGCCAGTCCACCCAGCCCAGGTGCCAGGCCGGCTCTCCTGGCTCGCAAGCGATGGCACGATGACCAATCAATTCGGCCACCGCCACGTTGGGCAGTACCAGGGTGCGGTCGCCCAGGGGCAACAGCAGGCCGGTTAGGCTGCTGCGCTGGCCGGCGATATGTTCAAGCATGGGGCTGGCTCCAGTGGGCGATGCTCTGCAACAGGACCGACTCCTGGTAGGGCTTGCCGAGGTAATCGTTGACGCCGATGGCCATGGCCCGGTCGCGGTGCTTCTGCCCGGTACGCGAGGTGATCATGATAATCGGCAACTGTGCCAGGCGTTCGTCGCGGCGGATGCGCGTGGCCACCTCGAAGCCGTCCATGCGCGGCATCTCGATGTCCAGCAGCAACACGTCCGGGCGGTGCTCCTCGAGCAGCGCCATGGCATCCACCCCGTCCTTGGCGGTCAGCACGCTCATGCCGTGGCGTTCGAGCAGGCGGCTGGTGACCTTGCGCACGGTCACCGAGTCGTCCACCACCATCACCAGCAATGGCCGCCTGGGCACCGGGCCGGTCAGCAGATGCTGCCCCTGCGCCGCGCCCGGCAGGCGCGCCAGGCGTCGCTGCTGGCCGCGCAACTGGCCGAGCAGGTCGAGAATCAGCACCACCCGCCCGTCGCCAAGCAGGGTGGCACCGGACAGCCCCGGCACCGCCGCGAACTGCGGGCCCAGGCTCTTGACCACGATCTCGCGACTGGGCGACAGGCTGTCGACCTGGATCGCGAACGATTGCTCGTGGGAATGGGTGAGCAGCACCGGCAGCGGCACGCTCTGGCCCAGCAGGTTGGGTTGCGTACCCTCCTGCAGCAGCTCGCCGAGGTAACGCAGCGCGTAGTCATGGCCGGCATAGCTGTAGCGTGGCGGGTCGAGTCGGTAGCAGGCCTCGAGCTCCGATGGCGGCACGCGCACGATGCCCTCGATGGTGTTCAGCCCAATAGCGTACTGCTCATCCTCCACGTGCACCATCAGCGCCCGGTTCACCGACACGGTGAACGGCAAGCGGATCAGGAAGCGCGCGCCCTTGCCGGGGCTGGACTCGATGCTCATCGAACCGCCCAGCTGCTTGACCTCTTCATGGACCACGTCCATGCCCAGGCCGCGCCCGGAGATCTGGGTGATCTTCTCGGCCGTGGAAAACCCCGGGCGCAGGATGAACTGCAGGATCTCGTGGTCGCTCAAGCGTGCCTGCGGATCGAGCAGGCCGCGTTTGATCGCCTTGTTGCGCACCGCCTCCAGCGGCACCCCGGCACCGTCGTCGCTCATCTCGATGACGATGTCGGCGCCTTCGTGCAGCAGGTTCAGGTGGATGGTGCCCTGCTCCGGCTTATCGGCCGCCAGGCGCGCCTCGCGGGCTTCCAGGCCATGGTCGACGGCATTGCGCAGCATGTGTTCCAGCGGCGCGACCATGCGCTCGAGCACACTGCGGTCCAGCTCGCCCTCGGCATTGCCTACCACCAGTTCGACCTGTTTGCCCAGTTCGCTCGCCACCTGCCGCACCACCCGTTGCAAACGCGGCACCAGGCGCTCGAACGGTACCATCAAGGTGGCGGTCAGCCCCTCTTGCAACTGGCTGTTGACCCGCGCCTGCTGCTGCAACAGGCTGTGCGCTTCCTGGGCCCGCTGCAGCAGGGTCTCCTTGAGGTCGAGCAGGTCCGAGGTGGACTCGAACAGCGCCCGCGACAATTGCTGCAACTGCGAATGACGGTCCATCTCCAGGGGGTCGAAGTCGTCATAGGCGTCACCCTCGAACTGGTGCCGGCTCGAGATCCGCCCCTGGGTCTCGATATCCAGGCGCAGCAGCTGGTCGCGCATGCGCTCCAGCGTGGTCTCCATCTCGTTGAGAGCGAACTGCGCATCGTTGACCTGCTGCTCGATGCGCCCACGGATCACCGAATGCTCGCCGGCCAGGTTGCCCAGGTCGTCAAGCAGTTCGGCATCGACCTTGACCATGTCCCCGGCCCGCTCGGGCGCGACAGCCGGGGCTTCGGCCGGGGCGGGCTCGGCCTGGGGCTGCCCGGCGGCGCTGTCGGTCAGCGCGGCGCTGGAGAAGTTGCGGATATAGTCGATCAGCGCCGTCGCCGCGTGCAGCGGCTCGCCCAGGCGCGCCGCGTCGAGCATGTGCGCCAGGCGGTCATGGCAGTTCTGCAGCAGGCTGAACAAGGCCGGCGTCGACGGCAGCCGCGCGGCCGCCAGCAGCTCGTACAGGAATTCCAGCTCATGGGCCAGGTCGCCGATGGCGGCGATCTCGACCATGCGCGCCCCACCCTTTAGGGTGTGCAGGTCGCGCAACAGGTTCTCCACCTCGACCGTGTTGCGCGGGTCGGCCTGCCAACGCGCCAGGGACTGGGCCGCGCTTTCGAGGATATCGGAGCTCTCTTCGAGGAAAACCTCCAGTAGTTCCTTGTCGCCTTCGCTTTCCTGCGTGTCGTCCTGCGCCTCGGTCGGGCCAGGTGGCGGAGCGTTATGGCGGAAATCGCGCAGCTCGCCCAGCAACGCCACCGCCGACAGCGGTGACCGGCCCTCGCGCAAGCTGCGCAGCATCTCGGCCAGGGCGTCATGGCTGCGTGCGAGCAGCTCGAACAGCCCTGGGCTTGCCCCGATCCGCCGGTCCACCAGCCCTTCGTAGAGCAGCGCGAGCTCCTGGGCAAGCACTTCGATGGCGCCAATCGCGGCCATCTGCGCACCACCCTTGAGGGTCAGCACATCATGTTGCAACGCAGACAGCGGTGACAGGCTTTCGGGATCGTCCTTCCATTGCCGCAGTGCCTGGTCGGCGCCCTCGAGAATATCCGCGGCCTCATCGAGAAACAGCTCGACGACAGCGGGGTCCGGCAGCTGGCCAGGTCGGGGCAGCTCTGTCGCGCCAGCTGCGCCGACCAACCCCAGGGCCGCCGGGTCGAGGGCATCGTCAAGCAAGCCATGCAAGGCGGCCAGGCAATCGGGGCGGGCGGTCGGATCCTGCCCGGCGGCTATTTCGTCGAACAGGTCGAGCAGCGCTTCGTGGGCCTGACGGGCAATGGCAAAGAAACGCGGTGTCACCGCAAGGCTGCCCTCTTCGACCGCGCCATAGAGGTCGAGCAGCCCTTCGCAGACTTCATCCACCTGCCACAGCTCAGCCTGGTGCGCACCATGGCTGAGGGTGGTCATTTCCTCGAGCAGCAGGTGCAGCTCATGATGCTGCGTGGGGTCGGCCTGCCAGTTGGCCAGCCGCGCCTCGGCGTCAAGCAGGATATCCATGCCCAGGGTCAGGAAGGTGGCCGTCAGTTGCGGGTCACGTCTGGCCCGGCGCGACGGGTGCGGCTCGGCCTGGTGCCGGGCGAGCCTGGCATCGACCGTTTGCCCGACCTGCTCGATCAACGCCGCAGCCCCCGGGATGGCAGCCAATGGTGAGCTATCCAACTGGGCCAGCCCCAGGTAGAACAGCGCACGCGCAGCCTCCAGCAGCTCGATCTCGGCCTGCTGTAAAGGCAGGTGGTGACCTTTGTACTCGCGCACCAGGCGGTCGAGCGCGGTGGCCAGTTCCGCCACCGGCATCACGCCGGCCATGGCGGCGCTGCCCTTGAGGGTGTGCAAGGCGCGTTGCAGGCTGTCGCTGACCACTGTGCCTTGGGCACCAGCCACCTGCAGGAAAACATCGAGCCCGGCCAGGTGCCCCTGGGCCTCGTTACGGAAAATCTCCAGCAGCTGCGGATCGAGCCCGTCGATGCTGGCGCTGGCCGGCGTGTCATTGAGCGCCAGTGCGTGCAGATGCCCGGCCAGTTGCTCTATCTCCGCAGTGGGCGGCAATTGGCTGGCGGCGAAGTCGGCGAGCAGGTCGGGCAGGCGCACGAACACTTGCTGCAAGGCCACCAGGCCTTCGGCGCTCAGTGTGATGCGCCCCTCCAGCACCCGGTTGAGCAGGTGCTCGGCGCCCCAGGCGAGTTCTGCCACGGCCTCTGCATGAACCATCCGCCCGCTGCCCTTGAGCGTATGCAGCGCGCGGCGTACCTCGATCAGTGCCTCGCGCAGGCCGTTGTCGGCACGCCAACGCAGCCACTGGCGCTCGAGTTCAGGCAACAGTTCGCCGGCCTCTTCGAGAAAAACCCCGCGCAACTCGTCATCGACACCGTCCGCCATGCCAGAGCCAGCCAAGGGCCGCTCGAGGCGCGGGCATTGCACGCCCAGGGCGGTCAGGCTCGCGTGGGCCATGTCGATGAAACGCTGGGCATCGGCCAGCGGATCGGCCACCCGCCACTGCAACCAGGCCTCCCCGGCGCACAGGGCATCGGCCAGGTGGGCCAGCTCATCGGGCAGCGGCTCGTCCTCCACATGGACCAACCAGCCCTGCACATACCCCGCGCACCCACCGAACACCTCGGCGGCGGCCGGCAGCATCAGCATCGCCAACGCCCCGCGCACCTGCTGCAGCAAACCGGGCAAGGCCTGCAGGCGCTGACGCGACCAGTCCGACTCCAGGCAGTCGCCGATCAGGTCCTTGGCCTGCTGCAGCACATTGAGCGACTCGTTGAGTACCAGTTGGCGAATCTCGGCAAGGTCAGAACCAGGCAGGTTGCCTGGCGAGGTCTCCTCCAACGGGCCGACCATGCCGTTGAGGGTCGCCTCGACGTACAACAGCGCCCCGGCGACATCCATCAACAGCGCCTCGTCCACCGCGCCGTCCTTCTCGACCTGCGCCTGCAGCGCCAGCACCTGGTCGATGATTACTCGTCGTGGCTGCTGGAAACCCAGCACTGCCAGGGTATCTGCGACATGGCGCAAGGGTGGCAGCAAGGTTTCCAACGACTCGCGGGGCGGATGCTCGCCACTGACAAAGGGGTCGAGACGGTCCTTGATGCGCATCAGGTCATCGCACAGGGCCATCACCACCGAACGCAGCGCGTCCCGCCCAGGGCCGGCCTGCATGTGCTCACGCCAGCTCCCCAGGGAAAGGTCGAGGTTGGCGAGGTCCGCGGCGCCCGCCAGGCGCTGCCCGAGTTCGCCCAGCAGGCTGCCCTGGGCCAGGGGCTCGGCACCCCGGCAGACCCGCAGCTGGTTGAGCAACGGCATGACCACCAGCGGCAAGTCGTGACGCGCTCCCCGCAGACGATCCAGGTAAGGCGGCAATTGCTCAAGCCCCCGGAACAGCGCGCCCAGGCAGTCGCCGCGAGGGCTCACCTGGCCCTCGGCCATGGCCCGTCCCAGCAACTCCAGTTCCTCGGCCAGGCGCGTCGCGCCCGGCAATTCGAGCAGGTGCAGGCAACCGTGCACCTGGTGCAGGTTGTCGACGAAGAACGCCAGCATCGACAGGTCGCCTGGCTCCGCCGAGAAACGCTCCAGGGCCTGGCGCGCCTGCGCCAGGCAATCGAGGATGGGGGCCTTGATCCAGGCCAGGGCCACCGTGTCGTGGCGCTCGCCGGCCGTATTGCCCGGGCCCGCCATGCTCGCCCCGCTCACGACCGCTCCACCGGCTTGGGCAGGGTGAAACCGGATACCGAGCGGCGCATCTCACTGGCCATGCGTGCCAGGTGGCGGATGCTGTCGGCCGTGGCGCCGGAACCGGCGGAGGTCTGCGCGGTGATCTGCTGGATCACCGCCATGGTGTGGGAAATCTGCCCGGCAGACGACGTCTGCAACTGAGCGGCATCGGAGATGCTGTGAATAAGGTCGGCCATCGTCTGCGACACGCCTTCGATCTCTGCCAGGGCCACGCCGGCGTCCTGGGCCAGGCGCGCGCCGCGCACCACTTCGGCGGTGGTCTGCTCCATGGAGATCACCGCCTCGTTGGTATCGGCCTGGATGGTGCGTACCAACGCCTCGATCTGCCGGGTTGCCGAGGACGAGCGCTCGGCCAGGCGCTGCACCTCGTCGGCGACCACGGCAAAGCCGCGGCCGGCCTCGCCGGCGAGCGATGCCTGGATGGCCGCGTTGAGGGCGAGGATGTTGGTCTGCTCGGCAATGTCGTCGATCAAGCTGACGATATCGCCGATCTCCTGGGAGGACTCACCCAGGCGCTTGATCCGCTTGGCGGTGTCCTGGATCTGCTCGCGGATGTTGTCCATGCCGTGGATGGTGTTGTGCACCACTTCGTTGCCCTTGTTGGCGATGGCCACCGAACGCTCGGCCACCTTGGCCGATTCATAGGCATGCGCGGAGACCCGGTCGATCGACTCGACCATGTCGCCCACCGCCTCGGACGCCTCGCTGATCTGCTCGGCCTGGTGCTCGGAGGCCTTGGCCAGTTGGCGGGCGGTGTTCTGGGTGTCCTGCACCGCAGCGGCGACCTGCTCGGCACTGTGGTTGATGGTGGCTACCAGGTCGCGCAGCTGGTCGACCGAGAAGTTGATCGAGTCGGCGATGGCTCCGGTGAAGTCCTCTGTCACCGAAACGGTCACGGTCAGGTCGCCGTCGGCCAGTTCCTCGATCTCGTCGAGCAGGCGCATGATCGCCTGCTGGTTGCGCTCGTTCTTTTCCGCGGTCTCGCGGAGCTGGCGGTGGGTGGCGCGCACCATCACCAGGCCGATGAGGATGATCGAGGCCAGTGCCAGCAGGCCGAGTACGTAGCCGCCGACAGTATCGAGGGTACGCCCGCCGGCCAGGTTTTCGAAGCCGTTGGCCAGGTGCGAGGCCTCGTCGAGCAGGGTCTGCGACAGGCTGAAGATGTTACCGGCAGCCTCGCGCACGCGGAACAGTTCGGGCGAAGTCTCGAGGATTTCGTCCACCGAGCCCGAGACGAACTGGAACAGTTCGGCGATCTCGGCCAGCCGCGCCCGGGCATCGGCGTCCTCGACGCGGGTGACCTGGATCGCCGGGTTGCCGGCGAGCATGCCCTCGAGCACCTGGCCGAAGCGGCTGGCGTCGCGGCCGAAGGCATCGGCGGCCTGCACCGAAGTCTCGTCACCGGCGAGCACGGTGTTGACCGAGCCGAGAATGCGCTCGGCCAACAGCAACTGGCGCTGGGCCACGGCCACCTGGTTGGCCGGCGCACCGCTCTGCAGCAGGATTTCCACCACTTTCTCGTATTCGACCTGCAACTGCGGAACGGTCTCGGCCAGGGTGGCCGCGACCTGGTGCAGCGACAGCACGGTCTGTTCGCTGGCCAGGATGGTGTCGGTGTTCTTGCGCAGGTTCTCCCAGTCCTGGCGCACCGCGTCCATTTCGTCGCGTACCGTGGCGGGCGCGGCGGGCAGGCCGGTGGTCTTGTCCCCCTCGCGCAGGTAGCTCCAGCGCCGCTCGAAGTCGTTGCGCGCGTCGCTGAGCAGCCTGAACGCCAGCGCCTTGCCCGCCGCCGCCTCGGTGGCGTTCTTGGCAATGCGCTGGGACAGCACGCGCAGCTCGCCGGCATGGCCGATGTACTGCTTGTCGTGGTTGGCCTGGGTGTTGAGGTAGGCGAAGTTGGCGAACAACAGGACGATCGACAGGATCAGCACCACGAACAGCACGGTGATCTGCGCGGTGCTGCGCGGGCGTTGGGCCACGGCGGCGGGCGAGACGCCGGCTGCGGCAACGGTGGGTCCTGGCTTGTTCACGTCGAAAGTCCTCTACAACGCCACATCGAGAAAGCCCGGCGCCTGGGCCAGGGCGAACGGGCTGAAGATCGCCCAATTGCGCTCACGGGGAAAATGGCCCTGCACGAAGGGCGCGGCCGCGCGGATCAACGGTTGCGGCGGCGACAGCTCGAGGCTGCTCAGGGCGAAGTGCTGCAGGCCGACCACTTCGTCCACCAGCAGCCCGGCGAACAGCTCTTCGTGATCCAGCACCAGCACCCGCCGTTGCTTGCCCGCCGCCGCCGGCCCCAGGCCGAAGAATGCACACAGGTCCATCACCGGCAGCAGCCGCCCACGCAGGTTGGCCACTCCGCGCACCCAGGGCTGCACACCCGGCACCCGGCTACCGCGGGGTTCGCGCAACACTTCGGCGACTTCACCCATGGGCGCGACGAACCACTGCCCGGCGACACGAAAGCCGATGCCGCTCCATTGTTGCAGGCGGATGTCCTGCGGTGGCTGGTCGGCCACCAGCAGGCGGCAGCGCCGGTCGATGTCCAGCAGCAGCTCGAAGGCGGTCAGCGACGCGCCCTGGGGCCGGGTGGTCAAGCCTGCAGCACTTCTTTGAGCTTGGCGATCAGCGCGTCTTCTTCCACAGGTTTGGTCAGGAAGTCGCGGGCGCCCTGGCGCTGGGCCCAGATCCGATCGGTTTCCTGGTCCTTGGTGGTGACCACGATCACCGGGATGGCGCTGGTTTCCGGGTCCTTGCTCAACTGGCGGGTGGCCTGGAATCCGTTCATGCCGGGCATGACAATGTCCATCAGCACCGCGTCGGGTTTTTCCTGGCGGGCCAGGGCCACGCCGTCGGCACCGTTGTCGGCCTTGAGCACCCCATAGCCGTGCTTCTCCAGCCATTCGGTCAATCTGTACATCTCTGTCGGCGAGTCGTCGACAATCAGAACTCGGGCCATGCTGTTTCCCCATCAGGAAATAGAGACGCCGCCTTGCGTGGGCGCGTCAGGGTGCGTGTGGATCCTGCGCGGCGAAACCGGGCACGCAGGCACGGATCGCGTCGAGCAGTTCTTCCTTGCTGAACGGTTTGGTCAGGAACTGGTCGGAGCCGACCACCCGGCCGCGGGCCTTGTCGAACAGGCCGTCGCGGGAAGAGAGCAGGATCACCGGGGTGTCCTTGAACGCGCTGTTGTGCTTGATGATGGCGCAGGTCTGGTAGCCATCGAGGCGCGGCATCAGCACGTCGACGAAGATGACCCGCGGTTTGTGGTCGACGATCTTGGCCAGGGCGTCGAAGCCGTCACTGGCGGTGATCACCTCGCAGCCTGCCTCGCCGAGCAACATCTGCGCGGTGCGGCGGATCGTGCGGGAATCGTCGATCACCATCACCTTCAGGGGTTGTTCCATATAGTTCGCCATCATTTGCTGCTCTGGTCTGAGCGGCAAGCTGCAAGTTACAAGCGTCAAGTAAAAGCAAATGGGTGTGCAGCCCGGCTCTCTTGCAGCTTGTGGCTTGGAGCTTGAAGCTTGATCGAGCCTTTTTAGCACACTCCCGAAGGCCATTCCATCCGCCCGCCCCTTGACCGTGGGCGCGCCCGGCGCCACCCTGAGCCACTTTTCTTTCGTGCCATCGCGGCCTAGGGCCGCCAAGAGGAACTACCCATGAGCGTTCGCCTCGGGATTGTCATGGACCCCATCGCGTCCATCTCCTACAAAAAGGACAGCTCGCTGGCCATGCTGCTGGCCGCCCAGGCCCGCGGCTGGAGCCTGTTCTACATGGAGCAGCGCGATCTGTACCAGGGCCAGGGCAAGGCCCGCGCACGCATGCACCCGCTCAAGGTGTTCGCCGACCCGGCCCGCTGGTTCGAACTGGGCGAGGAGCAGGACAGCACCCTGGCCGAGCTGGACGTGATCCTGATGCGCAAGGACCCGCCCTTCGACATGGAGTTCGTCTACAGTACCTACCTGCTGGAACAGGCCGAGGCCGAAGGCGTGCTGGTGGTCAACCGCCCGCAGAGCCTGCGCGACTGCAACGAGAAGCTGTTCGCCACGCTGTTCCCGCAGTGCACGCCCCCCACGCTGGTCAGCCGCCGCCCCGACATCATCCGCGAGTTCGCCGCCGAGCATGGTGATGTGATTCTCAAACCGCTGGATGGCATGGGTGGCACTTCGATCTTCCGTCACCGGGTCGGCGACCCCAACCTGTCGGTGATCCTCGAGACCCTGACCGCGCTCGGCGCCCAGCAGATCATGGCGCAGGCCTACCTGCCGGCGATCAAGGATGGCGACAAGCGCATCCTGATGATCGACGGCGAGCCGGTGGACTACTGCCTGGCGCGCATCCCGGCCAGCGGCGAGACCCGCGGCAACCTGGCCGCCGGTGGTCGCGGCGAAGCCCGCCCGTTGAGCGAGCGCGATCGCTGGATCGCCGCCCAGGTCGGCCCGACCTTGCGTGAAAAGGGCCTGCTGTTCGTCGGCCTGGACGTGATCGGCGACTACCTCACCGAAATCAACGTCACCAGCCCGACCTGCATCCGCGAGATCGACGCCGCCTTCAACACCAATATCGGCGGGCAATTGATGGACGCCATTGATCGCAAGCTTCAGGCGCGCTGACCGAAGACAGGTGGCAACACCGCGCAGTGGGGTATGATGCCGGTCCTTTTCGACTGAGCTGCTGCCCCGCCTAGCGGTTGCTGGATACCCGATGACGCTTCCCGCCGACATCCCACCCGACCTGCTGCCATCGCGCGTCCGCCCGGTGGACCGGCTCGGTTTCACCCTGTTCCTGGCCGCCCTGGTGCACCTGGCGCTGATCCTGGGCGTGGGTTTCACCGTGGTCAAACCGGCCGAAATCCGACACGCCATGGATATCACCCTGGCCACCTTCAAGAGCGAGAAAGCGCCCGAGAAGGCCGATTTCCAAGCCCAGGACAACCAGCAGGGTAGCGGTACGCTGGACAAGAAAGCGGTGCCCAAGACCACCGAGGTCGCGCCGTTCCAGGACAGCAAGATCAACAAGATCACCCCGCCCCCGGCGGCGAAACCGCAAACGCCCCCGGCACCGGCGAAGTCCGTGGTCGCCACCCAGGCACCGAAGCCGCAGAAAGCCGAGCCCAGGCCCAAGGAGAGCAAGCCGCAACCTAAGCCCGAGGCCAAGGTACCGGACTTCGACAGTTCGCAGCTGTCCAGCCAGATCGCCAGCCTCGAGGCCGAACTGTCCCAGGAACAGCAGCTTTACGCCAAACGCCCGCGCATCCACCGCCTGAATGCCGCCTCGACCCTGCGCGACAAGGGTGCCTGGTACAAGGAAGAGTGGCGCAAGAAGGTCGAGCGCATCGGCAACCTCAACTACCCCGAAGAAGCCCGGCGCCAGCAGATGTACGGCAGCCTGCGGATGATGGTGTCGATCAACCGCGACGGTTCGCTGTACGAGGTGCTGGTGCTGGAGTCCTCCGGCCAGCCCGTGCTGGACCAGGCTGCCCAGCGCATCGTGCGCCTGGCGGCGCCCTTCGCGCCATTCACCGGGGACCTGGCGGAGTTCGACCGCCTGGAGATCATCCGTACCTGGCGCTTTGCCCGGGGTGACCGGCTGTCGAGCAACTGATCGGGGCCGCGTTGCGGCCCATCGCTGGCAAGCCAGCTCCCACAGGGACAGCGCATGGCTTGAGTTCTGCACGATCGGTGGAGGAGCCGGCTTGTCAGCCTCGCCACCTGGCGCCACACTAGCGGACATGAAGACCCTCGCCCCCAGCTACCTCAAGCACCAGTTCCTGATCGCCATGCCGCACATGGCCGATCCGAACTTTGCCCAGACCCTCACCTACATCGTCGAGCACAATGCCCACGGCGCCATGGGCCTGGTGGTCAACCGCCCGCAGGAGCTGAACCTGGCCGACATCCTCGAGCAGTTGCGCCCGGACGATGAGCCGCCCGCCAGCACCCTGCACATCCCGATCTACCAGGGCGGCCCGGTGCAGACCGACCGCGGCTTCGTGCTCCACAGCAACGACCGCAGCTACCAGGCCACGGTCGAGCTGGAGGGCCTGTCGCTGTCCACCTCCCAGGACGTGCTGTTCGCCATCGCCGCCGGCGACGGTCCGCGCAAGAGCCTGATCACCCTGGGCTACGCGGGCTGGGAAGCCGGCCAGCTGGAGGCCGAGCTTGCCGACAACGCCTGGCTCAACTGCCCCTTCGACCCCGAGATCATCTTCGGCATGGCCAGCGACATGCGCCTGGGCGCCGCCGCCGCCAGCCTGGGGATCAACCTCAGCCTGCTGACCAGCCAGGCGGGCCACGCCTGATGGCCGAACTGCGCTTGCTGCTTGGCTTCGACTACGGCACCCGGCAGATCGGCGTGGCCGTCGGCCAGGTGATCACCGGCCAGGCCCGAGAACTGTGCACGCTCAAGGCGCAGAACGGTGTGCCGGACTGGAACCAGGTCGAGAAGCTGATCAAGGAATGGAAACCCGACGCCATCGTCGTCGGCCTGCCACTGAACATGGACGGCACGCCCAGCGAGATGAGCGAACGCGCCGAAAAATTCGCCCGTCGCCTGCACGGCCGCTACAACCTGCCGGTACACACCCACGACGAACGGCTCACCACCTTCGAAGCCAAGGGCGAGCAGATGGCCCGTGGCGGCCGTCATGGCAGCTACCGCGACAATCCGGTCGACGCCATCGCCGCGGCCCTGCTGCTGCAAGGCTGGCTGGAGGCCAACACTTAAATCCGCTTTGCCGCCGGCGGCTTGCCGGCGCCCGCCTTCCGAGGAGCACGCAATGAGCCTACCCAATCCCGCCGACCTGATCCGGCAGATGGCCATCGACCTTCGCGCCCACCTGGCCCGCCGCACGATCGCCGAGCCACGCTTCATCGGCATCCGCACCGGCGGTGTGTGGGTGGCCCAGGCCCTGCAGGCCGAGCTCGGCGACCAGAGCCCGCTGGGTACCCTGGACGTCTCCTTCTACCGTGACGATTTCAGCCAGAACGGCCTGCACCCGCAGGTTCGCCCCTCGGAACTGCCCTTCGAGATCGAAGGCCAGCACCTGGTGCTGGTGGACGACGTGCTGATGAGCGGGCGTACCATCCGCGCCGCGCTCAACGAGCTGTTCGACTACGGCCGCCCGGCCAGCGTGACGCTGGTTTGCCTGCTCGACCTGGATGCCGGCGAACTGCCGATCCGCCCGAATGTGCTTGGCGCCACCCTGTCCCTGGCCGCCCATGAACGGGTAAAATTGACCGGACCCACGCCGCTCGCCCTCGAGCGCCAGGACCTCGCTCCCGCATCCGCCCTTTAAGAGTCCCCCGCGATGACGCCATTCGACGCCAAGCGCCCGCTGCAGCTCAATGATCAGGGCCAGCTGCGCCACTTCCTCTCGCTCGACGGTTTGCCCCGCGAACTGCTGACCGAGATCCTCGACACCGCCGACTCGTTCCTCGAAGTCGGCGCCCGGGCCGTGAAGAAAGTCCCGCTGCTGCGCGGCAAGACCGTGTGCAACGTGTTCTTCGAGAACTCCACCCGTACCCGCACCACCTTCGAGCTGGCCGCCCAGCGCCTGTCGGCGGACGTGATCAGCCTGAACGTGTCGACCTCCTCGACCAGCAAGGGCGAGACCCTGTTCGACACCCTGCGCAACCTGGAGGCCATGGCCGCCGACATGTTCGTCGTGCGCCACTCCGACTCCGGCGCCGCCCATTTCATCGCCGAGCACGTGTGCCCGGATGTGGCGGTGATCAACGGCGGTGACGGCCGCCACGCCCACCCGACCCAGGGCATGCTCGACATGCTGACCATCCGTCGGCACAAGGGCAGCTTCGAGAACCTGTCGGTGGCCATCGTCGGCGATATCCTGCACTCGCGCGTGGCCCGCTCCGACATGCTCGCGCTCAAGGCGCTGGGCTGCCCGGACATCCGCGTGATCGGCCCGAAGACGCTGATCCCGATCGGCATCGAGCAGTACGGCGTGAAGGTGTACACGGACCTCGCCGAAGGC
The DNA here is from genome assembly GCF_024749165.1 of Pseudomonas sp. B21-023. Taxonomy (NCBI): domain Bacteria; kingdom Pseudomonadati; phylum Pseudomonadota; class Gammaproteobacteria; order Pseudomonadales; family Pseudomonadaceae; genus Pseudomonas; species Pseudomonas sp. B21-023. Next base: position 500,802 of record NZ_CP087190.1, on the reverse strand, counting down.
CTCAAGGATGTCGACGTGGTGATCATGCTGCGCCTGCAGCGTGAGCGAATGGCCGGCGGCCTGCTGCCCAGCGAGGGCGAGTTCTACCGCCTGTTCGGCCTGACCACCGCGCGCCTGGCCGGTGCCAAACCCGACGCCATTGTCATGCACCCGGGCCCGATCAACCGCGGCGTGGAGATCGAGTCGGCAGTGGCCGACGGCCAGCATTCGGTGATCCTCAATCAGGTCACCTACGGCATCGCCGTACGCATGGCAGTACTGTCCATGGCCATGAGCGGGCAGAACGCGCAACGTCAATTCGAGCAGGAGAACGCCCAGTGACCATCAGCATTATCGGCGCCCGGGTCATCGATCCTGCCAGCGGCCTGGACAAGGTCACCGACCTGCACCTCGACGGCGGGCGCATTGCCGCCATCGGCGCGGCTCCAGCCGGCTTCAGCGCCAGCCGCATGATCCAGGCCGATGGCCTGGTCGCCGCCCCAGGCCTGGTCGACCTCGGCGTCTCCCTGCGCGAACCTGGCTACAGCCGCAAAGGCAACATCGCCAGCGAAACCCGCGCCGCGGTCGCCGGTGGCGTCACCAGCCTGTGCTGCCCACCGCAGACCAAGCCAGTATTGGACACCTCGGCCGTCGCCGAACTGATCCTTGACCGCGCCCGCGAAGCGGCCAACAGCAAGGTCTATCCGATCGGTGCCCTGACCAAAGGCCTGGAAGGCGAGCAACTGGCCGAACTGGTGGCCCTGCGCGACACTGGCTGCGTGGCCTTCGGCAACGGCCTGAAAGAGATCCCCAACAACCGCACCCTGGCTCGCGCCCTGGAATACGCCGCCACCTTCGACCTGACAGTGGTGTTCCATTCCCAGGACCGTGACCTGGCCCAGGGCGGCCTCGCCCACGAGGGGCCGATGGCCAGCTTCCTCGGCCTGCCTGGCATCCCGGAAACCGCCGAGACCGTGGCCCTGGCCCGCAACCTGCTGCTGGTCGAGCAGAGCGGCGTACGCGCCCACTTCACACAGATCACCAGCGCCCGTGGCGCCCGGCTGATCGCCCAGGCCCAGCAGTTGGGGCTGCCGGTCACCGCCGATGTGGCGCTGTACCAGCTGATCCTCACCGATGAGGCCCTGCGCGACTTCTCAAGCCTGTACCACGTGCAGCCGCCACTGCGCACCGCCGCCGACCGCGACGGCCTGCGCGAGGCGGTAAAGTCTGGGGTGATCCAGGCAATCTCCAGCCATCACCAGCCCCACGAGCGCGATGCCAAGCTGGCGCCGTTCGGCGCCACCGAGCCAGGCATCAGCAGTGTCGAGCTGCTGTTGCCGCTGGCCATGACCCTGGTGGAGGACGGCCTGCTCGACCTGCCGACCTTGTTGGCACGCCTGAGCAGCGGCCCGGCCACGGCCATGCGCCTGCCAGCCGGCGAGCTGAAAGTCGGCGCCGCCGCCGACCTGGTGCTGTTCGACCCGAAAGCCTCGACCGTGGCCGGCGAACACTGGTTCTCCCGCGGCGAGAACTGCCCGTTCATCGGCCACTGCCTGCCGGGCGCGGTGCGTTATACCTTGGTCGATGGGCACATCTGCCACGAGGCCTGAGTAACGCCATCGCGGGGCAAGCCCGCTCCCACGAAGCCCCCCGGGGTCATTGTGTGGAGCAGGCCTGCCAGGCAATGCCTTGAAACAACCATTCATCCCTCTCGGTTGAAATCCTTCCCCCCTCCCCCCATATGAGTCTGCATCAGGCATTTTCGCCCCGCTGCGTGGAGACTCTCCCCTTGACTACCATCGTTTCTGTCCGCCGTAACGGCAAAGTCGTCATGGGCGGCGACGGCCAGGTTTCCCTCGGCAACACTGTGATGAAAGGCAACGCCAAGAAAGTGCGGCGCCTGTACAACGGCCAGGTCATCGCCGGTTTTGCCGGTGCCACCGCCGATGCCTTCACCCTGTTCGAGCGCTTCGAAGCCCAGCTGCAGAAACACTCCGGCCACCTGGTGCGTGCCGCCGTCGAGCTGGCCAAGGAATGGCGTACCGACCGCTCGCTGAGCCGCCTGGAAGCGATGCTGGCCGTGGCCAACAAGGATGCATCCCTGATCATCACCGGCAACGGCGACGTGGTCGAACCCGAGGACGGGCTGATCGCCATGGGTTCCGGCGGTGGCTATGCCCAGGCCGCGGCCCGCGCCCTGCTGAACAAGACCGACCTGTCGGCCCGCGAAATCACCGAGGCCGCCCTGAACATCGCCGGCGACATCTGCGTGTTCACCAACCACAACCTGACCATCGAGGAGCAGGACCTGGCCGAGTGAATCAGTTGTTTTGGCGTCCCGCTCGCAGCGGGACTTTTCCACACTGATCACTGTGCTTGAGGACCCCACACATCATGTCCATGACCCCACGCGAAATCGTCCACGAACTCAACCGCCACATCATCGGCCAGGACGACGCCAAGCGCGCTGTCGCCATTGCCCTGCGCAACCGCTGGCGGCGCATGCAGCTCCCCGCCGAGCTGCGTGCCGAAGTCACCCCCAAGAACATCCTGATGATTGGCCCCACCGGCGTGGGCAAGACTGAAATCGCCCGCCGCCTGGCCAAGCTGGCCAACGCACCGTTCATCAAGGTCGAAGCGACCAAGTTCACCGAGGTCGGCTATGTCGGCCGTGACGTCGAATCGATCATCCGCGACCTGGCCGACGCCGCGCTGAAGATGCTGCGCGAGCAGGAGATCGTCCGCGTGCGCCACCGCGCCGAGGACGCCGCCGAGGACCGCATCCTCGACGCCCTGCTGCCACAGGCGCGGGTCAGCAGCTTCAGCGAGGAAGCCCAGCAGAGCAGCAGCGACTCCAACACTCGCCAGCTGTTCCGCAAGCGCCTGCGCGAAGGCCAGCTGGACGACAAGGAAATCGAGATCGAAGTCGCCGAAAGCATGGGTGTCGAGATCGCCGCGCCACCCGGCATGGAAGAGATGACCAACCAGCTGCAAAGCCTGTTCGCCAACATGGGCAAGGGCAAGCGCAAGGCACGCAAGCTCAAGGTCAAGGACGCGCTGAAGATGGTCCGTGACGAAGAAGCCGGCCGCCTGGTCAATGAGGAAGAGCTCAAGGCCAAGGCCCTGGAAGCGGTCGAGCAGCACGGTATCGTGTTCATCGACGAGATCGACAAGGTTGCCAAGCGTGGCAACGTCGGCGGCGCCGATGTCTCCCGTGAAGGCGTGCAGCGCGACCTGCTGCCGCTGATCGAAGGTTGCACCGTCAATACCAAGCTGGGCATGGTCAAGACCGACCACATCCTGTTCATCGCCTCCGGTGCGTTCCATCTGAGCAAGCCGAGCGACCTGGTGCCCGAATTGCAGGGCCGTCTGCCGATCCGTGTCGAGCTCAAGGCGCTGACCCCGGAAGACTTCGAGCGCATCCTCAAGGAACCGCACGCCTCGCTGACCGAGCAGTACAGCGCCCTGCTCAAGACCGAGGGCCTGAACATCGAGTTCGCCGACGAGGGCCTCAAGCGCCTGGCCGAGATCGCCTACCAGGTCAACGAGAAAACCGAGAACATCGGTGCCCGCCGCCTGCACACCCTGCTCGAGCGCCTGCTCGAAGAGGTGTCGTTCAGCGCCGGCGACCTGGCCAGCGCCCACGACGAGACGCCGATCCACATCGACGCCGCCTACGTCAACAGCCACCTGGGTGAGCTGGCGCAGAACGAAGACCTGTCGCGTTACATCCTGTAAGACCGCACGGGGCCGCGTTGCGGCCCCTTGCACAATGCCTGGAATCACTCGAAGCTTGCAGCTTGAAGCCAAAGAGAGAGTCACCCATGGCCCGCCTCCCCACCGCCATCAACCTGCACAAAGCCTCCAGAACCCTTACCCTCACCTACGCCCCCGGCGAGGTCTACCACCTGCCCGCCGAGTTCCTGCGCGTGCACTCGCCTTCCGCCGAAGTCCAGGGCCACGGCAATCCCATCCTGCAATTCGGCAAGATCAACGTCGGCCTCAGCGGCCTGGAACCGGCTGGTCAATACGCACTGAAACTGACCTTCGACGACGGCCATGACTCAGGATTGTTCACCTGGGAATACCTCGAGCAGCTGTGCCTGCGCCAGGAGCAGCTATGGGCCGACTACCTCGACGAATTGCACAAGGCCGGCAAATCCCGCGACCCGTCCGAATCGGTAGTGAAATTGATGCTCTAGCTCAAGCCCCGCAAGCTTTAGAGCGCATTTTCTAATCTCATCTGCTTGAATGCCTGGATGACTGCCAAAGATTGGCTGTCTTGCGCATTACACGAAAGTCGGGTAACCAATGGAGCTGGCAAGTTCCCTGCATCGCCTCCGGGCAGGCAGGGCCAGGCCGGTATGTAGAGGTCGCGAGCGAAAGCAGGTTGTCTTCACACGCAGAAACCCCCGCAGCTCATCATCGGCACGCATCCGGTCGCAGCACCGCTGTTCCTTATCACTGGTCACCCGAGTAGCAGTACCGGGCTGTCACAGCACACCGGTACTCGTCTCAGGACAACGGAGCGTCGTAGATGAGTAACAAGAACAACGATGAGTTGCAGCGGCAGGCCTCGGAAAACACCCTGGGGCTGAACCCGGTCATCGGCATTCGCCGCAAGGATCTACTTACATCGGCACGCACGGTATTACGCCAGGCCATGCGCCAGCCCTTGCACAGCGCCAAGCACGTGGCGCACTTCGGCCTGGAGCTGAAAAACGTCCTGCTGGGCAAGTCGGCCCTGCAACCGGAAGGCGACGACCGTCGCTTCAGCGACCCGGCGTGGAGCAAGAACCCCCTTTATCGCCGCTACCTGCAGACCTACCTGGCCTGGCGCAAGGAACTCAACGACTGGATCAGCGAGAGTGACCTGTCGCCGCAGGACATCAGCCGCGGGCAGTTCGTCATCAACCTGGTGACCGAGGCCATGGCGCCCACCAACACCCTCTCCAACCCGGCCGCGGTCAAACGCTTCTTCGAGACCGGCGGCAAGAGCCTGCTCGACGGGTTGTCCAACCTGGCCAAGGACATCGTCAACAACGGCGGCATGCCCAGCCAGGTGAACATGGAGGCTTTCGAGGTCGGCAAGAATCTGGGCACCAGCGAAGGCGCGGTGGTGTACCGCAACGATGTGCTGGAGCTGATCCAGTACAGCCCCATCACCGAGCAGGTGCACAGCCGCCCGTTGCTGGTGGTGCCGCCGCAGATCAACAAGTTCTACGTATTCGACCTGAGCCCGGAAAAGAGCCTGGCGCGCTTCTGCCTGCGCTCGCAGCAACAGACCTTCATCGTCAGCTGGCGCAACCCGACCAAGGCCCAGCGCGAGTGGGGCCTGTCCACCTACATCGACGCACTCAAGGAAGCCGTCGACGCGGTGCTGGCGATCACTGGCAGCAAGGACCTGAACATGCTCGGTGCCTGCTCCGGCGGTATCACCTGCACGGCGCTGGTGGGCCACTACGCCGCCCTCGGCGAGAAAAAGGTCAATGCCCTGACCCTGCTGGTGAGCGTGCTCGACACCACTGTCGACACCCAGGTGGCATTGTTCGTCGACGAGCAAACCCTGGAAGCGGCCAAGCGCCACTCCTACCAGTCCGGCGTGCTGGAAGGCAGCGACATGGCCAAGGTGTTCGCCTGGATGCGCCCCAACGACCTGATCTGGAACTACTGGGTCAACAACTACCTGCTCGGCAACGAGCCACCGGTGTTCGACATTCTGTTCTGGAACAACGACACCACCCGACTGCCGGCCGCCTTCCACGGCGACCTGATCGAGATGTTCAAGAACAACCCGCTGATCCGCTCCAACGCCCTCGAAGTGTGCGGCACGGCCATCGACCTGAAGCAGGTCGACTGCGACATCTACAGCGTTGCCGGCACCGCCGACCACATCACCCCGTGGCAGTCGTGCTACCGCTCGGCACACCTGTTCGGCGGCAAGATCGAGTTCGTGCTGTCCAACAGCGGCCATATCCAGAGCATCCTCAACCCCCCGGGCAACCCCAAGGCGCGCTTCATGACCGGCGAAGACCGCCCGGACGACCCGGTGGCCTGGCAGGAGAACGCGGTCAAGCATGCCGACTCCTGGTGGCTGCACTGGCAGGCCTGGCTGGGTGAGCGCGCCGGCGAACTCAAGAAGGCACCTACACGGCTGGGTAACCGCGCCTATACCGCGGGCGAGGCCGCACCGGGAACATACGTGCACGAGCGTTGAGCCGAACCGCCGTGGTGCGCCTGCTGGCGCAGCGCGGCGCTACTTTCACCACAGAGTCACGCGCATGCCGCAACCGTACATCTTCAGGACCGTCGAGCTGGACGACCAGTCCATCCGCACTGCGGTCCGCCCGGGCAAGCCCCACCTGACGCCGCTGCTGATATTCAACGGCATCGGCGCCAACCTCGAGCTGGTGTTTCCATTCATCGAGGCCCTGGACCCGGACCTGGAGGTCATCGCCTTCGACGTGCCCGGGGTGGGCGGCTCGTCCACGCCCCGTCACCCCTACCGTTTTCCCGGCCTGGCCAAGTTGACTGCAAGGATGCTCGACTACCTGGACTACGGCCAGGTCAACGTCATCGGCGTGTCCTGGGGCGGCGCCCTGGCCCAGCAGTTCGCCCACGACTACCCCGAACGCTGCAAGAAACTGGTGCTGGCCGCCACCGCCGCCGGCGCGGTGATGGTACCGGGCAAGCCCAAGGTGTTGTGGATGATGGCCAGCCCACGGCGCTACGTGCAGCCCTCCCATGTGATCCGCATCGCGCCGCTGATCTATGGCGGCGGCTTTCGCCGGGATCCGGACCTGGCCATGCACCATGCCTCGAAGGTGCGTTCGGGCGGCAAGCTGGGCTACTACTGGCAACTGTTCGCCGGGCTCGGCTGGACCAGCATCCACTGGCTGCACAAGATCCACCAGCCCACCCTGGTGCTGGCCGGCGACGACGATCCGCTGATCCCGCTGATCAACATGCGCCTGCTGGCCTGGCGGATTCCCAATGCCCAGCTACACATAATCGATGATGGCCACCTGTTCCTGATCACCCGGGCCGAGGCCGTCGCACCGATCATCATGAAATTCCTCGAGCAAGAACGCCAACGCGCGGTCATGCACCCTCGGCCAGCGGCACGGGGGTAGGAAGGCTTTTTATTGCGTCAGCACGGGCCTTTGCGGGCACTCCCAGGCAGGTGATGCGAACCTGCAGGAGTAGCTTTACCCGCACCAAGGCCAACGCGGAAATGGATCTGACGAAGGAGTGTTGGCATGAAGGATAAACCGGCCAGAGGATCGACACCGGTCCCCGCCACGAGCATGAACGTGCAGAACGCCATTACCGGCCTGCGCGGTCGCGACCTGTTCTCGACCCTGCGCCAGGTCGGCCGGATCGGCCTGCGCAATCCGCTGCACACCGCGCATCACCTGCTGAGCCTGGGCGGCCAGCTGGGGCGCGTGCTTATCGGCGACAGCCCCTACCAGCCCCACCCGCGTGACGCACGCTTCAGCGACCCGACCTGGAGCCAGAACCCGTTCTACCGCCGCGGCCTGCAGGCCTACCTTGCCTGGCAGAAGCAGACGCGCCTGTGGATCGAGGAAAGCAGCCTGGCCGACGACGACCGCGCCCGGGCGCAGTTTCTGTTCAACCTGATCAGCGACGCCTTCGCCCCCAGCAACTCGCTGCTCAACCCGCTGGCGGTCAAGGAGCTGTTCAACACCGGCGGCCTGAGCCTGCTGCGCGGTGTCAGCCACCTGCTCGACGACCTGCGCCACAACGACGGCTTGCCACGGCAGGTGGACGAACGGGCCTTCGAGGTTGGCGGCAACCTGGCAGCGACCCCGGGCGCCGTGGTGTTTCGCAACGAGCTGCTGGAGTTGATCCAGTACAAGCCCATGAGCGAGAAACAGTACTCCCGGCCGCTGCTGGTGATACCGCCGCAGATCAACAAGTTCTACATCTTCGACCTGAGCCCGACCAACAGCTTCGTCCAGTACATGCTCAAGCAGGGCCTGCAGGTGTTCATGGTCAGCTGGCGCAACCCCGACCCCCGTCACCGTGAGTGGGGCCTGTCCAGCTATGTGCAGGCCCTGGAGGAAGCGCTCAACGCCTGCCGCAGCATCAGCGGCAACCGCGACCCCAACCTCATGGGCGCCTGCGCCGGCGGCTTGACCATGGCCGCGCTGCAGGGCCACTTGCAAGCTAAGAAGCAGCTGCACAAGGTACGCAGCGCCACTTACCTGGTGAGCCTGCTCGACAGCCAGTTCGACAGCCCCGCCAGCCTGTTCGCCGACGAACAGACCATCGAGGCGGCCAAGCGCCGCTCCTATCAGCGCGGCGTACTGGACGGCGGCGAGGTGGCACGGATCTTCGCCTGGATGCGCCCCAACGACCTGATCTGGAACTATTGGGTCAACAACTACCTGATGGGCAAGACACCGCCGGCCTTCGACATCCTCTACTGGAACGCCGACAGCACGCGCCTGCCGGCCGCGCTGCACGGCGACCTGCTGGATTTCTTCAAGCTCAACCCGCTGACCTTCCCCGAAGGCCTTGAGGTGTGCGGTACACCGATCGACCTCACGCAGGTCGGGCTGGACAGCTTCACCGTGGCCGGCAGCAACGACCACATCACCCCCTGGGACGCGGTGTACCGTTCGGCCCTGCTGCTCGGCGGCGACCGGCGCTTCATTCTGGCCAACAGCGGTCATATCCAGAGCATCATCAACCCGCCCGGCAACCCAAAGTCCTACTACCTGGAAAACCCCAAGCTCTCCAGCGACCCGCGGGCCTGGTTCCACGACGCCCAACGCCGCGACGGCAGCTGGTGGCCCCTGTGGCTGGAATGGATACTGCAGCGCTCCGGCACGCTCAGGACCCCACGCGACGACCTGGGCAGCACCACTTATCCACCGCTGGGCCCCGCGCCCGGCAGCTACGTACTGGCACGCTGACCGGATGAAGACCCGCGACCGTATCCTCGAATGTGCCTTGCAGCTGTTCAATCGCCAGGGCGAACCGAACGTCTCGACCCTGGAGATCGCCAACGAACTGGGGATCAGCCCAGGCAACCTGTACTACCACTTCCACGGCAAGGAGCCGTTGGTGATCGGCCTGTTCGAACGCTTCGAAGAGCAATTGATGCCACTGCTCGACCCGCCGCTGGACGTACGCCTGGATGCCGAGGACTACTGGCTGTTCCTGCACCTGATCGTCGAACGCATGGCCCAGTACCGTTTCCTGTTCCAGGACCTGTCCAACCTCACCGGGCGTCTGCCCAAGCTGGCGCGGGGCATGCGCAGCCTGATCAACGCTCTCAAGCGCACCCTGGCCGCACTGCTGGCCAGCCTCAAGGGACAGGGCCAGGTGACCAGCGAGACCCAGGCACTGGGGCAGTTGGTGGAACAGATCACCCTGACCCTGATGTGCTCGCTTGATTATCAGCGCGTGCTTGGCCGCGAGGGCGATGTCGGCGTGGTGGTGTACCAGGTGATGATGCTGGTGGCGCCACATCTGCAGGCCCCGGCGCGTATGGCGGCGGAGCAGTTGGCAATGAGGTATCTGGAAGGCTGAAACGATCGCGGGGCAAGCCCGCTCCCCCGAGTCCTGTGCAGGTTTCGTGGGAGCGGGCTTGCCCCGCGAGCAGTACGACCCGGTATCAGGCCTGGTTGGCCGCGTTCACCGGTGCCGACGGGGTGCTGCTGGCCGGAGCCGCGCTCGGTGCCGGGGCTGCGGTGGCAGCAGGCGCCGGTGCGGCGGACTTGGCTGCGGCAGGCTTGGCCGGCGCCGCTTTCTTCACGGCAGGTTTCTTGGCTGCTGCCGGTTTGGCAGCGGGCTTGGCCGCTACAGGCTTGGCCGCAGCCTTGACCGCAGGCTTGGCCGCCGCGGTTTTCGCCGCAGGTTTTGCCGCAGCGGTCTTGGCCGCAGGCTTGGCGGCCGCCTTGGCCAATGGCTTGGCGGCCGTCTTGCTGGCGCTGGCCTTGGAGATCGGGGTGACCGAGGCACCGGTCAGTTTCTCGATCTGCTTGGTCAGCGAATCGACCTGCTGGTGCAGGGCCTTGATCTCATTGCGGCTGGGCACGCCCAGGCGCGAGATGGCGCTGTTCAGACGCTTGTCGAAGGCTTCCTCCAGCTCGCTCCACTTGCCCAGCGCGCGATCCTTCACGCCCGACACTCGCGAGTTGGTCGACGACTTGGCGCTTTCGGCCACGTCTTCGGCGGTTTTCTTCGCCTGTTTCTCGGCCTTCTCGCCGTCCTTCACCAGCGAATCGAACAGCTTCGGACCGTCCTGGTCGACCTTGGAGTAGATACCCAGGCCAGCCAACCAGATCTTGCGGGAGTACTTCTCGATTCCGCCGATCCAGGAGCTGCCTTCTTTCTCGGTGTTCTTCTTGCCAGCCATCCTGCTCTCCTTATGGTTTGTGCGCGACGCGCTCGAGCAGCTCGTGCAGCTGTTCAAGCTTGATGGACAACGCCTCAACGTCATGTTTAGACGGAATGCCGAGGCGATTCAAGGCGCGCCCCACCCGTGCGTCGAAAGCTTTTTCGATCTTGTCCAGTTGGATCTCTACCTTGCCGCGTACGCGACTGACTTCTTCAGCGGCTTCGTCGATCTGGTGGTTGGCAGCATCAAGCTCTTTATCGATGCGCTTCTTGCCACGCTTCTCGACACCTTCGCCGGCCTTGACCAGCTCATGGAAGTAGTCGGAGCCTTCCTGGCCGACCCGCGCATAAGCGCCGATCCCAGCCAGCCAGATCTTGCGCGCGTAGCCGCGCACTTCGCCCAGCGTACTCTGGGCGTCGTCCTTTTTCTTCACAGTCACTTTGGCCATGCTCTGTACCTCATGCTCATGAGTGGAGGAGAACCGCCCATGAAGTTTGGGCTTGAGCATAAGGTAGGGGCAGGATTTAGAATCTTCACCCTAAGATCGCCACACTGATGTATCTACCGCAGAGGCTGCAGACCGGCACTCCAGAATTCGGCTCCCTTTTTCCGGAGCCTTCGCCATGCCCCAGCCACCTACCTCGCCAGCGACATCGTTCCGGCAACGGGTAGCGATGCAGTTCGCCCACCGCCCAAGCTTGCGTGAGGTCGTTGCCGCCGCGGGTTTCGACGCACTCGCCGCACGCTATCCGTGGATCCGCAAGAACCACCCAGAACTGCAATCGGTAAAAAACTTCAGCATCCTGCCTGGCCAGGATGAAGAACCCGCGGCACAACCAGGCAACCTGGTCGACACCTTGCTTGGGCATTTCCTCACGGGCCAGCCCATGGCACTCAAGCCCACGGACCAGTTCAGCCTGAACCCGCCGGCCATCTTTCGTCCTCAGAACGACGCGCCGACCATCGACATTCGCATGGCCGACCTGAACACGGATTACGACGATGTCCTTGCGATTCTCTGCGAGAGATTTCAACAGGCACAGGTCAGTTTCTGGAACAGCCGCGAGGGTGACTCGGATGTGACCCGTCTGCGCTGGATGCAGCAGGTGCTGAAGGCCGCACTGCTCGGCACGCTCGAGCGCCAAGGCCTGGACAGTGACCAGAAGGCCTTGCTGTACGCCACGCTCGCTCAATCCGATACGTCGGCCAACGTGCAGGGTGTGCAAGCCTCACTCGGCAACCCGGGCAGCACGGTTCATCTGGTACTGCCGGACCTGCTCATCACGGGCAAAAAAGAGACGCGCGACCTGATCTTGTGGTGCAAGCCCTCTGGCACCGTACGTGGCTTCACCGAGCTCGCGGCCTTTGCAGTCGCCCTTCGCGACGAGCTCTCCGAGCACCATGTGTTCGACACGATGTCCTGGGCCTGCACGGCCCTGGCCGAAGACCCGTTCGGCTATCAGGCCAGGCAACTGCTCAACGCCATGCTGCAACAGATTGACCGCGTGCAACTTGATGCAATCGAACAGACAAGCGATCTGGAAGAGGCCTACAGCCTGCTGAGCGATCCTTCATCGACATTCCCGGCCTCCTTCAAGCTCGAGCAATGGACACCCGCGATCCCCCTCCCTGACTGGCTGGAAAACGCCACGCTGACGGATCGATTCCAGTACCACATGGCGTTGCTGGATCTGTCGGCGCAGCAAATGCTGAAACAGGGTGAGTCATCCCTGGACGGAATCGAAGACTTGCAGCAGTACACGGTTCGCCGCCTACGCGAGTACATGCGCAATGACCACCCGGCCGAGCCGCCTTGCCACCCTGACCAGGTGCAGATCACCGTTTCGCAGGTGGTGCAGGTGTCCTCCGAGGGGCCGGCGAGGCTTGAGTACCTGAAAACCATCAGCCTGACCGAACTGGCCATTTCACGCCTGCCCTTGGGCAGCGGCCAGGTAGCTTCAGCCATCCAACTGGCCGATCAACAGGCGCTGAGCAGCTGGCTGGACCTTGACTACGTCGCTGCACTGATCGCTGCCGTGGATGTTGGTGGCCAGTATCCGTCCTTTGTCCACGACCAGTTGCAAAAGGGCAACGACACCGACAAACACCGCCAGCTTTTCGCCGAAGAATGGCGTGCAGCCCTGCTGCTGAGCGCACTACAGGCCAAGATCGGTGGCCAGCTGAGCGAGCGAACCTGGCAGGTCGTTGCAGACTTTTGCCACCGTAAAGCCCACGCCAGCGCATCGCTGAGCCTGGCTCCGCTGTCATTCAACAGCGTCCCGGGTGGCCCGAAGGCCAACCGGGTGCATGGCATGTTCGTCATCCACGTCCCCGCCACAGAGGCCTGGATACTCTACCGGTCCTTGAACGCCGCGCAGGCTGTCAGGCAGTTCGAAAGCCAAGGGCACCTGATGGCAGCAATCCGGACTGAGCAGCGCCTGCAGCAGGACATCCTCGCCTGGCTGGATGACGAAGCCCGCCCCATTTATGCCGATGATGGCTTCACTCATCCGCACTTGCACAGTGGCCTGACTGAACTGGCGCACTTGCTGGGGCCCGGTTCCGAGCTGGCCGCCGAGGCGATCGAACGCCTGAGGGCACCGGCCACTTTGGCCTTCACTCCACCGACCGGCGACCTGGACAGGTCGATGTTTCAGGCCAGGGCCGACGTGCTTCTGTTACTGGCTTCACGCCAGAGCACCTCGAATGCCCAACAACGCTGGGCGATGGTCGTGCAATTCGCGTGGCTGGCATTCAACACGGTCACGCCGCTCCTGCGTGGGCCTGCAGGCCTGATCGCCTGGCTGGTGACAGCCCTGCTCAGCATCAAGGATGACCTGACAGCCTTGACCAAAGGAAGCAGCGGAGAAAAGGTGCTCGCCACAGCCGACATACTGCTGAACCTGGCCATGCTGCTGGTCCACGGCTCCAGCCCAACCCACGTCGAACCTGAGCTGGCGCTGCAGCCCAGGCCACGGCGTGGCTGCGGCGCGACCACAAAGCAGCAACCTGAGCAAAAAACCTGGCAAGCCCCCCTCGAGCAACCCAAGCCTGCAGCGCTCAACGTCAGACAATGGGGTCACGATCAGCGGCTCGGCAACTTGCCCCGCGAAGCCCGTGCCGCCCTCGTCACGCTACGCGCCCATGTCAGCCTGAACGAACACAGTGCGCTGGCCAGCAGCCGCATGCGCGGCCTGTACAAGGTGGACGACCGCTACTACGTAAAACTGCAGGATGTCGCCTATGAAGTTGAGGAGAGCTGGAGCGGCATGCGCATCATTGGCCCGGAGGTCAGCCAGAGCGAATGGTCGCAAACCTGGGGGGCGGAGCCTGACGGGTACTACATTGTCGGCCGCGAACGCAGCCGCGGTCCTTGGCTGGAGCGCTGGAATGGCGAATGGATGCTGAACCTGCACATGCCAGGCGGCATGCCAGACGACATGCCAAAAACGGCAAAGGCGTTGATCGATGAAAAAAAGCAGGCCTTCAAGGCAATGCAGGAACGCCGAATGGCGAATGACCAAAAACTCACCAGCACGGAAACGTTCGTCGAGCGCTATCTTGAGCGGGTGAAACCGTATGACGAAGCCCATTTGGCATTCGAGCAGGCTCTGAACGATTACCCCGGCGTCGCCCCCGACGACCTGCCGGAAGACCTGCAGATACAGCGGCAGGCACTACGGACGCTGCGCAACGAGGCACGGGTGAACCTGGATGTACTGGCACGCACCTTCGAAAAACAGGCCGGGCTGATAAAGGACCAGGTGCAGCTGTACGCCAGTATGAGCGACCCCAAATACGCCAGGTTCGACCCCAAGGCCGCCGCATCCTTTGCCCGTGGCCAGTGGTCGGAACAGTTGCTGACCGCCGACCTGCAACATTTCCGCCGCCTGCTCGAAATGAATGACTACGACACACTCAAAGACCAGTCGCGTCGGCTCCAGCAACTGCCTTTCGGCCAGCAGCAGGCAGCGCTGTATCTGGAGTTCAGCAAGAACGTCGAGGCAACGCTGGGTACCCATAGACGCCTATTCAACGCCAGCCAACGGCTTGACCAGGACCTCAGCGAGGCTCTGGCAGATGGGCAGGTCCAGTTCTCGGGCAAACGCAAGATGCTCGATCGCATCATCACCAGCCGGCGATACTCCACACTGATCGTTCGAGCCCAGATCCTGAGCGACTTGTATCAGTTGGTGGTGAAGCGAGACCAGCTGACCGCGGAAAACTTCGAAACCATCCTGCTCTTGCAAAAGACCTTGCGCAGCAAACAGCTCCATGAAGCGCTGCTGAGCCACGACAGCCTGGCCGCTGCCCGCCTGGAGCCGCAAGCACAGAAGGAGCCGCTGGAGAGCGCGCTGCGCGAATACAAACTGTCACGGAGCAATGCCGAATATTTACTATCCGGGGATATTCCGGCGATGGACAGCAGCAGGCTCAATGAATACATCACTGAGCTGAACGCACTGATAACGCTGGCCGAGAATGACCTTGCCCATGTTTCTGCCGCCGCGGATACGCAGGAGGCAGTGCTCGAACCGCCCCTGACGCACAAGGTGCGTCCAGTGAGACGCAAAGTGATCCGCACCACCCGCGGCACATCACTGGTCGTCGAACAGGCCGAGGAAGGCAGCGAAGCCGTGCAGGTCGATCCGCTGACAGGACAGACCATTGCGCGCTATCAGCCTGAAGGTGATTGCTGGAAAGCTGTAACGCAAAGCCCGCCGACACCCGACTACGCTCGCCTGCGCCGCACCGGCGCCGACCTTTTAGCTCAGCACAATGCCAGGGTCGCCCACGCCTCCCGCCATCTGAAGGGCCCTAACGACCTGGCAGACCAGCTTGATTTCTACATTCAGGACATGGCCAACACCGCAAAGGATTTGCGTAACGGCCCGGATCAAGGGCACTCACTCGCCACCAGGCTGGATCAGGCGATTGCCGAGGTACAGGCAGAAAAGAAACGGCTCTTGACCATCGCCTACCTTGGCACCCTGCAGCCGGATAGCAAAGCCCTGCGTTTCCTGGTGGAGGCGGGCGAAATCGAGATCAAGCTGACCCGAAGCCGCAAGAAGCTCAAGGCCAACGACTTTCTGGATGTGTATGACATTTATCGCCTGCAACCCAGGCAGAAGCTCTGGGAAGCGCATTTCCACTACACCACTGCCAATGTCGATGCCCGGCGCTTCGCCAAAGGCCATTTGAAGTTCCCGGACGCCATGAGTCGCGACGAGCGCCTGGAACGTGCATTGGCCCCGGCAGAGCGCAATGAGATCTATAGAGGTGATCTACGTCTGGAGCAGATCGACGACCTGATCCCGTTCCCCGACAACTGACAGCAGCGGGCGTCAGGCCAGCGCCTTGTCCAACGCCCGCTCGATCTCGCCCTTGATGGTGCCGCTCATCATCGACAGCATCATGCCCAGCTTGAGCTCGACACGGATGGTGTCCTCACCGATGTGCACACTGCCGTTGGCGCCACTGCGTTTCACATCGACACGATCACCGCTCCAGCTTGCCTTGAGGTCGTATTCGCGGGTCAGCTTGTCCACCAGCGCCTGCGCCTTGGCGCGAGCGGCTTCACGGCCGAGGGTGTGTTTGCGTTCGACGCTGATCTGGGTCATGCGGGTGATCCTGGATATGAAGACATAATCGCCATTATGCCCGCCCCCTTTGCATGACACACCCCGCCAAGACAAATCCGCCCGTAGCCCCTAGAATGGCCGTAATTTTTTTCTGGTGAAGCGATATGACCGACCAGCGCAAAGGCGACCACGCCGAACCCACCACCCACTTCGGCTACCAGGACGTTCCCGAGAGCCAGAAGGCGAAGAAAGTCGCCGAAGTGTTCCACTCGGTGGCCGCCAAGTACGACCTGATGAACGACGTGCTGTCCGGCGGCATGCACCGCCTGTGGAAGCGCTTCACCATCGAACTGTCCGGTGTGCGCAGCGGCAACCGCGTGCTGGACATCGCCGGTGGCACCGGCGACCTGGCCGCCAAGTTCTCGCGCCTGGTCGGCCCGACCGGGCAGGTGGTGCTGGCCGATATCAACGAATCGATGCTCAAGGTCGGCCGCGACCGCCTGCTCGACCGCGGCGTGTCCGGCAATATCGAATTCGTCCAGGCCGATGCTGAAAAGCTGCCGTTCCCGGACAACCACTTCGACTGCGTGACCATCGCCTTCGGCCTGCGCAACGTGACGCACAAGGATGCGGCCATCCGCTCCATGCTGCGCGTGCTCAAGCCCGGTGGCCGCCTGTTGATCCTGGAGTTCTCCAAGCCGACCAACAAGCTGATGTCCAAGGCCTACGACGCCTACTCGTTCGCCTTCATGCCGCTGGCCGGCAAGCTCATCACCAACGACTCGGAAAGCTACCGCTACCTGGCCGAATCGATCCGCATGCACCCCGACCAGGAAACGCTCAAGAGCATGATGGTCGAGGCCGGCTTCGACCGCGTCACCTACCACAACATGACCAGCGGCATCGTCGCCGTGCACCGGGGGATCAAGCCCTGATGCTCCTGGCCGGCCTGCTCGCCAGCGTCGAGCACGGGCTCAACCGTGTCCTGCGCCTGGACAGCACCGCCCTCCCGCGCCTGGCGGCGCTGGAAGGCAAGGTAATCGAGATCGACTGCGTGCAGCCGGCCCTGAAGCTGTTCGTGCTGCCCGACGAGGAAGGCCTGATGCTTGCCGCCCATTGGGAAAGCGAGGTCGACTGCACCCTGCGCGCCCCCGCCGGGCGCCTGGCACAGTTGGCGCTGGCCAAAGACAAGACCGCGGTACTGCACAGCCCCCAGGTCGAGCTGCATGGCGACAGCGCCGTGCTGCTCGACCTGTTCGGCATCCTGCAGGACCTGGAACTGGACTGGGAACACGAGTTGCAGCGTTGGCTGGGGCCGGTGCCCACCGCGCTGATCGCCGGCCACCTGCGCCTGCGCGCGCGCTGGACCCGCCAGGGCCTGGCCCGCTTCGGCGAGAATCTGTCCGAGTACCTTGCCGAGGAATCGCGTACCCTGGTCGGCAAACGCGAAGCCGAAGCGGCATTCAGCGAACTCGATACGCTGAAGGTCGATATCGAACGCCTCGAGGCACGCCTGCGCCGCCTCGCCCACACTCTTGATACCAGCGATAACGCATGAAGCTGCTCGCCGTCCGCCGTCTGTTGCGCATCCAGCGCGTCGTGATCCGCTACCGCCTCGATGACCTGCTGTTCGAACAACCCCTGCTGCCTTGGTGGCTGGCCAGCCTGCGCCTGCTGATGCCGTGGCGCTGGTTGCCGCGCAAGTCCCTGGAGCTGAGCCGCGGCGCACGCCTGCGCCTGGCGCTGCAGGACCTGGGGCCGATCTTCATCAAGTTCGGCCAGTTGCTCTCCACCCGCCGCGACCTGCTGCCCACCGACATCGCCGACGAGCTGATGCTGCTGCAGGACCGCGTGCCACCCTTCGACCCGCAGCACGCCGTGGCGCTGATCGAAGCACAGCTCGGTGCCAAGGTGGGCGAGGTGTTCAGCCGTTTCGACGTTGAGCCGCTGGCCTCGGCTTCGGTGGCCCAAGTACACGCCGCACGCCTGAAGAGCGGTGAGGAAGTGGTGGTCAAGGTGGTGCGCCCAGGCCTGAAACCGGTCATCGCCCAGGACCTGGCCTGGCTGTTCCTGATCGCCAAGGCCGCCGAGCGCGCCTCGGCCGATGCCCGTCGCCTGCACCCGGTGGAAATCGTCGGCGACTACGAAAAGACCATCTACGACGAACTCGACCTGCTGCGCGAGGCCGCCAATGCCAGCCAGCTGCGGCGCAACTTCGAAGGCTCCGAGCTGATGTACGTACCCCAGGTCTACTGGGACCTGTGCCGGCCCAAGGTGCTGGTGATGGAGCGTATCTATGGCGTGCCGGTCACCGACATGGCGACGCTCGCCGACCAGCGCACCGACATGAAGATGCTGGCCGAGCGCGGCGTCGAGGTGTTCTTCACCCAAGTGTTCCGCGACAGCTTCTTCCATGCCGACATGCACCCCGGCAACATCTTCGTCAGCACGGTCAAGCCGTGGAGCCCGCAATACATCGCCATCGACTGCGGTATCGTCGGCAGCCTCACTGCCGAGGACCAGGACTACCTGGCCCGCAACCTGATCGCCTTCTTCAAGCGCGACTACCGCCGCGTGGCCCAGCTGCATATCGATTCGGGCTGGGTACCGGCGCAGACCAAGGTCAACGAGTTCGAAGCGGCGATCCGCACCGTTTGCGAGCCGATCTTCGAAAAGCCGCTCAAGGACATCTCCTTCGGCCAGGTGCTGATGCGCCTGTTCCAGACGGCCCGACGCTTCAACATGGAGGTCCAGCCACAGCTGGTATTGCTGCAGAAGACCCTGCTCAATATCGAAGGCCTGGGCCGCCAGCTCTACCCCGACCTGGACCTGTGGAGCACCGCCAAGCCCTTCCTCGAACGCTGGATGCGCGAGCGCATGAGCCCGAAAGCGGTAATCGGCAACCTCTACAGCCAGGCCGAGCAACTGCCGCACCTGGCCGACATGACCCGCGACCTGCTCGAACGCCTGTCGCAACCGCACCTGCACGACCCGCAACTGCCCGAGCGCCGCCGCGCCGGCGACAACTGGGCGCTGCGCCTGCTTGGCGCCGGACTGCTCGGTGGTGGCGCCACCCTGGCGGCCGGTGCGGTCAGCCTCAGCGCCCCGGCCGCCTGGCCCGCGTGGTTGATGCTGGCAGCGGGCCTGTACCTGATCGTGCGCCGATAGCCAGCCGCGTCGCTGGCTGGCACACTAGCGCACAGGGGCCCGGTACGGGAGCGGGCCCGGTTTGGAGTCGACGATGAAAGACTGGCTGGACGAGATCAAGTGGAACAGCGATGGCCTGGTACCGGCGATCGCCCAGGACCACAAGACCGGGCGCGTGCTGATGATGGCCTGGATGAACCGTGAGTCCCTCGCCCTGACCGCCGCCGAGCATCGCGCCATCTATTGGTCGCGCTCGCGGGGCAAGCTGTGGCGCAAGGGCGAAGAGTCGGGCCATGTGCAGAAGCTGCACGAAATGCGCCTGGACTGCGACGCCGACGTGATCATCCTGATGGTCGAGCAACTGGGCCATATCGCCTGCCATACCGGCCGCGAAAGCTGCTTCTATCGCGTGTTCGAAGACGGCCAGTGGAAAATCGTCGATCCGGTCCTCAAGGATCCGGACGCCATCTATAGCGCAGGGCATTGACATGAGCGACACGCTAGACCGCCTCGCCGAGGTGCTGGAAGAACGCAAGCACGCGGCGCCCGACAGCAGCTACGTGGCCAGCCTGCATCACAAGGGCCTGAACAAGATCCTCGAGAAACTCGGCGAAGAGTCCATCGAGACCATCCTTGCCGCCAAGGATGCCGCCGTCAGCAAGGATTACAGCGATGTCATCTACGAGACCGCGGACCTGTGGTTTCATAGCCTGGTCATGCTCAGCGCGCTGGGCCAGCATCCGCAGGCGGTGCTCGACGAACTGGAGCGCCGCTTCGGCCTTTCCGGCCATGACGAGAAGGCCGCCCGTCAGCCCCAGGCCTGACCGCGCATATTTGTAGGAACGGGCTTGCCCCGCGATAGCGCCGGTTCCGGCTGACATACATTTTTCAGGAGTACGAAATGGGTATTTTTGACTGGAAACACTGGATCGTCCTGCTGGTCGTCGTGGTGCTGGTGTTCGGCACCAAGAAACTGAAGAACTTCGGCAGCGACCTGGGCGAATCGATCAAGGGCTTCCGCAAGGCCATGAACGAAGAAGAAGCCAAGCCGGCCGAGCAGGCCCCACCGCCGGCGCAGCCCGTTCCGCCTGTGCAGAACACCGCGCAGCAGGCCCAGGGCCACACCATCGAGGGCCAGGCCCAGCCGGTTCAAGAGCCGCAGCGGAAAGACTGACCCATGTTCGGTATCAGTTTCAGCGAGCTGCTGCTCGTCGGCCTGGTCGCCCTGCTGGTGCTCGGCCCTGAGCGCCTGCCGGGAGCCGCGCGCACTGCCGGGCTGTGGATCGGTCGCCTCAAGCGCAGCTTCAACGCGATCAAGATGGAGGTCGAGCGCGAGATCGGCGCCGATGACATCCGTCGCCAGCTGCACAACGAGCACATCCTGCAGATGGAGCAGGAGGCCAAGCGCATCCTCAACCCCCTGGCGCCACCCGCGCAGCCGCCGGCCAACGCTGAAATGCCTGCCGCACCTGCCGCCGATGCCGCCCCCGCGCAGCCGGCCGCAGCACCATCCTCCGAACAGCCACAACCGCCGCGAGCCCCATGAGCGAGAATCCGGAAACCGACCAGCCGATGCCGCTGGTCTCGCACCTGACCGAGCTGCGCACCCGCCTGCTGCGCTGCGTCGCCGCCATTTTCCTGATCTTCGCCGGGCTGTTCTCCTTCGCCCAGCAGATCTACACCCTGGTCTCGGCGCCGCTGCGCGAGCACTTGCCGGCCAACGCGACGATGATCGCCACCGATGT
This sequence comes from Pseudomonas sp. B21-023, assembly GCF_024749165.1. NCBI lineage: Bacteria > Pseudomonadati > Pseudomonadota > Gammaproteobacteria > Pseudomonadales > Pseudomonadaceae > Pseudomonas > Pseudomonas sp. B21-023. Next base: position 479,977 of record NZ_CP087190.1, on the reverse strand, counting down.
GGCCTCGCCGTTCCTGACGCCGTTCAAGCTGACCATGATCGTCTCGCTGTTCCTGGCGATCCCGTTCATCCTCCAGCAGATCTGGGGTTTCATTGCCCCCGGCCTGTACCGCCATGAAAAGCGCATCGCCATCCCGTTGTTGGTGTCGAGCATTTTCCTGTTCTACGCCGGCATGGCCTTCGCCTACTTCCTGGTGTTCCCGCTGATCTTCGGCTTCTTCGCCAGCGCCACGCCCGAAGGCGTGTCGATGATGACCGACATTTCCAGCTACCTCGACTTCGTCATGACCTTGTTCTTCGCCTTCGGGGTCGCCTTCGAAATCCCGGTGGCGGTGGTGCTGCTGGTGTGGATCGGCGTGGTCGACGTGCAGTACCTGAAGAAGATCCGCCCGTACGTGATCATCGGCTGCTTCGTGGTCGGCATGATCCTCACCCCGCCGGACATCTTCTCCCAGACCCTGCTGGCCGTGCCGATGTGGATGCTGTTCGAGGTCGGCGTGCTGTGCGGCAGCCTGATCCGCAAGCGCAGCCACACGCACGAAGAAACCGGCAACGATCACAACGACCAGCCCCCTGCGACCCAACCGTGAACCTGTTGCTCCTTGAAGAGGCCGACTTCGTGGCGGCCGACCGCGTTGTCCTGGCTGATCGCCGCTTCACCCACATGCAGGAGATCCACCGCGTGACGGTGGGCGACAGCCTGCGGGTGGGCCGCGTCAACGGCCTGATGGGCAAGGCCGAGGTCGTACGCCTCGAACATCACGAAGCCGAACTGCAGGTGGCCTTCGACCAGCCACCACCGGCCAAGCTGCCGCTGACACTGGTGCTGGCCGTGCCGCGCCCGAAGATGCTGCGCCGGCTGTTCCAGACGGTCGCCACCCTCGGCGTGCCACGGCTGATCCTGGTCAATAGCTACAAGGTCGAGAAAAGCTTCTGGCAGACGCCATTCCTCAACCCCGAGAGCATTCGCGAGAACCTCATCCTCGGGCTCGAGCAGGCCCGCGACACCGTGTTGCCCGAGGTCATCATCGAGAAGCGCTTCAAGCCGTTCGTCGAGGACCGCCTGCCCGCCATCGCCGCCGGCACCCTCGGCCTGGTCGGACATCCCGGCCCCTACCTCGCTTGCCCACGAGCCGTTGAAGGCCCGGTGACGCTGGCGATCGGCCCGGAGGGCGGCTGGATCCCCTATGAAGTCGAGCTGCTGGGCAAGGCTGGCCTGGAGCCTGTGCAATTGGGGGATAGGATCCTACGTGTGGAGACGGCTGTAACAGCGTTGCTTTCGCGAATTTTCTGACAAACCGGTCAGCTTTTTCCCATCAAGTTTCCCCGCCGTGCGCCGATGCCCTATGCAACAAAACAATAATCCGCACTGCCACGCGCCGGGGAGTCGTCTATGTACCGTTGGTTTGCCCAGTCATTGGGAAATGTAAGCGTCAATCGCAAGTTGGGGATCGGCTTCGGCCTGGTGCTGCTGCTCACCCTGGGCATCACCTTCACCGGTTGGCTGGGCATCGACAGCGTCACCAGCCGTGGCGACAAGCTCGGCAACATCTCGGTGATCCACCAGTACACCCAGGACCTGCGTCTCGCCCGCCTGGCCTACGAGCGCAGCCGTGATGACGCTTCCGTGGCCGAGCTGGAGAAGGCCCTGGCCAATCTTGAGCGCCAAGTACAGCTCATGATCGGCCAGATCGAACTGCCCGCCGACCGCCAGCGTCTGGACAAGCAACAGGACGCCGTACGCCAATACCAGCAAGCCTTTGCCGAGCTCAGGCAGGCCGGCCAGCGCCGCGAGGCCAGCCGCGGCACCCTGGGCGACAGCGCCGACAAGGCCGCCGACCTGATCGGCAAGGTCCAGCAGCGCCTGTTGCAGGGCGGGGATATCCAGCAGTACCAGGAAGCTGTGCAGGTCGCGGCGCTGCTGCAGCAGGCGCGCTTCCAGGTACGCGGCTACACCTACAGCGGCAAGGCCGAATTCCAGCAGACCGCGCTCACTGCCATCGACCAGGCCCTGACCGTGCTCAAGGCCCTGCCCGCCAGGCTCCCGGCCGAGTTCGCCGCCAGCCTGGACGACGCCGCCAGCGCGCTGGCCGCCTACCGCGACGCGGTGAACCAGTTCGGCAATGCCCAGGCCGCCAGCGAGCAAGCGTTGACGCGCATGTCCGCACAGGGCCAGGTGCTGCTGGACGCCAGCCAGGCAATGACCGTTTCGCAAACAACCGTGCGCGATCAGGGCACCCAGCAGGCCAAGACCCTGCTGGCCGGTGCCACGGCGCTGGCCTTGCTGCTGGGCGTGCTTGCCGCGTTCGCCATTACCCGACAGATCATCGTGCCCCTGCGCCAGACCCTCGCCGCCGCAGAACGCGTGGCCGGTGGCGACCTGCGCCAGGACCTCAAGGCCGACCGGCGCGACGAGCTGGGCCAGTTGCAGGCCAGCATGCAGCGCATGACCCAAAGCCTGCGCGAGCTGATCGGCGGCATCGGCGACGGCGTGACGCAAATCGCCAGTGCTGCCGAGGAACTGTCGGCGGTGACCGAGCAGACCAGCGCCGGGGTCAACAACCAGAAGGTCGAGACCGACCAGGTCGCCACCGCCATGAACGAGATGGCCGCCACCGTCCAGGAAGTGGCGCGCAACGCCGAACAGGCCTCGGAAGCGGCACTGATGGCCGACCAACAGGCCCGCGAAGGTGACAAGGTGGTGGGCGAGGCGATCAGCCAGATCGAGCGCCTGGCCAGCGAAGTGGTCAACTCCAGCGAAGCGATGAACCAGCTAAAGGCCGAGAGCGACAAGATCGGCAGTGTGCTCGATGTGATCAAATCGGTGGCCCAGCAGACCAACCTGCTGGCCCTCAACGCCGCCATCGAGGCGGCCCGTGCCGGCGAGGCAGGCCGTGGCTTCGCCGTGGTCGCCGACGAAGTGCGCAGCCTGGCCCAGCGCACCCAGCAGTCCACCGAAGAGATCGAGGAGCTGATTGCCAGCCTGCAGAACGGCACCGAGCGCGTGGCCGGTGTCATGGACAGCAGCCGCGCCCTCACCGACAGCAGCGTGGAACTGACGCGCCGCGCCGGCGATTCGCTGGGCACCATCACCCGCACTGTGTCGTCGATCCAGTCAATGAACCAGCAGATCGCCACAGCCGCCGAGCAACAGAGCGCCGTGGCCGAGGAGATCAACCGCAGCGTGATGAACGTGCGCGATATCTCCGACCAGACCTCCGCGGCCAGCGAGGAGACGGCAAGCTCCAGCGTCGAGCTGGCGCGCCTGGGGACTCACCTGCAGGGTCTGGTAGGACGTTTCAGGCTCTAGACTGCGCCTTACGGGCTGTAGGCTTTGCCCTTCAGTCCGCAAGGACTTTTCCTACCCTATTTACAGGTCCAGTCCGACGGACTCCCTGCCGATGAGCAAGGGTCATAGCGGCAACATAGCGCTATGGCCATTTCTCAATTGGACGGAGACCTGCCATGTTCGGATACCTTGACCGTCAGCTCGGCAACCTTGGCGTCGGGCTCAAGCTCGCCCTGGGCTTCACCGTGGTTCTGCTGCTCACCCTGGCCACCACGCTCAGCGGCTGGCGCGCCCTGGACGGCGCCATCCAGCGCTCGGAGCAGCTCAGCGACATCGGCCAACTCAACGACTTGACACGCGACCTGCGTGCCGAGCGCATCACTTACCGGGTGCTTGCCGACGACGTCAGCAAGGCCCGCATCGCGGCCATCCTGGAGCAGTTGCACGACCGCCTGACCCTGCTGCAACAACGCAGCGGCGTCGATTCGTCGCGGCAGATGCTGAACCAGAAACTGCAGCTGCTGCAGCGCCTGAAGGCCGACTTCGCCATCCTGCAAGGCACCGTGGACAGCCGCGAAGGCTTGCGTGCGGCGATGCAGGCGCAGGCAGGCGTGCTCGAAGCCGTGATCGACGAACTGCAGACCCAGGCCTTGCTCAAGCTGCCCGGCGATGGCCAGCAAGGCAGCGTAGTCGGGCTTATGGATACCCTGGGCCGTCATATCGAGTCCGCCAGCCAGCAAAGCCAAGTGCCGGCCTATACCTACTCGCCCCAGGACAGTTTCGCCAGCATGGGCGATGCCGCGCTGCAGGCGGCGAACGTCAGCCTGGGACAGTTGCTGCGGGCCATTGCCCCACTGGAACTGCCCGCCACATTGACCCAGCGGCCACAGGTGGAGTTGGACCGCTACCGCGACACCCTGCGCCAATACCGCGAGGCCTCGCTCAAGGTTGAGCAACTGCAGGACGGCATGGAGAAAATGGGCGACGAACTGCAGGCCGTGAGCCGTGAACTGAGCGAGCGCAAGGTCGAGCAGCGCGACAACGAGGTCCTGGCCGACCGTTCGTTGCTGACCAGCGTGGCCGTGTTGGCGCTGGTGTTCGGCATCCTGGCCGCCTGGCTGATCACCCGGCAGGTCACCCAACCTCTGCGTCAGGTGCTGTCCCAGGCCGCGCGCATCGCCCGTGGCGATCTCAGCCAGGTACAGACGGTGCACCGCCGTGACGAGATGGGCCAGCTACAGGCGAGCATGCGGGAGATGACCTTGAGCCTGCGCGAGCTGCTCGGCGGCATCGATCAGGGCGTCGGCCAGTTGTCCAAGGCAGCGGCAGAGCTGGCCTGCGCCAGCGTGGATACGCGCGAGCGCATCAGCCAGCAGCGCGAAGAGACCGATCAGGTGGCCACGGCCATGAACCAGATGAGTGCCACGGTACAGGAAGTCGCGCAGAACGCCGAACAGGCCTCGCTGGCGGCAACCACCGCCGATCATCAGGCACAGCTGGGCGACCAGGTGGTGGCTGAAGCCATCGCCCGCATCGAGCAACTGGCAAGCCAGATGGACCGCTGCCTCACCGCGATGGGCCACCTGGCCGGTGAAAGCCAGCGCATCGGATCGATTCTAGATGTGATCAAGTCGGTTTCCGAGCAGACCAACCTACTGGCGCTCAACGCCGCCATTGAGGCAGCCCGGGCGGGGGAAGCCGGGCGGGGCTTCGCCGTGGTGGCCGATGAAGTGCGCGGCCTGGCCCAGCGCACGCAGCAGTCTACCGAGGAAATCGAGCTGCTGATCGACAGCCTGCATCGTGGTACCGACGAGGTCACCGGCCTGCTCGACGACAGCAAGAGCCTGACCGGGCAGAGTGTCGAGCTCAGCCGCAAGGCGGGTGCCGCGCTGGGGCAGATCACCGAAACGGTATCGAGCATCCAGGGCATGAACCAACAGATCGCCACGGCCAGCGAGCAACAGAGCGTGGTTGCCGAGCAGATCAACCGCAGCGTGATCAATGTACGTGATGTGTCGGACCAGACCAGTGCGGCCAGTGAGCAGACCGCTGCTTCAAGCGGGGAACTGGAGCACTTGGGGCAGCAGTTGCGGGGCATGGTGGGGCGGTTCAGCCTTTAGGCCTTCCGGCCGTGCGTTCAAATCTCCAGCCCCGGGCCTAGGCTTTGGCTTTGCTTTGGCGATCAGAAGGTTCCCCCAAAGCCCACTAGCGACAGCTGCGCCAGCCCAGGCGCCGCCCGTAACTTCGCGACTTCAGGAGGCCGAGCGGAGGTCTTGCGGAGGGAGGTGACGGGCATGGATGCCCGTCAAGCGCTGCGCCCCAGGATGGGGCGTTCAGCGCGGTCCTCCCGGGAGCAAGGCCGGAGTGAGGGAACCCGGAGCGAAGCGGAGGGCCGGATGAATGGAGCAGCATTTTTTGGTTCCTTTTTGATGCTTCAAAAAGGGACCCGCCGTAAGGGCGGAAAGGTGACTATGCGTCGACATCGCAAATGAATGCACTTACAACTATAAAACCGGTGCCGATTGACTTTTACTTTTACTTTTACTTTTACTTTTACTTTTACTTTCAGAGCGTATGTTTTCAAAGTTGTATGCGCATTCATTTGCGATATCGACGCACACTCACCTTTTCGCCTTTACGGCGACCTTCTTTTGCACGCGGGCAAAAGAAGGCAAAAACCGCTCGCGGGGGTATGACTCACCCACATGGGTTACAAATCAGTTCACGCACATAGGTAACAGTCTTTAACTGGCAGGGTCGGTTTTCGAGGATCTGACCATGCCTTGGCGAGAGCTGAAACCTATGGACCTTAAAATGCTTTTCATCGCGGATTACCTGCAGGGGCCGCCCAGCTTCAGCGCCCTGTGCCAGGCCTACGAGATCAGCCGAAAGACCGGCTACAAATGGGTCGAGCGATATGAGAAAGAGGGGCCTTCGGGGCTGGAAGAACGCAGCCGCCGCCGGTTGAACCAGGATTGGGTCGTACCCGCCGCAGTTCGCGAAGCCATCATCGAATTGCGCAGTCGAGGCGAAACGGAACCGGGGCCAAAAAAGATCCAGGCTGCGCTGCAGGAGCGTTTCCCTGATCAGGCGCCGCCCTCGAAGACAGCGATCTACAACATCCTCAAGAAAGCCGAATTGATCAAACCACGCCGCTTACGTCAGCGTGTAGCGGTCTATCCCAAGCCCCCGGGAGAAGGCCGAGTCGCCTAACCAGCTGTTCAGTGCGGACTACAAAGGTCAATTTCTGACAGGTGCAGGCGTCTGGTGCTATCCGCTGACGATCATGGATCACGCCAGTCGTTTCCTGCTCGCCTGTCACAGCATGCCCAATACCAACCTGCTGGAAACCCAGGCCGTTTTCACCCAAGTGTTCCGAGAGAATGGCCTGCCTGAGCGGATTCGTACCGATAACGGTGTGCCGTTTGCCAGTAAGGGGCGTGCGGGACTTTCTCAGCTGTCGATCTGGTGGCTGCGTCTAGGCATCATTCCCGAGCGCATTGCGCCTGGTCGGCCTGAACAAAATGGCCGCCACGAGCGCATGCATCGAACGCTCAAAAGCACGCTCCCATCGCCGCCGGCAGTGGCCTGGGAGGCTCAACAACGGCACTTTGATCGCTTTCGGCAGCACTACAATCACGAGCGCTTGCATGAAGCGCTGAAGCAGAAAACACCGGCGTCTTGCTACCAGCCATCTCCACGCCCATTCCCTGAAAAGCTCCCCGAAATGACCTATCCCAGTCATATCGAGAGCTTGCCGGCTGATAGCTACGGCATCATCAATCGCCGGGGCTTGAAGATCTACGTAGGTTATGTGCTCAAGCACCAGACCATTGGACTGGAGCAGGTTGGGGATGGCGTCTGGGATGTTATTTTCGGTCCCATCATCCTTGGCAGGGTCGATGTGCGGGATGCCACTGATGGTTATGTAACGCTCAAGGTGTTGTCACCTATGTGAGTGAACTTTTGTGTAACCCATGTGGGTGATCCGTACATCGCTCCATTCATCCGGCCCCTACGCTTCGCTCCGGGAGGACGCGCCGACGGGCCATCCATGGCCTGATCGGCACTTGACGGGCATCCATGCCCGTCACCTCCCTGCGCAAGCCCTCCGTTCGGCCTCCTGAAGTCGCAATTGGTGGCGCCTGAACTATCGCGCGCTTAGAAGCAAGATCAAGAGCAGATCAAGAGCAGATCAAGAGCAGATATGTTGGTTTTGTTAGGGCATGTTATGCACAGCGACAAGCATGAATGGAAAGTCGCCTGCCCGGGACTCAGCGCGGGCTCGCTCGACCTGTCATTTTTGCTAGTTTACCGACCTCCGGGGCCTGGACGATACTCCGTGAAGGATTCTCCTTTCATGACCGGAGTGTGGCAGGTGACTAAAAAACACGCGCCCTATACAAAGGACTCCATTTTCGCGTTGGGTAGTCCACCGCATACTCGGCGATATGCCCTGGCCCAATCCAAACTTCTGGCGACCGACTTATCCAAATCCATACTGCTGACCGCCCAAGGCGCAGTCCAGCAAAACAACGCCTATTCACCCTATGGTGAACTGCGACCCGGTTGCGCGCGAAACCTGCTGGCTTATAACGGCGAATACCTGGAGCAGGCAGGCCTTTATCTGCTGGGACATGGCAACCGTGTCTACAGCCCCAGGCTCATGCGTTTTTTGTCTCCGGATCGGATCGGGGTATTTTTACAACGAAACTACAATGCCTATGCCTATTGCAACGGCGACCCGATCAATTATAGCGACCCATCTGGAAATGTTGGAACCCTTAAGCAACTCGCTCAAAAATCACTTATTTCACATGGAGACAACCCTGTCGCTGCCGCAGAGATAACAAGACAAAGATTTAATGCCAGACTCATTGAGACTGGGAAACTCCTCAAGGAATTTAAATCCACTATAGAGTCAAAAAACCAACTCACAGAGATACTATCGATATCGACGCAATATCAAGATAAAAAAATAGACACCGCAACAGCAGAGCAATCACTGCATAAACTACTACCGTTTACACTTGAGGGCGGGGCGGCACATAAAAAAATTCTCAACCTCAGCCGGGAAGAAATAAAAACATATACCAAAACCACCGAACAGAAAGCTTTCAAAGCTGAAAAATTACGCCGAGAAATAGCTGTCCACATACCGTTGCTGGAGGCTGAGCTAATTGCATATTTCGACGCGTTGAGCACCGTGAAAGCGGCTATGAGCGCTATGAATCGCCAACACTGGCAATCAGCAGATAAAAACCTCCGTATACGGCAGTAGCCCTTGTTAAAGCGTCACAGGGTTCGTGGGAGCGGTGTTGCACCGCCCCCACACCGTTGCTGCCAGGCGGCCATTACCGGGCATGAGCAGCTGCTCCCCCTACAGCACCTGGCGCAAGAACGCCTGGGCCCGTGGGTCCTTCGGCGCATCGAAGAACGCCTTTGGCGGCGAATCTTCCAACAGCTTGCCGTGATCGAAGAACAACACCCGATCCGCTACTTCCCGGGCAAAGCCCATCTCGTGCGTCACGCAGACCATGGTCATGCCTTCCTGGGCCAGGGTCTTCATCACATCCAGCACCTCGCCGACCATTTCCGGGTCGAGCGCCGAGGTCGGCTCATCGAACAACATCACCTTCGGGTCCATCGCCAGGGCGCGGGCGATGGCTACCCGCTGCTGCTGGCCACCGGAGAGGCGCGACGGGTACTCGTTGGCTTTCTGGGCGATACCGACCTTTTCCAGCAACGCCCGGGCCTTGGCTTCCCGATCGGCCTTGTTGCGCTTGCGCACCACCTTCTGCGCCAGGCACAGGTTCTCCAGCACGGTCATGTGCGGGAACAGGTTGAAATGCTGGAACACCATGCCGACTTCACGGCGGTAGGCGTTGATGTCGGTTTTCGGGTCGTCCAGTTGCACGCCGTTGATGGACACATGGCCCTGGTCGAAATGCTCCAGGCCGTTCAGGCAACGCAGGAAAGTGGACTTGCCCGAGCCGGACGGGCCCAGCACTACCACCACCTCGCCCTTGGCGACCTGGGTGGTGACGTTGTCCACCGCACGCACCACCTGGCCGCGGGTGTCGAAGACTTTCAGCAGGTCACGGACTTCAATCACTTTGCGCAAGCCTCCGCTCGAGCCGGCTGGCGATGTGCGACAGCGGCAGGTTGATCAGCAGGTACAGGCCCGCCACGCAGAACCAGATCTCGAAGGTCGAGAACGAGGTGGTGATGGCCTCGCGGCCGCTCTTGGTCAGTTCGGTGATGGCGATCACCGACACCAGCGAGGTGTCCTTGACCAGGCTGATGAACTGCCCGGCCAGCGGTGGCAGCACGCGTTTGAAGGCCTGGGGCAGGATCACGTGACGCATCGACTGGGCGCCGTTCAGGCCCAGGGAGCGCGCCGCCTCGTTCTGGCCCTTGGCGATCGACTGCACGCCGGCACGGACGATCTCGGCCACGTAGGCGCCGGTGAACAGTGCCAGCGCCGCCACCCCGGCGAACTCGCGGGACAGGTTGAGCACGGTACCGATGAAGAAGTAGAAGATGAAGATCTGCACCAGCAGCGGCGTGCCGCGCACCAGTTCGACATACACCGTGGACAGGTCGCGCAGGGTGGGGTTGCTCGACAGCCGACACAATCCAGCGAACAGGCCGATCACCAGGCCCAGGGCGCCGGAGATGACCGAGATCCACAGCGTGGTCCAAAGGCCCCAGGCCAGGGGCCCGGCGGCCCAGTGGCGGGTGACGCCGATGGCATCGCCCTCGGCGACGTCGTCGCCACGGGCCAGCAGCATGCTGTCCTTGGCCACTTCGACGACCTGGGTGTCGCCGCTCTCATCCTTCAGGGTGACCCGGGCGTTGTCGCCGGACACCACGATTTCCTCGACCGTGCCAGGGTTGGCGGCACGCTGGGTTTCCTCGGCCTTGTAGGCGAAGTATTGCGGAACACGGTTCCAGCGCCACTCGTAGGAAATCATCGAGGTGGCCAGGTACAGGCTGATCGCCAGGCCCACCAGGACCAGCGCGGTCAGCCCGTGCCAGGGCCACTGTGCTTTCTTGTGTTTGATCACGTGGGGTACTTCCGTAAATGCGAACGCGCAGGGTTTACCTGCGCGTCGAGGTCAGCGCTTGGGTTTTTGGCCCTGGCCTTATTCCATTTCCTTCAGCCAGTCCTTGTTCTTGAACCACTTGTCGTGGATACGATCGTAGGTTCCGTCATGCTTGATCTGGTGCAGGAAGTTGTTGATGTAGTTGATGCTGTCGTAGTCGCCCTTCTTCAGGCCGAACGCCAGTGGCTCGTAGGTAAAGGGTTCTTCCAGGAACACCAGTTTGCCGGCGCCGGCCTTCTCCACCGCCACCACGTTGTAGGGCGAATCGTAGACGAAGGCGTCGGCCTTGCCGTTGACCACGTCCATCACCCCTTCCTGCTCGTTGTCGTAGCCATGGTACTTGGCCTTGCCGATCAGCTTCTTCGCGACCATCTCGCCGGTGGTGCCAAGCTTGGAGGTGAGGCGGTACTTCTCGTTGTTCAGGTCCTTGTATGACTTGATCTCGCCCGCCAGCTCCTTGCGGATCAGCAGGGTCTGGCCGACGACGATGAAGGGCTCGCTGAAGTTCAGGCGCAGGTTGCGTTCCTGGGTGAGGGTCATGCCGCTGCCGATGAAGTCGAACTTGTCGGTCATCAGCGCCGGGATGATGCCGTCGTAGGCGGTGGAGACCATCTCCAGCTTGACGCCCATCGACTTGGCCATGGCCTTGAGGATGTCGACTTCGAAGCCGATGATCTCGCCGCGTTTGTTGGTCATTTCGAACGGCATGTAGGTCGGGTCCATGCCCACACGCAGGGTGCCGCGCTTGACCGCGTCATCGATGGCGCCGGCCTGGGCGGTGGCTACCGCGATCAGGGCGGTCGCACCTACCAGCAGTCGCGACAGGTATTTCTTCATCATCACCAAGTCCCCTAGCAAGAAGTACGCAGATTTTTCTTGTAAGCACGGCCCTACAGACCGATGCGTAATGTCGGGACGGATGCTAACGCATGCGAAGGCCGGGACCTAGAGCCGGTGGGGACTTTGTTGGCCAAAAATCGATGAGGGAAAAACAATCGCGGGGCAAGTCGGGCCGCCGCATCGCCGCTCCCACGCACCGTTGATACGGCGTGGGTGCGGCGACGCGGCGGCCCGACTTGCCCCGCGATTATCGGTACGACGGAGTCAAGCCAGTGCTGGCTGGACCACGTGCTCCGGATGCAGCGGCAGCAGCGGCGAGTGTGGGTCGTTGGCGATGGACGCGCGCCATACATCGATCCACGCCGTGTTGTGCCCGGCCCATACCTGCTCGTGCAGGCGCGACAGCGCCACCGGGTCGCTGAGCAGCGCCAGGCGGGTGTTCAGGTCCAGGCCCTGTGGCCCCACTTCCAGCGCCTTGGCCACACGCTCAACGCGCAGCGCCTCGATCGGCGCCGCCTGGCCGTGACGCGCCGTGGCCATGGCGCAGGCCAGGGCGTTCTGGCGTGGGTCGACCACGGCCCGCACGAAGCCGTCGTGCAGGGCATGCCAGCGGTTCTCGTGGGTGTACTGGTCGGTGGCCAGCAGTTCCTGCGGCGTCGCATATTCCTCAGGGATGAGGAACAGCTTCTCGTCCTTGGCCGCCAGGCCCAGGCGGGTGCGGCTGGAGATCACCGAGACCGGGATCGACAGCACCAGCGAGCCGACGATCGGCGCCAGCCACCACAGGAAGCTCGGGTTCAACCAGGCCACCAGGCCGGCCCAGGCGATGCCCAGCAGGGTCTGCGGACCATGGCGACGTACCGCCTCGCTCCACGGAGTCGAGTCGTCGTCACGCTGCGGCGAATTCCAGGTCGCGGCCCAGCCGAGGAACGCGGCCAGCACGAAACGGGTGTGGAAGATCATCCGCACCGGTGCCAGCAGCATGGAGAACAGCATCTCCATCAGCATCGACAAGGTGACCTTGATACGCCCGCCAAACTCGGTGGCACCCTTGGCCCAGATCAGGATGACGCTGAGCAGCTTGGGCAGGAACAGCAGCACGATGGTGGTGGAGAACAGCGCGATGGCCTTCTCCGGGTGCCATTGCGGCCACAGCGGGTAGAGCTGGAACGGTTCGATGAAGTATTGCGGCTCCATCAGCGTGTTGGTCGCCAGAAGCGCGGTCGACAGCACCAGGAACAGGAACCACAACGGCGCCGACAGGTACGACATCACGCCAGTGAGGAACACAGCGCGGTGCACCGGGTGCATGCCCTTGACCAGGAACAGGCGGAAGTTCATCAGGTTGCCGTGGCACCAGCGACGGTCGCGCTTGAGCTCGTCGAGCAGGTTCGGCGGCAGCTCTTCGTAACTGCCCGGCAGGTCGTAGGCGATCCACACGCCCCAGCCGGCCCGACGCATCAGTGCGGCCTCGACGAAGTCGTGGGAAAGGATTGCACCGGCAAACGCGCCCTTGCCCGGCAATGGCGCCAGGGCGCAGTGCTCGATGAATGGCTTCATGCGGATGATCGCGTTGTGGCCCCAGTAGTGCGACTCCCCCAACTGCCAGAAGTGCAGGCCGGCGGTGAACAGCGGGCCGTATACGCGGGTAGCGAACTGCTGCATGCGCGCATAAAGGGTATCCATGCCCGAAGCTTTCGGCCCGGTCTGGATGATGCCGGCGTCCGGATTGGCCTCCATCAGGCGCACCAGGCTGCTCAGGCACTCGCCGCTCATGACGCTGTCGGCGTCGAGCACGACCATGTACTTGTAATCGCCGCCCCAGCGGCGGCAAAAGTCGTCGAGGTTGCCGCTCTTGCGCTTCACCCGGCGCCGGCGACGACGGTAGAAGATGCGGCCGAAGCCCTTGGTCTCGCGACACACGTCGAGCCAGGCCTGTTGTTCGGCCACGGCGATATCGGTGTCGTTGGTATCGCTGAGCACGAAGAAGTCGAAGCGGTCGAGGTTGCCGCTGGCAGCCACCGACTCGAAGGTGGCACGCAGGCCCGCGAACACCCGTGGCACGTCTTCGTTGCAGATCGGCATCACCAGCGCGGTACGCGCCTCGGCGGGAATCGGCTCGTTGCCGGCGCTGCTGCCGGAGATCTTGTACTTGTCACGCCCGGTGAGCAGCTCGAGGAAGCCCATCAGCGCGGTCCAGAAGCCCGCCGATACCCAGCAGAACAGGATGCCGAAGAGGATCAGGATGGACGTCTGCAGCGCATACGGCCACACCTGCACCACGGTGTCCCACAGTGGCTGGTGGATGACTTCGTCGAGGTCGACGAACGACCAGCCCTGGTACGGCAGGATGCCCTTCATGTACCAGCCGGCGACAATGGTCTGGCCAATCATCAAGGTCAGCAGGATGTAGCGGCGGATCGAGCCGACCGTGCGCCAGCGTGCCGGGGGCAGCTCGCGCTTGGGCGGCTGCGGGGCGTTGGTGCGACCGGTCATGCGCCGCCACATGCGGATCAGCACGTTGGTGCGCCACGGCTCGGGCACGACCTTGGTGCGTTTGATCGGTGGGGCGATCTTCAGGCACAGGCGGCCGCTGCCATCGACGCCGAGCATCTCGGCCTCTTCCAGTTCGGCGGCGCTGCCTACGGTAAGACGGGCCCCCACCGAAGCCTGGACGGCCTCGGTGGTGGCGGCGGCCGGGTTGGCCGCCAGGCGTTGATGCAGCTCGCTGAACGAGGTGCAACGGGCAAGTTCCGCGCGTTGCTCGTCGCTCAGGGGGAGGTGGGCCAGGTACTCGCCAAGCGATTCCGGCCTTGCGCTTGAGTTACTCATCGGCAGGCAACTGATAGCTCCAGGTCTCGGTCAGCACCTTCTCGGTGGTGGCCGGGGCCCCGTTGGTGGATGCCGCGTCGGCGGCGGGTTGCTCGGCAGCCTGCTCGGCCTTGGCTTTCTCAGCCTTGGCGTGGGCGTGCTTGGCCGCGGCCTTGTCCTGCTTGGTTTCCTTGGCGGGCTTCGGTTGCTCGACCGGCACGTCACGCAGCAGCGCGGCACGCATCTCGGTGGATTTCTTCGGATCCTGCACCTTCAGGCGCAGGGTCAGGCGCCAGCCTTTGGTTTCCGGGTTGTAACGCAGATTGTTCTCGACCACTTCGGCGTTGTCGCCGACGCTGACCTGGCTGCGCACGGCGGTGTCCGCCGGCAACGCCGCAAGGTTCGGGCCGATGAAATCGACCAGCAGGGCAACACTGCCGTCGGTCTGACGGATCAGGTTGGACTGCTTGACGTCACCGGCGGAGCGCAGGGTCTGCTTGACCCAGCCCAGTTCCTGCGAGTGCAGCTGGTCTTCCTTGATGGTCCAGCGCAGGCGGTAGTCGTATTCGAACGGCTTGCCTGGCTCAGGCAGTTTTTCCGGGCTCCAGAAGGCCACGATGTTGTCGTTGGTCTCGTCGGCGGTCGGAATCTCGACCAGGTCGACGGTGCCCTTGCCCCAATCACCCTTCGGCTCGATCCAGGCACTCGGACGCTTTTCGTACTCGTCGTCGAGGTCTTCATAGTCGCTGAAGGCGCGCTGGCGCTGGAGCAGGCCGAAACCACGCGGGTTCTCGACGCTGAAGTTGCTCACGGCCAGGTGTTTCGGGTTGTTCAGCGGGCGCCACAGCCACTCGCCGTTGGCGGCGTGGATGGCCAGACCTTCGGAATCATGCAGGGCCGGGCGGTAGTTCATGACCTTCGACGGCTGGTTGGGGCCGAACAGGTACATGCTGGTCAGCGGGGCGATGCCCAGACGGCTGACGTTTTCACGCAGGTAGACGCGCGATTTGACGTCGACCAGGGTGTCCTCGCCAGGGCGCAGGGTCAGCTTGTAGGCACCGGTGGAGCGCGGCGAGTCAAGCAGTGCGTAGATCACCAGGTGCTTGTCTTTCGGCTTGGGCTTCTCGATCCAGAATTCGCGGAAACGCGGGAATTCCTCGCCCGACGGCAGTGCGGTATCGATTGCCAGGCCGCGGGCCGACAGGCCATAGCGGTGGCCTTTGCCGACCACGCGGAAGTAGCTGGCGCCAAGCAGGGTCATGATCTCGTCCTGCTTGTCGGCCTTGTTGATCGGGTAGAGCACACGGAAGCCGGCATAGCCGAGGTTCTTGGTGGCATCAGCGTCATGGGGCACGTCACCGAACTCGAAGCGGCTCGGGTCGTACTTGATTTCCTTGACTTTGTTGGCGGTGATCTCGTTGATGGTCACCGGCGTGTCGAAGTGCATGCCCTGGTGATAGAAGGACAGCTTGAACGGCGTCTTGTCCTTGGCCCACTCGGCCTTTTCCTGCAGGAAGCGGATCTTCTGGTAGTCGGCGTACTTCATGTCGCGGAACACCGGTGGCAGGTTGCTCTTCGGTGCCTCGAACTTCTGACCGGCCAGATCCTTTGCCTTGGCTGCAACATCGTCCAGATTGAATGCCCACAGCTGGCCCGCGCTCATCAGGCCGACCAGCGCCACGCCGGCCAACAGGGCCTTGCGCAGCCGGATACCGGGGATTCTAGGTGCAATACAGGGGCTTACAATCACGAGCAATCCTCGCCGAAAACAGATCATGAAACCAACGGCCAGCGACAAATGCCGGGTTGGCGAGCACTGTTCGGACCCCGTGAGGGCGTAATGATTCCCCAAACGGATCCTGACAATGCTCGAGTCAAAGTGAAACGAACCTGCGAACGCAGGTTCATGCAGCGCGCGATTATCCAGCAGGTCGCGTTACAACGCATCAGGCTGAACAAACTATTTATCGTACAAAACCCCTTGTTTTCGCCAAACAAAGGGTTTTTTGACCTCATATTTGTAACATAAATGTTACCGGGCCATCATTGACCAGATGCACCTGCATGTCAGCGCCGAAGCGACCACTGGCCACCTGCCGGTGCTGACCTTGTGCCTGATTCAAAAGATAGTCGAAAAGCGCAGCGCCAAGGGCCGGTGGCGCAGCCGTCGAGAAGCTCGGGCGCATGCCGTTGCGGGTGTCGGCGGCCAGGGTGAACTGCGACACCAGCAACAGGCCGCCACCGACATCCTTGAGCGAGCGGTTCATCTTGCCCTGCTCATCGCTGAACACTCGGTAGTTCAGCAGTTTATGCAGCAGTTTGTCGGCATGCTCGGGCGAATCGCCAGGCTCGACCGCCACCAGCGCCAGCAGCCCTTGGTCGATGGCCCCGACGGTCTCCCCCGCCACTTCCACCCGTGCGCCACGCACACGCTGGATCAGCCCTTTCATGCCTCTTCCAGGGGCAGGTCGAGCAGGCGTCGCGCCATCTGGTCGGCCGCGCGTACCAGAGCGTCGGTGATACCCGGCTCGGAGGCGGCGTGGCCGGCGTCGCGGATCACCTTCAACTCACTGTTCGGCCAGGCCTGGTGCAGTTCCCAGGCGTTGTCCAGCGGGCAGATCACATCGTAGCGGCCATGCACGATCACCGCCGGCAGATGGGCGATCTTCGGCATGTCGCGGATCAGCTGATCCTGCTCGAGGAACGCGTTGTTGGTGAAGTAATGGCATTCGATGCGGGCGATGGACAGGGCGCGCTGGGGTTCGGAGAAGCGGTCGACCACCAACGGGTTCGGCCGCAAGGTGGCGGTACGGCCTTCCCAGGTGGACCAGGCCTTGGCCGCATGCATCTGGGCGATCTGGTCGTTGCCGGTCAGGCGCTTGTGGAAGGCCTTGACCAGGTCGCCACGCTCTTCGGGTGGAATCGGTGCGATGTAGTCCTGCCAGTAATCGGGGAACAGGCGGCTTGCGCCCTCCTGGTAGAACCAGCTGATTTCCTGCGGGCGGCACAGGAAGATCCCGCGCAGGATCAACCCATGCACGCGCTCGGGGTGGGTCTGGGCATAGGCCAGGGCCAGGGTGGAGCCCCAGGAGCCGCCGAACAGTACCCATTTGTCGATGCCGAGGTGCTCACGGATGCGCTCCAGATCCTCGACCAGGTGCCAGGTGGTGTTGTTCTCCAGGCTCGCGTGGGGCGTGGAGCGGCCACAGCCGCGCTGGTCGAAGGTGATGATGCGGTAGAGATTGGGGTCGAAGTAGCAACGGCTCTGGGCGTCGCAACCAGCGCCCGGGCCGCCGTGGATGAACACCACGGGCAGACCTTCGGGCGAGCCGCTTTCATCGACGTACAGCACATGCGGCGCTTCCACGGCCAGATCGTGCCGGGCGTAGGGTTTGATCTGCGGGTAGAGGGTCTGCATCGCGCACTCCGTGTGAGGATTTAATCTGCCGTTGGGCATCATAAACCTGAATTGCGCGCAGAGCATGTGTCCGTGTGAATCGTCGGGGTTCTGGAGCTGCTGGCGATGGGGGCAAGGGGAAGCGTGATGCCCGGGAGGGCATGGTTCGGGAGGGCATCAGGGCTGACAGGTGCCCGACACGGGCTCTTCAGCGCCCTCAAGATCGAGCGCCAAAAGGGTCGTGGCGAACACCTGCCGGCCGTGACACGGTCGAACGCTCTACCCCCGATAGCGCTCCTCGCCCCACGTCAGCACCGTCTCCAGCAACCGCCGCAACACCACCTGCGTCGGCCGTGCCAGATCTTCGCGATAACCGAACGGCTCCACTTCATTCATGTAGGTGCACTGCCCCAGTTCCAGCTGCACCGCATGGATATGCTCGGCCGGATCCCCATAATGGCGGGTGATATGCCCCCCCTTGAAACGCCCGTTGAGCACATGGCTGTAAGCGGGGAACTCGGCGCAAACACCCTGCAGCCGCTCAGCCAATACCGGATCGCAACTGGCGCCATTGAACGTGCCGAGATTGAAATCCGGCAACTTCCCATCAAACAGATGCGGAATCACCGACCGGATCGAGTGGGCATCCCACAGCAACGCATAGCCAAACTCTTCACGCATCCGCGCCAGCTCGCGACGAATCGTGTCGTGGTACGGCCGCCAGATCTGCTCCAGGTACACGGCCCGCTGCTCAGGGCTGGGCGTCTTGCCTTCCTTGAACAACGGTTCCCCCTCGAACAGCGTCGCCGGATACAACCCGGTGGTAGCGCCGGCATACAGCGGCTTGTCGTCATCCGGCCGGTTCAGGTCGATGACGAACCGCGAGTACTCCGCCGCTACCACGCTGGCACCCAGCTCGCGGGCAAAGTCGTACAACCGCGGGATGTGCCAATCGGTGTCGGGCAGGCTGCGCGCCGGCTCGACCAGCCCGTCGCGCACGGCGTCGGTCAGGCCAAGCCCGGCATGGGGCATGCTGATCAACAGCGGCAGGCGGCCCTGGTGGAAACTCAATACTTTGTCCATGTCGCCTCGCTCAGTGGGTTATCTCATGACCCAGGCGCACCACGCGCTTGGGCAAGTCACCGCCGAGCCAGTAGCTGAGGTCGGCGGGGCGTTCGATCTGCCAGGCGATGAAGTCCGCGACCTTGCCCTCTTCCAGCGAACCATGGCTGTCGCCCAGGCCCAGGGCGGTGGCGGCGTGCACGGTGACACCCGCCAGGGCTTCCTCGGGGGTCATGCGAAAACAGGTGCAGCCCATGTTCAGCATCAGGCGCAGTGACAGCCCCGGCGAGGTGCCGGGGTTGAGGTCGCTGGCCAGGGCGATCTTCACGCCGTGCCGGCGCAAGGCATCCATTGGCGGCAACTGGGTTTCGCGCAGGAAGTAGAACGCCCCCGGCAGCAGCACAGCCACCGTACCGGCCTCGGCCATGGCGATGGCATCTTCCTCGGTCATGAACTCCAGGTGATCGGCCGACAGCGCGTGATAACGCGCCGCCAGGCTCGAACCGTGCAACGACGACAGTTGCTCGGCGTGCAGTTTCACCGGCAACCCCAACTCACGAGCCTTGATGAATACCCGCTCGACCTGGGCAGGGGAGAACGCCAGGTGCTCACAGAACGCATCCACCGCGTCCACCAGGCCCTCGGCAGCCAATGCCGGGAGCATGACATCGCAGATGTGTGCGATGTAATCGTCGGCCCGCCCCGCGTATTCCGGCGGCAGGGCATGGGCCGCCAGGCAGGTGCTGCGCACGGTCACGGGCAGCTCCTCGCCCAGGCGCCGGGCAACACGCAGCATCTTGCGCTCGCTCTCGAGGTCCAGGCCGTAGCCGGACTTGATCTCGATCGTGGTCACGCCGTCGCGCATCAGCGCCTGGACGCGCTGACGGGCACTCACCAGCAGTTCGTCCTCGCTGGCGGCACGGGTAGCCCGCACGGTGCTGGCGATACCGCCGCCCTGGGCGGCGATCTCGGCATAGCTGACGCCCTCCAGGCGCTGCTCGAACTCGCCGCTGCGATTGCCACCGAACACGGCGTGGGTGTGGCAGTCGATCAGCCCGGGGGTGACCCAGGCGCCGCCCAGGTCGACGACGCGGTCGGCCGCGACCGGCGGCACCTCATCGCGGGCCCCGATCCACTCGATCAGGCCCGCGCTGGTGACGATCGCCGCGTCCTCGATGACCGAGTAACGGCCTTCGGTCATGGTCGCGGCGTGGCAGTGCTGCCAGAGGGTTCTCATCAGGATCTCCTTTCTAATTCAGCGTTGCAGCTCGGCAGATTCCCGGACCGGCTCGCCACCACCGGCGCGTGGTTTGCACCACAGCAGGTAGGAGGCCACCAGGAACACCACCCAGATTACCCCGACGATCAATGCCGCCTGGGTGTCGGGGAAGTAGCCGAGCACACCGAAGATGAACACCATGAAGGCAATGGCCAGGGCCGGCCCATAGGGCCAGAAGGGTACCGGGAACTTGAGCTGGGCGACCTCCTCGCGGCTCATGCTGCGGCGCATGGCAACCTGGGTGACCAGGATCATCAGCCACACCCACACAGTGGCGAAGGTGGCGATCGAAGCGATCAGCAGGAACACGTTCTCCGGGATCAGGTAGTTGAGCAGAACGCCGACCAGCAGCGCCGCCCCCATCACCACCACGGTCATCCACGGCACACCGTGCCTGGATAGCTTGCCAAAGCCACGCGGCGCCTGGCCGTGCTGGGACAGGCCGTACATCATCCGGCCAGCGCCGAAGATGTCGCTGTTGATCGCAGAGATGGCTGCCGAAATCACTACGATGTTCAGCACCGCCGCTGCCGAGCCAATCCCCAGGTTGCTGAAGATCTGCACGAACGGGCTACCCTGGCTGCCGATCTGCGGCCAGGGGTACAGGCACATCAGCACGAACAGGGTCAGCACGTAGAACAGCAGGATGCGCAGCGGCACGGCGTTGATCGCTTTCGGGATCACGCGTTGCGGGTCTTTCGCTTCACCTGCGGTGACGCCGATGATCTCGATGCCGCCAAAGGCGAACATCACCACCGCGAACGAAGCGATCAGGCCGCTGACGCCATTGGGCATGAAGCCGCCATGTTCGAACAGGTTGCTCACCCCGACAGCCTGCCCGGTGCCCACCTGGCTGAAACCGAAGGCCATGATGCCGAGACCTGCGAGGATCATCGCGACGATGGCGCCGACCTTGAGCAGCGACAGCCAGAACTCCATCTCGCCGAACACCCGTACGTTGCACAGGTTCAGGCCGCCGATCAGGAAGACGATACCGAGTACCCAGATCCAGCGTGCCACTTCGGGGAACCAGAAGCCCATGTAGATCCCGAAGGCCGTGACGTCGGCGATGGCGACGATGACCATCTCGAAGGCGTAGGTCCAGCCGAGGATGAAGCCGGCCATGGGGCCGAGGTAGGTGCTGGCGTAGTGGCCGAAGGAGCCGGACACCGGATTGTGCACGGCCATTTCGCCGAGGGCGCGCATGACCATGAATACTGCGGCGCCGCCGATCAGGTAGGCCAGCAGCACGGCCGGGCCGGCCATCTGGATGGCCGAGGCCGAACCGTAGAAAAGCCCGGTACCGATTGCCGAACCGAGCGCCATGAAACGGATGTGCCGGGCCGATAGCCCGCGCTTGAGACCTTGAGCTTGTTGCATGTCACGTCCTTATTGTTGTTCTGGTCGTGATATCGGGATGGGGTCTGCTGCGCAGCCCAATCGCCGGCAAGCCGGCTCCCACACAAGCAGTTGTGGGAGCCGGCTTGCCGGCGATGGGCCGCAAAGCGGCCCCGAGGGCGTTACAGGCTTGGCAGGACGCCAACCGGCAGCAGCCCGGTCAGCGTGCCTTTGGCCAGCAACGCGGCAGCCGCCTCGATATCCGGCGAGAAGAAACGGTCGCGGTCATAGTGCGGCACTTCGCGACGCAGCGCCTGGCGCGCCTGTTCCAGCTTGGCGGAGGTCTTCAGCCCCTTGCGCAGGTCCAGACCCTGGCAGGCGCCCAACCATTCGATGGCCAGCACGCCACGGGTGTTCTCGGCCATCTCCCACAGGCGCTTGCCGGCGGCCGGGGCCATCGAGACATGGTCTTCCTGGTTGGCGGAGGTCGGCAGGCTGTCGACGCTGTGCGGGTGCGACAGTGCCTTGTTCTCGCTGGCCAGGGCGGCTGCGGTGACCTGGGCGATCATGAAGCCGGAGTTCACACCACCGTTTTCCACCAGGAACGGCGGCAGCTGGGACATGTGCTTGTCCATCATCAACGAGATGCGGCGCTCGCTCAGCGAGCCGATCTCGGCAATGGCCAGGGCCAGGTTGTCGGCGGCCATGGCCACCGGCTCGGCGTGGAAGTTGCCACCGGAGATCACGTCACCCTCGGCGGCGAACACCAGCGGGTTGTCCGACACGGCGTTGGCTTCGATGCCCAGCACTTCGGCGGCCTGGCGGATCTGGGTCAGGCAGGCACCCATGACTTGCGGCTGGCAGCGCAGCGAGTACGGGTCCTGGACCTTGTCGCAGTTTTTGTGCGACAGCGAGACTTCGCTGGAATCGCCCAGCAGGTCGCGGAAGCAGGCGGCGGTATCGATCTGGCCACGCTGACCGCGCACTTCATGGATGCGCGCATCGAACGGCGAGCGCGAACCCAGCGCCGCCTCGACGCTCAGGCCGCCACAGGCGATGGCCGCGGCGTACAGGTCTTCGGCCTGGAACAGGCCACGCAGGGCGTAGGCGGTGGACGCCTGGGTACCGTTGAGCAAGGCCAGGCCTTCTTTCGCGGCCAGCGTCAGCGGCTCCAGGCCAGCGACGGCCAGGGCTTCAGAGGCCGGCAACCACTGGCCCTTGTAGCGGGCCTTGCCCTCGCCCAGCAGCACCAGCGACATGTGCGCCAGCGGCGCCAGGTCGCCGGAGGCGCCGACCGAACCTTTCAGCGGGATGTGTGGGTAGACTTCGGCGTTGACCAGGCCGATCAGCGCATCGATGACTTTGCGGCGGATACCGGAGAAACCACGGCTCAGGCTGTTGATCTTGAGCACCATGATCAGGCGTACCAGGTCGTCATCCAGTGGCGCGCCGATACCGGCGGCATGCGACAGCACCAGCGAGCGCTGCAGGTTTTCCAGATCGTGGCTGGCGATGCGGGTCGAGGCCAGCAGGCCGAAACCGGTGTTGATGCCATAGGCGGTACGGTCTTCGGCGATGATCTGCTCGACGCAGGCGACGCTGGCGTCGATGGCGGGCGCGGCGCTGGCATCGAGCTGCAGGCGCACGGGCGCGGCGTGGATGGCGCGCAGTTGGGCCAGGGTCAGGGTGCCGGGCTTGAGGGTCAATTCGGTCACTTCGCTACTCCAATCGCGGGGGCCATGGCCCCCTTCTTGTTGTTCAGTATCACCCGTGAAGGGTGCGATCCAAAGCGCGGCGATCAGCCGGTGATCATCGGCAGGTCCAGGCCCTGCTCCTTGGCGCAGTCGATGGCGATCTGGTAGCCGGCGTCGGCGTGGCGCATCACGCCGGTGCCCGGGTCGTTGGTCAGTACGCGGGCGATACGCTCGGCGGCTTCATCGGTACCGTCGCAGACGATGACCATGCCCGAATGCTGGGAGAAGCCCATGCCCACGCCGCCGCCGTGGTGCAGCGAGACCCAGGTGGCGCCGCCTGCGGTGTTGAGCAGGGCGTTGAGCAGCGGCCAGTCGGAGACCGCGTCGGAGCCGTCGCGCATGGCTTCGGTTTCACGGTTGGGGCTGGACACCGAGCCCGAGTCCAGGTGGTCGCGGCCAATGACGACCGGCGCCGACAGTTCGCCGCTGCGGACCATTTCGTTGAAGGCCAGGCCCAGCTTGGCGCGCAGGCCCAGGCCAACCCAGCAGATACGTGCCGGCAGGCCCTGGAAGCTGATGCGCTCGCGGGCCATGTCCAGCCAGCGGTGCAGGTGGGCGTCGTCGGGGATCAGTTCCTTGACCTTGGCGTCGGTCTTGTAGATGTCCTCGGCGTCACCGGACAGCGCAGCCCAGCGGAACGGGCCGACACCGCGGCAGAACAGCGGGCGGATGTACGCCGGGACGAAGCCCGGGAAGTCGAAGGCGTTGGCCACGCCCTCTTCCTTGGCCATCTGGCGGATGTTGTTGCCGTAGTCGAAGGTCGGGATGCCCTGCTTCTGGAAGTCGAGCATGGCTTGTACATGTACGGCCATCGACTGTTTCGCGGCCTTGACCACGCCAGCCGGGTCGGTCACTGCGCGGTCGCGATACTGTTCCCAGGTCCAGCCGGCCGGGAGGTAGCCGTTGAGCGGGTCGTGGGCGCTGGTCTGGTCGGTGACCATGTCCGGGCGCACGCCACGCTTGACCAGCTCTGGCAGGATTTCGGCGGCGTTGCCGTGCAGGGCGATGGAGATGGCCTTGCCTTCGGCGGTGTACTTGGCGATGCGCGCCAGGGCGTCGTCCAGGTCAGTGGCCTGCTCGTCGACGTAGCGGGTCTCGAGGCGGAAGTCGATGCGGCTCTGCTGGCACTCGATGTTCAGCGAGCAGGCGCCGGCAAGTGTTGCCGCCAGAGGCTGGGCGCCGCCCATGCCGCCCAGGCCCGCGGTCAGTACCCACTTGCCCTTGAGGCTGCCGTTGTAGTGCTGGCGGCCGGCCTCGACGAAGGTTTCGTAGGTGCCCTGGACGATGCCCTGGCTGCCGATGTAGATCCAGCTGCCGGCGGTCATCTGGCCGTACATGGCCAGGCCCTTGGCATCCAGTTCGTTGAAGTGTTCCCAGTTGGCCCAGTGCGGCACCAGGTTGGAGTTGGCGATCAGCACGCGCGGGGCGTTGCTGTGGGTCTTGAACACGCCGACCGGCTTGCCCGACTGCACCAGCAGGGTTTCGTCGTCTTCCAGGCGGGTCAGGGTCTCGACGATCTTGTCGTAGCACTCCCAGTTGCGCGCGGCGCGGCCGATGCCACCGTACACCACCAGCTCTTTCGGGTTTTCGGCGACCTGCGGGTCGAGGTTGTTCATCAGCATGCGCAGCGGGGCTTCGGTGAGCCAGCTCTTGGCGGTCAGCTTGTTGCCACGCGGGGCACGGATTTCTACGTCACGGTACTTGTTGTTGTCAGTCACGGGGATGTCCTCTGCGGTCGTCCGACGGCATGTGTGTGTCGTGGTGACTATACAAACACACCTTTACTTGTATGTACAAGCATAGGCAACCAAAAAAGAGTGACCATTCCTCGGACGAAAAACGAGAAAGGGGCCGCTACGCGCCCCATCGCTGGCAAGCCAGCTCCCACAGGGTTCACTTGGCCCATGTGGGAGCTGGCTTGCCAGCGATGGGCTGCATAGCAGCCCCTTTCAGCGATGACAGATCAGTGTGAAATCAGCTCGATCAGGCAGAACCGCCCCTGTACATCCATTTCCAGCAACCCTTCATTGCCATCGATCCGCAGACAGTCATAGCGCCCAAGCTGCTGCGTCTCCTCCCCAGCCAGCCCCACCTCGACATGAGTGCTGGCGGCAAACAGCAACAGCGTCGACGCCGAGCTGAAGAGCCGGCTACTGCCATCGAACCACTGCAACCGCGCCCGATACCGCTGCGGCGCATAGATCAGGTTGAAATCGCGAATCGCCCCGCCCAACAGCTTGCAGCTCACCTGGCTTTCGCCACTGAAGGCGAACGCATCGAACGGCAGCAACGGCCGGCTGGCCTGGCCATCGACCAGCAGGCGCATGCCATCGCCCTGCAATACGGTGATGATCCGCTGGTACCCGGTGAAGCTGGAAAAACCACCGGACTCCTCGATATCGGCGATCGACAGGCGCCAGCCGAAACCGTCCAGGCTGTCGCCTGCGTCGCGGGTGATCTCTTCGGTGAAACCGCCACCGTTCTTCCAGGGCATGCGCGGGTAGTCCTGGGCACGCAACAGCTGCAACTGGGTCATTTGCTGAATCGTCCTTCCAGACGGTGACGGGAACCGGGGTGGATCAGGCGCGCAGCGGTGACCGGCTGGCGCCCCGACCAGGTGCGACGGCGGATCAACAGGCACGGCTCGCCCCGCTCGATCTGCAGCAGCTTGCATTCTTCAGGTTCGGCAAGGATCGCCTCGACCACGTGCTCGCCTTCAGTGAGCGGCGCCACCTGCGACAGGTAGGCGTAGGGCGTCTGCCGGGTGAAATCCTGCTTGAGGTAATCCGGAGCGATGGCAGCGTTGACGTAGCGGTCCTCGATCTGCACCGGCACGCCATTTTCGTAATGCACGATCAGCGAGTGGAACACCCGCTGCCCTTCGCGCATGTCCAGGGCCAGGGCGCGCTCGGAGCCGGCGGCCTCTTCGGCAAGCTTTATCACCTGGCAGCTATGCTGGTGGCCACGGCCGGCGATCTCGTCGGCGATGTTGTTGACCTCGAACAGCGCCGAGCGGCTCTTGGGCTCGGCGACGAAAGTGCCGACGCCCTGCATGCGCACCAGCAGGCCTTCGGCGGTGAGTTCGCGCAGTGCGCGGTTGATGGTCATGCGGCTGAAGCCCAGCTCGCTGACCAGTTCGCTTTCCGATGGCACGCGGTGATGAGGCGGCCAGTTGCCGCTCTCGATCTGCTGGATGATCATCTGTTTCACCCGGGCGTAGAGCGGCGCCGGCCCTTCGCCCATCTGGGCAACCAGCGCGGAGACAGGAAGTGTCGGCACGGCGTTGAATCCTTGTGCGGTTGGAGTGAACGGTAGCTTGCCGGAGTTTACCCGGCAGGCAAACGGCTGTATATGTATATACAAGTTAACAATAACAGGATTTCACCGATGCCCGCCTACTTCGCCGAACGCGCCCTGCTCCCTTCGGGCTGGGCCCGCAATGTCCGCCTGGAGGTCGCTGCCGACGGTCAGCTGGCGGCGATAATGACCGATGCCGACGCCAAAGGCGCCGAGCGCCTGGGCGGCCCGCTGTTGCCAGGCATGCCCAACCTGCACTCGCATGCGTTCCAGCGGGCCATGGCAGGGCTGGCGGAAGTGGCCGGCAATCCCAATGACAGCTTCTGGACCTGGCGCGAACTGATGTACCGCCTGGTCGGCCGGATCACGCCGGAGCAACTGCAGGTCATCGCGCGCCAGTTGTATATCGAGATGCTCAAGGCCGGCTACACCTCGGTGGCCGAATTCCACTATGTGCACCATGACCAGCACGGGCAGGCCTACGCGGACCCCGCCGAACTGTCGCGACGCATCAGCGCCGCCGCAGCCGCCAGCGGCATCGGCCTGACCTTGCTGCCGGTCCTGTACAGCCACGCCGGGTTTGGCGGCCAGGCGCCCAATGACGGCCAACGGCGCTTCATCAACTCAACCGAACAGTACCTGCGCCTGCAACAGCAACTAGCGCCATTGCTGGCACAACAGCCGGCGCAGACATTGGGGTTGTGCTTCCACTCGCTACGCGCCGTGACACCAGGGCAGATCACCGATGTGCTCGGTGCGGGCGACAGGACCTGCCCGATCCATATCCACATTGCCGAGCAACAGAAGGAAGTCGATGACTGCCTGGCCTGGAGCGGCCGCCGTCCACTGCAATGGCTGTACGAGCAGGTCGATGTCGATCAGCGCTGGTGCCTGGTCCATGCCACCCACGCCGAAGCCGACGAAGTTGCCGCCATGGCCCGCAGTGGCGCGGTGGCCGGGTTGTGCCTGACCACCGAGGCGAACCTGGGTGACGGCATCTTCCCGGCGGTGGACTACCTGGCCCAGGGCGGGCGGATGGGTATCGGCTCGGACAGCCATGTGTCTTTGAGCGTGGTCGAGGAACTGCGCTGGCTGGAGTATGGCCAGCGCATGCGTGACCAGCGGCGCAATCGCCTGTATCGCGCCGATCAGCCGATGGTTGGTCGAACCTTGTACGACGCCGCGCTGCTGGGCGGTGCCCAGGCGCTGGGGCAGCCGATCGGCGAACTGGCCGTGGGCAAGCGGGCGGACTGGCTGGTACTGGACGGGCAGGATCCGTATCTGGCCGTGGCCGCCGGCGATGCCATTCTCAACCGCTGGTTGTTCGCGGGTTCTGATCGCCAGGTACGCGATGTGATGGTCAACGGGCAGTGGGTTGTACGCCAAGGGCGGCATGAACAGGAGGAGGAAAGCGCGGCAGCGTTTGTACAAGTGCTGCGTCAGTTGCTGGACTGACAGTCGAAACATCGCGGGGCCCGCCCCCACAGGTAGTATGGGGAGCGGGTTTGCCCCGCGATGGCGTCCTCAATGCCGGGCGACGATGCTCTTGTCGGGCGTGCGCCAGATCAGGCGGCTGGTATCAAAGCCCTGCTGCCGCGCCTTGGCCAGCAGGTTTTCACGCTCCCACGCCGGCAACGAAGGCGTACGCGAAAGAATCCACAGGTACTTGCGGTCCGGGCTGCCGACAATCGCCGTGCGATAGCGCTCGTCGACGAACAGGATCCAGTAGTCCCCCTTGGCCACCCCGGGCACCAGGCGAGTGAACCAATTGTC
This sequence comes from Pseudomonas sp. B21-023, assembly GCF_024749165.1. NCBI lineage: Bacteria > Pseudomonadati > Pseudomonadota > Gammaproteobacteria > Pseudomonadales > Pseudomonadaceae > Pseudomonas > Pseudomonas sp. B21-023. The sequence continues at coordinate 452,029 of NZ_CP087190.1, read as the reverse complement.
GAACTCCACCCACAGCTTGTCGGTATGCCCCGCCTGCTGCGGCGTCGCATGGCCCTCGGCACGCAGCCATTCATCACCCAGGGTACGGCAACGGTTCAGCACGCCGACCGTGCCATCGGGCTTGAGGTTGTAATGGGCCTCGGACTGGGCGCAACCGTCCTGGTACTTCATTGGCAGGCGCGCCAGCTCGAACCATTTGCCCTGGTAACGCTTGAGGTCGACCGCACCTGCGGTCTTCGGCGCCAGCGGGTCGGTGGCCGAGGTGGCGCAGCCACCGAGCAGCATCACCAAGCACACGCCCAGCAGCAGGTGCAGGTGCCTCATTTGAGGCCCTGCCCGGAATACATCAGGACCTTGTCCGCCGCGTACTGCACGCTGATGAAGCTCTTCTCGTCACCCCAGGTGCAGCTGCTCATGCCCAGCGCGCCGGAACACTCCTTGGGCGTGCCGAGCAACTGCTCGACTTCGGCCTTGTTCATGCCGGCCTTGAGCTTGGAATAGTTTTCCTGGTTGATCTTGCTGCAAGCGGTCAGGACGACGCACAAGGACAACAGGGCGAGGGAACGCAACGACATGAAGGGACACTCCTGGAGATGGATACACAGGCGCGAGGGCCTGCAGGGAGCTTAGAAGGGAAAAAGGCTCCTCGGTTCCCTGGCCGACGAGGTTTCGTTGTGCACCGTTGGTCGCCTGGCGCGCAAACGATTAATGTTTTATCCCTGTGCGTCGACATAAAGCGGTGGTGTGGCTTTTTGCCGCACCCCTCCCCTTCGTGCCCGTGCGCAGATTCCAAGAAAAATGACCAAGAACCTCAAGTTCAGCCACAAGATCCTGCTGGCCGCCGCCCTGGTGGTGGCCGTCGCCTTCACTTGCTTCGTCCTGTTCAACGACTACCGACAGCGTCAGTCGCTGCGTAGCGACACCGAGTCGACGCTGCAATCGCTGGGCAACCTCACCGCCGGCAACATCCGCACCTGGCTCGACAGCCGCATCCAGCTGGTGAACTCGGTGGCACAGCAGATTGCCGTCGACGGTCCCGCCAAGAGCAGCCTCGAGCGCATCCTGGCGCTGCCGGTGTACGGCAGCAACTTCATCCTCACCTACTTCGGCGGCCAGGACGGCAGCATGCAGTCGGTGCCGGTGGGCAACCGCGCCGCCGACTACGACCCGCGCGTTCGCGGCTGGTACAAGGCGGCCAGCACCGCGGGCCAGACCATCGTCACCGAACCGTACATCTCGGCATCGGCCGGCAAGCTGGTCATTACCCTGGCCACTCCGGTGCAACAGGGCGGGCGCATGATCGGCGTCAGCGGTGTCGACACCGATCTGCAGACCATCAGCAACCTGATCAACACCCTGGACTTCGGCGGCCACGGGCACGCCTTCATCGTCAACGGCGAGGGCAAGGTGCTCATCCACCCCAAGGGCGAACTGGCGCTCAAGCCCCTGGCGGAAGTCTACCCTGGCAGTAACCTGCGCATCGGCAGCGGGCTGAAGGAAGTGGAGGTCGAGGGTCGCAAACAGTTCATCAACTTCACCCACGTCGATGGCGTGCCCTCGGCGGACTGGTACGTGGCGCTGGTGCTGGACCAGGATGCGGCCTTCGCCATGCTCGGCGAGCTGCGCACTTCGGCCGTGGTGGCGACACTGATCGCGGTGGTGGTGATCATCGCCCTGCTCGGCTTGCTGATCCGCGTGCTGATGGAACCGCTGCACGTCATGGGCCGCGCCATGCGCGACATCGCCGAGGGCGAAGGCGACCTGACCCGGCGCCTGGCCATCCACGCCCAGGACGAGTTCGGCAGTCTGGCGCAGTCGTTCAACCGCTTCGTCGAGCGGATCCACGAATCGATCCGCGAAGTGGCCTCGGCCACCGGCCAGGTGAATGCCGTGGCCGGTCAGGTGGTCAGCGCCTCGAATGCCTCGATCCACAACGCCGACCAGCAGTCCAGCCGCACCAGCAGTGTCGCCGCGGCGATCAACCAGCTCGGCGCCGCCGCCCAGGAGATCGCCCAGAACGCCGCCCTCGCCTCGCAGCACTCCAGCGCCGCCCGCGGCCTGGCTGAAGAGGGCCAGCAGGTGGTGGGCGAAACCATCGACGTGATGAATCAGTTGTCGGCGCGCATCAGTGATGCCAGCGGCAACATCGAAACGCTGAACAACCACACGGCCAACATCGGCCAGATCCTCGATGTGATCAGCGGCATTTCGCAGCAGACCAACCTGTTGGCGCTCAACGCGGCCATCGAGGCGGCCCGTGCCGGCGAAGCCGGGCGTGGTTTCGCGGTGGTGGCCGACGAGGTGCGCAACCTGGCACACCGCACCCAGGACTCGGCACAGCAGGTGCAGCGCCTGATCGAGGAGCTGCAGGCCGGGGCCCAGGTGGCCGTGAGCACCATGAACCAGAGCCAGCAACACAGCGACCGCAGTGTCGGCATCGCCAACCAGGCCGGCGAACGCCTGGGCAGTGTCACCCAGCGCATCGGCGAGATCGACGGCATGAACCAGTCGGTGGCCACCGCCACGGAAGAGCAAACGGCCGTGGTCGAGTCGATCAATGTCGACATCACCGAGATCAATACGCTGAATCAGGAAGGGGTGCAGAACCTGCAGAGCACCTTGCGTGCCTGCACCGACCTGGAGCATCAGGTCGAGCGGTTGAAGCATCTGGTGGGGAGTTTCAGGATCTGAGATGGCCGGGGCCGCTTCGCGGCCCATCGCTGGCAAGCCAGCTCCCACAGGGATAGCGCCAGACCCGAATGCAGCGCTTATCCTGTGGGAGCTGGCTTGCCAGCGATAGGGCTGCAAAGCAGCCCCACTGGCACTAGAACCTGGACCCAGGCTCCAGCAGGAAGTCCATCTCTTCACTGGTGCTCGGGCGGTTCAGCACCAGGTTGCGGTGCGGGAAGCGCCCGAAGCGGGCGATCACCCGCTGGTGCTGCTCGGCATAGTCGAGGAAGCCTTCAAACAACCGACGGCTGGCCTCGGGCTGCTCGTCCAGCAAAGTCTGGTAACGCTCGACGCACAGGTTTTGCCAGTCCAGCACCTCGGCATGCTCCAGCACCAATAGCACGAACACCCGCTGGATCGGCAGCAGCTGGTAGTCCCAGCCCTTCTGCAACCCCTGCATCGCCACTACCTGGGCACGCCGGTCACCCTCGAAGGCACGCGGCGTGTCGCGATAGATCATGCGCGGCAGCTGATCCAGCAGCAGCAGCAGACCGAGCCAGCCCTGGGGGCTCTGCTGCCACTCGTCGAGCCCGCCCGCCAGGGCTTGCTCGACCAGGTCGCCGAACAGCGCCTGGGCATCGACGTCGTGATGCTTGCCGAACCACAGCGTGTTCTTCTCGTCAGCCACGGCCTGGGCACTTGTGCCCCAACCGAACCACCACTCCAGCAACGGCTGCCAAGGTGCGAGCATGACTTACTCCTTGTGGTAGGCGGTGACGCGCTCGACCTCTTCCTTCGAGCCGAGGATCACCGACACGCGCTGGTGCAGGCTCTCCGGCTTGATGTCGAGGATACGCTCGTAACCGTTGGTGGAGGCGCCGCCTGCCTGTTCGATGATGAACGACATCGGGTTGGCTTCGTACATCAGGCGCAGCTTGCCCGGCTTGCTCGGCTCGCGGGCATCGCGTGGGTACATGAACAGGCCGCCACGGGTCAGGATGCGATGCACGTCGGCCACCATCGAGGCGATCCAGCGCATGTTGTAGTTCTTTTTCAGCGGCCCGGTCTCGCCGGCCAGCAGCTCGCCCACGTAGCGTTGCACCGGGGCTTCCCAGTGGCGCTGGTTGGACATGTTGATGGCGAACTCGGCGGTGGTGGCCGGTACCTGGATGTTTTCGTGGGTCAGGACGAAGCTGCCCAGCTCGCGGTCCAGGGTGAAGCCCTTGACGCCGTTGCCCAGGGTCAGGATCAGCATGGTCTGCGGGCCGTAGATGGCGTAACCGGCGGCGACCTGCTGGGTGCCTGGCTGCAGGAATGCATTCTCGTTCAGGGTTTCGTTCTGGCTCAGGTATTCGTTCGGGCAACGCAGCACCGAGAAGATGGTGCCGACCGAGACGTTGACGTCGATGTTCGACGAGCCGTCCAGCGGGTCAAAGACCAGCAGGTAGGCGCCTTTGGGGTACTTGCCCGGGATCTGGTAGGCATTGTCCATCTCTTCGGAGGCCATGCCGGCCAGGTGACCGCCCCACTCGTTGGCTTCGAGCAGGATGTCGTTGGAAATCACGTCGAGCTTCTTCTGCACCTCGCCCTGCACGTTCTCGGTGCCCATGCTGCCCAGCACGCCGCCCAGGGCGCCCTTGGACACGTGGTGACTGATCTCCTTGCACGCACGCGCCACCACTTCGATCAGGAAGCGCAGATCGGCAGGGGTATTGTTGCTGCGGGTCTGCTCAATCAGATAGCGACTCAGGGTAACGCGGGACATGTATGGCTCCGAAAAGGAAAGGGGGAGAAAAACCCCCGCAGTTTACAGGGAGAGTGACGGGCTAGCGAGCAAAGAGACTCGTGTGGCAGATCAGAGGGCTCATTGGGCTTTGAGTTCACGCAGCTTGTCGATTAGGGCTGCTGCGCAGCCCATCGCCGGCAAGCCGGCTCCCACAGAGTTTGGCGGTGCTGTGGATCTTTGTGGGAGCCGGCTTGCCGGCGATGGGCCGCAAAGCGGCCCCGGTGTGCTAATCCAAGGCCTTCCAGATCTCGGTCGCATACTCGCGAATGGTCCGGTCCGACGAGAACCAGCCCATCCGCGCCGTGTTCAGCACTGCCACGCGCCACCAGTCCTGCGGCGCGTGCCACAACTCCTCGACTCGCCGCTGGGCGTCCCAGTAGGCATCGAAGTCGGCGCACACCAGGAAGCGGTCGTAGGCGATCAGCCCGTCCACCAATCCGGCATAGCGCGCCGGATCATCAGGCGAGAACACCCCGCTGCGAATCGCCTGCAGCACGTCGCCCAGACGATGGGAGGCAGCGATCGCCGACGCGGCGCCAAAGTCGCCGCTGCGCTTGCGTGCCTCCACCTGCTGCGCGGTCAGGCCGAAGATGAACATGTTCTCCGCCCCCACCTGCTCGCACATCTCGACGTTGGCGCCATCGAGGGTGCCGATGGTCAGCGCGCCATTGAGGCCGAACTTCATGTTGCTGGTGCCGGAGGCCTCGTAGCCGGCCGTGGAAATCTGCTCGGACAGGTCAGCCGCCGGGATGATGCTCTCGGCCAGGCTGACGTTGTAGTTGGGCAGGAACACCACCTTGAGCAGGCCGCGCACCGTGGGGTCGTTGTTGACCACCCGGGCGATGTCGTTGGCCAGCTTGATGATCAGCTTGGCCTGGTGGTAGCTGGCCGCCGCCTTGCCGGCGAAAATCTTCACCCGCGGCACCCAGTCGGTGCCGGGGTCGTTGCGGATGGCCTGGTACAGCGCCACCGTGTGCAGCAGATTGAGCAACTGGCGCTTGTACTCGTGGATGCGCTTGACCTGCACATCGAACAGCGCCTCCGGGTTGACCGTCACGCCGATCCGGTCCTGGATGATGCTGGCCAGGGCGCGCTTGCTGTGCAGGCGCTGGGCGGCGAACTGCTTGCGGAAGGTGGCCTTGTCGGCGAAGGGCGCCAGTGCCTTGAGCTTGCCTTCCGGGTCATCCAGCACCTCCGGCCCCAGCGCCTCGATCAGCATCGCCGTGAGCGGCGGGTTGGCCTGGTACAGCCAACGGCGGAAGGTGATGCCATTGGTCTTGTTGTTGATTCGCTGCGGGTAGAGCTTGTGCAGCTCGGCGAACACCGTGCTTTTCATCAGCTTGCTGTGCAGCGCCGACACGCCGTTGACGCTGTGCGAGCCAAGGAACGCGAGGTTGCCCATGCGCACCCGGCGGCCATTGTCCTCCTCGATCAGCGACACCGCGCGCAGCACGTCGAAGTCGTGCAGGCCTTTGGCCCGCAGTGCGTCGATATGGTAGGCGTTGATCAGGTAGATGATCTGCATGTGCCGCGGCAGCATGCGCTCCATCAATGCCACCGGCCAGGTTTCCAGGGCTTCGGGCAACAAGGTGTGGTTGGTGTAGGCCAGGGTGCCGACGGTCAGCGCCCACGCTTTGTCCCAGGGGATTTCGTGCTGGTCGACCAGCAGGCGCATCAGCTCGGCCACGGCAATCGACGGGTGGGTGTCGTTGAGCTGGATGGCCGCGGCATCCGGCAGGTTGAGCAGGTCCTTGTGCATGTTCAGGTGGCGTCGCAGCAGGTCCTGCAGCGAGGCCGAAACGAAGAAGTACTCCTGGCGCAGGCGCAACTCCTGGCCAGCCTCAGTGCTGTCGGCCGGGTACAACACTCGCGAGATGCTTTCGGCGCGGGCCACCTCGGCCACCGCGCCCAGGTGATCACCGGCATTGAAGCGCTCCAGGTGCAGCTCCTCCAGCGCCCGGGCACGCCACAGGCGCAGGGTATTGACGCTGGAGCCGCGCCAGCCGACCACCGGCGTGTCGTAGGCCACCGCCCGCACCGTCTCGCCCGGCCACCAGACCTGACGTTGCTGGCCATTGCCTTCCTGCACGGTCTCGACGCTGCCGCCGAAACTGATCGGGTAGATCACCTCGGCCCGCTCGAACTCCCAGGGGTTACCAAAGTCCAGCCAGTTCTCGGTCTGCTCCTGCTGCCAGCCATCGACCACCGCCTGGCGGAACAACCCATGCTCGTAGCGGATGCCATAGCCATGGGCGGCAATACCCAGGGTCGACATGCTCTCCATGAAGCACGCCGCCAGGCGCCCGAGGCCACCGTTGCCGAGCGCCGCATCGGGCTCGAGCAGACGGATGCGCTCCAGGTCGACATCCAGGCCTTCGAGCGCCTCGCGGGCGATCTCCAGGTAACCGAGGTTGCTCAGGCTGTCGTACAGCAGGCGGCCGATGAGAAACTCGAGAGAGAGGTAGTACACCCGCTTCTGGCTACGGCGGTAGGCCTGGCGAGTGTGATCCATCCAGTGGTCGACCATATGGTCGCGGGCAGCCAGGGCAATGGCCTCGAACCAGTCGTGATCAAAGGCGTGTTCCGGGTCCTTGCCAACGGCGTAGGTCAGCTTGGCCAGCACGGCGGCGCGGAACGCGGCCACCTCATCGGGATGAGCTTTGGCCTCACGGGCCTTGTTTTCCTGGGACATGCGGCATCCTCGGGCAAGTAGGCGAAAGCGCAGGGAGAGTGTTCAGCCTAGACGCTCTGACACACAGCGACAGCGAGCGTTCGCGGTTTTCATCAACTGCCAGTGGAATCGGGCAAAAGGTTGTTCACAAATTGAACAACTCCGGTATGATCGCGCGCCCCAAGACCGTGATTCACCCCATAACCATGAAAACGACCCTGATCGCCGCCGCCGAAGTCGACCGCCTGGAGACCTGGCAGCGCTATGCCAGCCATATGTGCGGTGGCTGCCACTCGACCTGCTGCACCCTGCCGGTGGAGGTGAAGATCAAGGATCTGATCCGCATTGGCGTGGTGGATGAATTCGAGAAAGACGAACCGCCGAAGAACGTGGCCAAACGCCTGCAGAAGGAAGGCATCATCGAGCGCTTCAACCAGAAATCGGGGATCTTCACCCTGACCCGGATGAGCAACGATGACTGCATGTACCTGGATCGCAAGAGCCGCCTGTGCACCATCTACGACAAGCGCCCGGATACCTGCCGCAACCACCCCAAGGTCGGGCCGCGACCGGGGTATTGCGCGTACAAGCCCAAGGTGGTCGGGCGCTGAGACTGCGCCACGCCTGAAATGCTGGGCTGCAAAGCGGCCCGTATTTCTGAAGGCAAACAAAAACGCCCCCGGCCTTTCGACCGGGGGCGTTTTCATTCAGCCTGAGCTAACTCAGTTCTTGGCTTTCTTGGCAGCGCGGGTACGCTCGCCTTCGTCCAGGATCTTCTTGCGCAGACGGATCGACTTCGGCGTGACTTCGCACAGCTCGTCGTCCTGGATGAACTCCAGGGCCTGTTCCAGGGTGTGGCGAACCGGCGGTACCAGGGCGATGACTTCGTCCTTGCCCGAAGCACGCATGTTGTCGAGCTTCTTGCCTTTGGTCGGGTTCACGCCCAGGTCGTTGTCGCGGCTGTTCAGGCCGATGATCTGACCGTTGTAGATCTCCTGGCCGTGCTCGACGAACAGCTTGCCGCGCGCCTGCAGGGTTTCCAGCGAGTAGGTCAGTGCCTTGCCGGTCTCGACCGAAACCAGTACGCCGTTCAGACGGCCGGACATCTGGCCCGACTTCATGGTGTCGTAGCGATCGAAGATCGAGGTCAGGATGCCTGCACCGTTGGTCAGGGTCAGGAACTGGTTACGGAAACCGATCAGACCACGGGCCGGAATGTTGTATTCCAGGCGAACACGGCCCTTGCCATCCGGCACCATGTTGGTCAGGTCGCCTTTACGCAGACCCATTTCTTCCATGACCTTGCCCTGGGATTCTTCAGGGATGTCGATGGTGACGTTCTCGAACGGTTCCTGCTTGACGCCGTCGACTTCGCGGATGATCACTTCAGGACGGCCTACGGCCATCTCGAAGCCTTCACGGCGCATGGTTTCGATCAGAACGGACAGGTGCAGCTCGCCACGGCCCGATACCTTGAACTTGTCAGGGGAATCGGTTTCCTGGACGCGCAGGGCAACGTTGTACAGCAGCTCCTTGTCCAGACGGTCCTTGATGTTACGGCTGGTGACGAACTTGCCTTCCTTGCCGCAGAACGGCGAGTCGTTGACCTGGAAGGTCATCGAAACGGTTGGCTCGTCGACGGTCAGCGGCTTCATCGCTTCTACCGCGTCCGGGGCGCACAGGGTGTCGGAGATGAACAGCTCGTCGAAACCGCTGATGCAGACGATGTCGCCAGCCTGGGCTTCTTCGACGTCGACGCGGTGCAGGCCGTGGTGGCCCATCAGCTTCAGAATACGGCCGTTACGCTTCTTGCCGTCGACATCGATGGCAACAACCGGGGTGTTCGGCTTGATGCGGCCACGGGCGATACGGCCAACGCCGATAACACCCAGGAAGCTGTTGTAGTCCAGTGCCGAGATCTGCATCTGGAACGAGCCTTCACGGTCAACGTCCGGCGCCGGTACGTTGTCGATGATCGACTGGTACAGGGCGGTCATGTCTTCGCCCATGGCGGTGTGGTCCAGACCGGCGATGCCGTTCAGGGCCGAGGCGTAGACGACTTTGAAGTCCAGCTGTTCGTCGGTGGCGCCGAGGTTGTCGAACAGGTCGAAGATCTGGTCCAGAACCCAGTCAGGACGCGCGCCTGGACGGTCGACCTTGTTGATCACGACGATTGGCTTCAGGCCAGCTTCGAAGGCCTTCTTGGTCACGAAGCGGGTTTGCGGCATCGGGCCGTCCTGGGCGTCGACCAGCAGCAGCACGGAGTCGACCATCGACATTACACGCTCAACCTCGCCACCGAAGTCGGCGTGGCCGGGGGTGTCGACGATGTTGATGTGGTAGCCGTTCCAGTTGATGGCGGTGTTTTTCGCCAGAATGGTAATGCCGCGCTCTTTTTCCTGGTCGTTGGAGTCCATGACGCGCTCGTCGTTGAGCTCGTTACGCTCCAGGGTGCCGGACTGGCGCAGGAGTTTGTCGACCAGGGTGGTTTTACCATGGTCAACGTGGGCGATGATGGCGATGTTACGCAGATTTTCGATCACAACTGTATCTCGATCAGAGGATTCGGTTGCCGCCAGTGTAGGCGGCCAATATGTACGGTTTACGGCTCAGCGGGCCCGATGGTCGGGAGGGCGATGGCGGATGCTGCCGCCATACAGCCCTGGCGTCTTATGTCGGACGATAAACACGCACATTGGCATGTCCCTCACTGAGCAGGTGGTGTGCGTGCAGACGGCTCATCACACCCTTGTCGCAATACAGCAAGTACTGGCGCGTGGGGTCCAGGTGCTTGAACTTGCTGTTGATGGCGTAGAACGGCATGGCCTGGACTTCGATGCCTTCCAGCACCAGAGGTTCGTCTTCCTGGGCGTCGGGGTGACGAATGTCGATGACGATCTGGCCTGGCAGTGCCTCGGCCACTTCCTCGATTTCGATGTCCTTGCCCAGCTCGTCGATCACATGGTCGATGGAGATGAACTTGGCGCGCTCCAGGGCGCGCTCCAGCACGGCCATGTCGAACTGCTTTTCTTCGTGCTCCATGCGGTGACGCTTGGCATGGGTAGTCGGGTTCACCGAGATCACGCCGCAATACTCGGGCATATGCTTGGCGAAGTCGGCGGTGCCGATCTCGGTGGCCTGGTCGATGATGTCCTGCTTGTGGCTGGCCAGCAGCGGGCGCAGCACCAGCTTGTCGGTGGCCGAGTCGATGATCGACAGGTTCGGCAAGGTCTGGCTCGACACCTGGGAGATCGCCTCGCCGGTGACCAGCGCGTCGATCTGCAGACGGTCGGCCATGTGCGCGGCGCCGCGCAGCATCATGCGCTTGAGGGTGACGCCCATGTAGCTGTTGTCGACCTTGTTGAGGATCTCGCCGACCACTTCCTCGAACGGCACGCTGATGAACAGTACGCGCTGGCTGCTGCCGTACTTCTTCCACAGGTAGTGGGCCACTTCCATCACGCCCAGCTCGTGGGCACGGCCACCGAGGTTGAAGAAGCAGAAATGGGTCATCAGTCCGCGGCGCATCATCTGGTAGGCCGCGACGGTGGAGTCGAAGCCACCGGACATCAGCACCAGGGTCTGTTCCAGTGCGCCCAGCGGGTAGCCGCCAATGCCGTTGTGCTGATTGTGAATCACGTACAGGCGCTGGTCGCGGATCTCCATGCGCACCACGACTTCTGGGGTCTTCAGGTCGATGCCGGCGGCGCCGCACTGCTGGCGCAGCTGGCTGCCGACGTAGCGGTCGACGTCCATCGAGGTGAAATCGTGGTGGCCGCCGCGCTTGCAGCGTACCGAGAAGCGCTTGCCGGCCAGCAGGTGGCCAAAGTGGTGCTTGCACTTGGCGACGATGTCGTCGAAATCGCCCAGTGCATACTCCTCGACCTGCAGGAAGTGGGTGATACCCGGCGTGCAGGTGAGGCGCTCGATCATTTCGCGCTGGAGCTTTTCGTCCTCGACGCGGGTGACCACCTCGAGATTGTCCCAGACACCATCAACCGCGAGCTCGGGATCAAGGTCCTTGAGCACGTTGCGGATGTTCTTGGCGAGCTGGCGGATGAAGCGCTTGCGCACCGGCCGGCTCTTGATGGTGATTTCTGGGAAGACTTTGACGATAAGTTTCATTGGTTTAACAGCGCGCCCAGGGCCTACCGAAAATGAGGGGCGCGAATTATAGCGGAAATTGCTCAGCTTTTGACCAACTTTTGTCCAGAAGGTTGGATTTATGTTGCCTGCCCCGCGATGTAGCCCTGCACGCACAGAGCGCACCATAGCGGTGCGACAAAGTTAAAAAACGCATCACATGAGTGCACAGCAGCCATCCAGATCATCAGCAAATGCCCAGCAACGCCTCCTTTTATCGCGTGCAGGCCATTTTCGGGCACTGGCATGCAATTTGCTCCCTTGTGAGGCAGGTAAGCTTGGCCGACTATCCGCGCCCAGCGACACCCTTATTTCCAGGGCAGCGGCCAACTGCGCCCTAGACCATCCGGAGGACAACATGTCGAAGTCGGTTCAACTCATCAAAGATCATGACGTCAAGTGGATTGATCTGCGTTTCACGGACACCAAGGGCATTCAGCATCACGTGACCATGCCGGCGCGCGATGGCCTGGACGAAGACTTCTTCGAAGTCGGCAAGATGTTCGACGGCTCCTCCATCGCTGGCTGGAAAGGCATCGAAGCCTCCGACATGATCCTGATGCCGGTTGACGAAACCGCCGTGCTGGACCCGTTCACCGAAGAACCGACCCTGATCATCACCTGCGACATCGTCGACCCGTCGAGCATGCAGGGCTACGATCGTGACCCGCGCGGCATCGCCAAGCGCGCCGAAGAGTACCTGAAGAGCACCGGCATCGGTGACACCGTGTTCGCAGGCCCAGAGCCCGAGTTCTTCATCTTCGACGAAGTGAAGTTCCACTCGGACATCTCCGGCTCGATGTTCAAGATCTTCTCCGAGCAAGGCTCGTGGATGACCGGCGCTGACGTGGAAGGCGGCAACAAAGGCCACCGTCCGGGCGTGAAAGGCGGCTACTTCCCGGTGCCTCCGTTCGACCACGACCACGAAATCCGCACCGCCATGTGCAATGCCCTGGAAGAAATGGGCCAGACCGTCGAAGTTCACCACCACGAAGTGGCGACTGCCGGCCAGAACGAAATCGGCGTCAAGTTCAACACCCTGGTGAAGAAAGCTGACGAAGTACAGGCCCTGAAATACGTCGTGCACAACGTTGCCGACGCCTATGGCCGTACCGCCACCTTCATGCCCAAGCCTCTGTACGGCGACAACGGCTCGGGCATGCACGTGCACATGTCGATCTGGAAAGACGGCAAGAACACCTTCTCTGGCGAAGGCTATGCCGGCCTGTCCGATACCGCCCTGTACTTCATCGGCGGCATCATCAAGCACGGCAAGGCCCTGAACGGCTTCACCAACCCGTCGACCAACTCGTACAAGCGTCTGGTCCCAGGTTTCGAGGCCCCGGTGATGCTGGCCTACTCGGCGCGCAACCGTTCTGCCTCGATCCGCATTCCTTACGTCGGCAGCCCGAAAGCCCGCCGTATCGAAGCACGCTTCCCGGACCCATCGGCCAACCCGTACCTGGCCTTCGCGGCCCTGCTGATGGCGGGCCTGGACGGCATCCAGAACAAGATCCACCCAGGCGATGCCGCCGATAAGAACCTGTACGACCTGCCGCCTGAAGAGGCCAAGGAAATCCCGCAAGTCTGTGGCAGCCTGAAAGAAGCTCTGGAAGAGCTGGATAAAGGCCGTGCGTTCCTGACCAAGGGCGGCGTATTCTCCGACGACTTCATCGATGCCTTCATCGAGCTGAAGAGCGAAGAAGAAATCAAGGTACGCACCTTCGTGCACCCGCTGGAATACGAGCTGTACTACAGCTGCTGATCTATCTGGCGCCTCGCGCCGGTGACATCAGGACGGCCTCCCTCGGGAGGCCGTTTCCATTTTTGCATCGGCATCATCGGACTAGCCCTACAGCCGTATCTGGCGGCACTGCGACACTCGGTTCTCCATCAATCCAAGGAGATCACCATGCGTACCAGACACCTCGCACTCACCTGCTGCCTCGTATTGTCCGGCTGCAACACCTCGCCGCCGCCCCATTCCAACCTCGAGAACCTGCTTGACGCCATCGAGCGCCGTCTTGACCTTGCCGAAGCGGTCGCCCTGCACAAATGGGACCGAGGGCAACCAGTGCAGGCCTTTGACCGCGAGCAACAGGTACTGGCCAGCGCACGCCAGGCCGCGACCGCCTACCAGCTGGACCCGGCACGCGCCGAAGCGTTCTTCGCGGACCAGATCGAGGCGAGCAAACTGCTCCAGTACCACCTGCTGGACAGCTGGCACCGCGCACGGCAGGCACCCGACCTGCCTCGACAGGATCTTGGCCAGGATGTACGCCCGGCATTGGACCACCTTCAGGCACAACTGCTCGTTGCCCTCGCCCAATTCGACCAGACAATCACGATCAACTGCCCCGGCCAACTGGCCAACGCACTGCACCAGCGCAGGCGCGAAGCGGCGCGGCACCTTGCCCTGGTCCGCGCCACCGGACAGCTGTGCAAAAGCGCGTGAGCTCACTATGCTCCATATTGGTGCATGAATAGGCCTTGCGCCCCGACATGCACCCCACTTTGGGTCACAAGAATCGTTTAACCAGGGCTTTATGTGCCGATTTTGCGCGCACACAGGACTTTATCCGGAATTTCCGCTTCTTTTCGGAGCCTTGGTTTGGTTCTTGCATTTTCAACGCATCCAGCACGTCATCCATGCGCGCCCCAGGCCTGAGAGGGGCGCCAAAAGAGTGCCAATAGAGGTCAACGACGCCTTATGACCATCAGCGATGCACAGCACCGTCTGCTTCTGGACAACCTGACCACGGCCACGCTCCTGCTCAATGCCGAACTGCGCCTGGAGTACATGAATCCAGCCGCGGAAATGCTCCTGGCTGTCAGTGGCCAACGCAGCCATGGCCAGTTCATCAGCGAGCTGTTCACCGAATCGGCCGAGGCACTCAACTCGCTGCGCCAGGCGGTGGAGCAGGCGCACCCGTTCACCAAGCGCGAAGCCCAGCTGACCTCGCTGACCGGCCAGAGCATCACTGTCGACTACGCCGTCACGCCCATCCTGCATCAGGGCCAGACCCTGCTGCTGCTTGAGGTGCACCCGCGTGACCGCCTGCTGCGCATCACCAAGGAGGAGGCCCAGCTAAGCAAGCAGGAAACCACCAAGATGCTGGTGCGCGGCCTCGCCCACGAAATCAAGAACCCCCTCGGCGGCATTCGCGGCGCGGCGCAACTGCTGGCCCGCGAGCTGCCCGAGGACGGCCTGCGTGACTACACCAATGTGATCATCGAAGAGGCCGACCGCCTGCGCAACCTGGTCGACCGCATGCTCGGCTCGAACAAGCTGCCGTCGCTGTCCATGACCAATATCCACGAAGTGCTCGAACGGGTGTGCAGCCTGGTCGATGCCGAGAGCCAGGGCGGCATCACCCTGGTGCGCGACTACGACCCGAGCCTGCCGGACGTGCTGATCGACCGCGAGCAGATGATCCAGGCCGTGCTCAACATCGTGCGCAACGCCATGCAGGCCATCGGCGCGCAGAACGAACTGCGCCTGGGCCGCATCACCCTGCGCAGTCGGGCCGTGCGCCAGTTCACCATCGGCCACGTCCGCCACCGCCTGGTGGCGCGGATCGAGATCATCGACAACGGCCCCGGCATCCCCGCGGAACTGCAGGACACACTCTTCTACCCCATGGTCAGCGGCCGCCCGGACGGCACCGGGCTGGGCCTGGCCATCACCCAGAACATCATCAGCCAGCACCAGGGCCTGATCGAATGTGAAAGCCACGCCGGCCACACCACCTTCTCGATCTACCTGCCCCTGGAACAAGGAGCCATCACCCCATGAGCCGAAGTGAAACCGTCTGGATCGTCGATGATGATCGCTCCATCCGCTGGGTCCTGGAAAAGGCCCTGCAGCAGGAAGGCATGACCACCCAGAGCTTCGACAGCGCCGACGGCGTGATGGGCCGCCTGGCCCGCCAGCAACCTGACGTGATCATCTCGGATATCCGCATGCCCGGCGCCAGCGGCCTCGACCTGCTCGCCCAGATCCGCGAACAGCACCCGGGGCTGCCGGTGATCATCATGACCGCCCATTCCGACCTGGACAGCGCCGTGGCATCGTACCAGGGCGGCGCCTTCGAGTACCTGCCCAAGCCGTTCGATGTCGACGAAGCGGTGTCGCTGGTCAAGCGCGCCAACCAGCACGCCCAGGAGCAGCAGGCGCTGGAGGTGCCCCAGGCGCTGGCCCGCACCCCCGAGATCATCGGCGAGGCGCCGGCGATGCAAGAGGTGTTCCGTGCCATCGGCCGACTCAGCCACTCCAACATCACTGTGCTGATCAATGGTGAGTCTGGTACCGGCAAAGAGCTGGTGGCCCATGCCCTGCACCGCCATAGCCCACGGGCGGCATCGCCGTTCATTGCCCTGAACATGGCGGCGATCCCAAAGGACCTGATGGAGTCCGAGCTGTTCGGCCATGAAAAGGGCGCCTTTACCGGCGCCGCCAACCTGCGTCGTGGGCGCTTCGAGCAGGCCGACGGCGGCACGCTGTTCCTCGACGAGATCGGCGACATGCCCGCCGATACCCAGACCCGCCTGCTGCGAGTGCTCGCTGATGGCGAGTTCTACCGGGTTGGCGGCCATGTGCCAGTCAAGGTGGATGTGCGCATCATCGCCGCCACTCACCAGAACCTCGAGTCCCTGGTGCAGGCCGGCAAGTTTCGTGAAGACCTGTTCCACCGTCTCAACGTGATCCGCATTCATATCCCGCGCCTGGCCGACCGGCGCGAGGACATCCCGGCGCTGGCCCGCCACTTCCTCGGCCGCGCCGCCCAGGAGCTGGCAGTGGAGCCCAAGCTGCTCAAGCCCGAGACCGAGGAATTCATCCGCAACCTACCGTGGCCGGGCAACGTACGCCAGCTGGAGAACACCTGCCGCTGGATCACCGTGATGGCTTCCAGCCGCGAAGTGCTGGTCGGCGACCTGCCGCCAGAGCTGCTCAACCTGCCCCAGGACGCCGCGCCGGTGACCAACTGGGAGCAGGCCTTGCGTCAGTGGGCCGACCAGGCCCTTGCCCGCGGCCAGACCAACCTGCTGGACAGCGCCGTGCCCAGTTTCGAGCGGATCATGATCGAAACCGCGCTCAAGCACACCGCCGGGCGTCGTCGTGATGCGGCATTGTTGCTGGGGTGGGGGCGCAACACCTTGACGCGCAAGATCAAGGAGTTGGGGATGAAGGTAGATGGGGGGGATGATGATGAGGGGGAAGAGCACTGATCGTTGAGCAACGCAAAATAATGAGGGCTATCTTTAGCCCTCACATCCAAAGGCCGCAGAACAGAAATTTCATATAAATTTAACTTTAAAGCCAAGAATATTTTGACTGATAAAACTCATTACCAATCGCTTAAAGACCGAATTGAAATCAATAGCCCATTAAACGCATCATTGAACTGACGTTCAACTCTCTTGTCCTGCTCTAATCGGGATTCGTAATCGGCCGGACTCAGTGCTGATTGCTTTTCATTTTTTTGCAATTCTCGATTCAATAACTTTTGCCCGGCAATAATCTTGTTTTCATATGTTCCGGCGGAGCGCTTCATGAAGTTGAGCGGGTCCGCACGGTGCTTAGCCTCGCGCCTGCTCGAAATCTGGTCAAGCCCAAGTGCAGCGGCACTCAGTCCGGCGAGAGTAATCTGGACCGGCACGGCAACCGGAGCACCGACCACTCCTGCTGCACTAGCTAGAGTCGATCCTCCAGCAGCGGTGGTTGCAACTACTTTCTGAACAAGTCGCGTTCTGGTGACCTCCTCCATATTGAGCACGTCGGGATCATTCGAGTGCTTCTTCAATTCCGCTACCTGAGCTCTACTCTTGAAGCTGCTCCAAGTATCAGCTATCAGAATCCCAGTTGTAGCAGCACCTACTACAGTTGAAATACCCGGGGCTATCATGTCTATAGGGTCCGACAACAAACGCTTCGTCCCCCCACTGGGATCCCAATTGTCTACTGGGTTACCAGCACAGTAGCTATAAGCATTGATCCCGCCCGCAGCAAACGGACTCAACCGATCAGGGGACTGAAAACGCATTATCTCCGGGGAGTAAAAACGATTGCCATTACCCAGCGGATAGCTACCAGTCACCCTGTCGCGAAGCTGTCCACAGAAGCCGGTGGCCGGCCCCCCTGCATCTATAATGGCACCGTAAGGTGTATATGCTCTGGAGAAGTTACCCCCCCCGAATGGTGAGCGCTGGCGATCGAGCATCGGCAAATACAGGCTCATGAACGGTCACTCCCGCAGGACTATGAAATCATGAGCCGAAAGCTAACCGAGGCTAATCGGTGTCCGATACTGGCAAAATTATCAGGTCCCGGTAGAGGCCTCCCGCGCCCATTCTCTCCTTCTAGCGAATAGCGCCCCTCTGCACCGTTGCTGTGCCATGTGCACCAGCAGAACGCAGATTAGTCCTCATGACCCTTTGGAAAGGGCCGGAACAGCATGTTTCCGGGCCTGCAAAACCTGGCACGCTCCCTGCTAAGTAACCAGTACCTCCAGTTTCGGGGACCTCGGTACAGGCAGGCCGGGATATCCCCTCTTTTATTCGTGCAGCCTCACATGCACCCGCCAACGTCCCGCCTCCTGCGCGCCAGCCCATTCGCCGCGCAGGGGGCGCGCAGCGACCAGCGTCAACAGCAAGCCTTCCTCGCTCTTCTGCAAGCGCCAGCCCACCGGCTTGCCCTGCAACATCAACTGGCCCCGCGCGGCCTTGCCCTCGGCCTGGAACACCACGGCCACGGTACCCTCGACATTCTCGCCATGCAGTTGCGGCTCTTCGTTGAACCACAGGTCCAGCCCGCCCTGCACCACCTCGACCTGCTCCAGCACCCGCTCCTCGGGCGCCGTCAGCCGGCCGATCATCAGGCCCACGAGCATGCCGAAGATCGCCAGCGACAGCAGCACCCGCGGCCAGGCCTTCGAACGCGGGTCGGGTTCGGGGGTAGAATGCTCGTCATCTTCACGCTTGGAGCCGTGCATGTTTCACGTCATCCTTTTTCAACCAGAAATTCCGCCGAATACCGGCAACATCATCCGCCTGTGCGCCAACAGCGGCTGCGACCTGCACCTGATCGAGCCCATCAGCTTCGAACTGGACGACAAGCGCCTGCGCCGCGCGGGGCTGGACTACCACGAGTATGCCACGCTACAGCGCCACCAAAGCCTGGCCGAATGCCTGGAAAGCCTGAATCAGCCTCGGCTGTTCGCGTTCACCACCAAAGGCTCGCACCCGTTCCACGAGGTCGAGTACCAGCCCGGTGACGCCTTCCTGTTCGGGCCTGAAAGCCGTGGCCTGCCGGCCGAGGTGCTGGACAGCCTGCCACCCGAGCAGCGCTTGCGCCTGCCGATGCGGCCGGGGTGCCGGAGCCTGAACCTGTCCAATACCGTGGCGGTGACGGTGTATGAGGCGTGGCGGCAGCAGGGGTTTGCCTGAAAGGGCCTATCGCGGGGCAAGCCCGCTCCCACACCTGAGGAGGTTTCGTGGGAGCGGGCTTGCCCCGCGATGCCTGACACGACGAATAAAAAAGGGCGACCGAAGTCGCCCTTTCTCGTTGCAGCAATTACTGAACGGTCGGCACTTCACCGGCTTCCTGCATGCGCTGCATTTCTTGCGCGTACAGGGCGTCGAAGTTGACCGGCGACAGCATCAGCGCCGGGAACGAGCCACGGGTCACCAGGCTGTCCAGGGTCTCGCGGGCGTACGGGAACAGGATGTTCGGGCAGAACGCACCGAGGGTGTGGCTCATCGAAGCGGCATCGAGGTTGGCGATCAGGAAGATGCCGGCCTGTTGCACTTCGGCGATGAACGCCACTTCGTCACCGTTCTTGACGGTCACCGACAGGGTCAGCACCACTTCGTGGAAGTCGCCTTCCAGGGCTTTCTGACGGGTGTTCAGGTCCAGCGATACGCTCGGCTCCCACTGCTGGCGGAAGATCTGCGGGCTTTTCGGAGCCTCGAACGACAGATCGCGCACGTAGATGCGCTGCAGGGAGAATTGTGGTGCGGTTTCTTCAGCACCAGCGCCGTTGTTCTGTTGGTCAGTCATGGCAGATCCTTTTCCTAATGTTCTTGAATGCAGTGCGAATCAGGCCGCCAGCAGCGCGTCGAGCTTGCCCGCGCGCTCCAGGGCATAGAGGTCATCGCATCCACCGACATGCGTGCTGCCGATCCAGATCTGCGGCACCGAGGTACGGCCGGCCTTCTGGCTCATTTCGGCGCGAACCTGGGGTTTGCCGTCGACCTTGATCTCCTCGAACGCCACGCCCTTGCTCTCGAGCAGGTACTTGGCGCGCATGCAGTAGGGGCAGTAGTCGCTGGAATAGACGATGACGGGCTTCATATCACTTCACCAGGGGCAGGTTATCGGCTTTCCAGCTGGAAACGCCACCGCTGAGCTTGGCGGCGGTGTAACCAGCCTTGAGCAGTTCGCGGCACAGGGTACCGGACTGCTGGCCCATCGCGTCGACGACGATCAGGGTCTTGTCTTTGTGTTTTTCCAGCTCGGTCATACGGCCGGCCACTTTATCCTGCGGCATGCTCAGCGCACCGACGATATGCCCGGCCGAGTATTCCTTGGCAGTGCGGATATCGATCACCACGGCCTTGTCGGCGTTGACCAGGGCAGTCAGCTGGCCGTTGCTCAGGCTCTGGCCGCCACGGCGGACTTCATTGACCAGCAGCAGGACCAGCAGGACGACGAAAATGGCCACCAGGATGAAGTGATCTGTCGCGAATTGAATCAGGTGAGCAACCATCAGGGGTGTTCCAGGCGATTGAAAATGGCGGCCAGTATACACAGCCCCCCATGACCGCCAAAGCCCACCGGGCTGGCGGCAAACGCGCCTTCATGTTGCATGCCTGACCGCGCTGGTCGGGCAATGGGAGGAATATTCGCCGTCGCTGGCGGATTTGCCCTAAAATGCGTGTCTTTATCATCTTTGAACAACCGTGAGTTTGATTGATGACGAGTACGCCTAAACCTCTGGTCCTGATCATCCTGGATGGCTTCGGTCACAGCGAAAGCCCCGAATACAACGCCATCTTTGCTGCCAACACGCCGGTCTACGACCGCCTGCGCGCCACCCAGCCGCACGGTCTGATCTCCGGCTCCGGCATGGACGTGGGGCTGCCCGACGGGCAGATGGGCAACTCGGAAGTCGGTCACATGAACCTCGGCGCCGGCCGCGTGGTGTACCAGGACTTCACCCGGGTGACCAAGGCCATCCGTGACGGCGAGTTCTTCGAAAACCCGGTGCTCGTCGGTGCCGTGGAAAAAGCCGCCAGCGCCGGCAAGGCCGTGCATATCCTCGGCCTGCTCTCCGACGGCGGCGTGCACAGCCACCAGGACCACCTGATCGCCATGGCCGAACTGGCCGCGCGGCGTGGCGCCGAGAAGATCTACCTGCATGCCTTCCTCGATGGCCGCGACACACCGCCGCGCAGCGCGCAGTCGTCCATCGAGCTGCTCGACGCCACCTTCGCCAAACTCGGCAAGGGCCGCATCGCCAGCCTGATCGGCCGCTACTACGCGATGGATCGCGACAACCGCTGGGACCGCGTCAGCGCCGCCTACAACCTGATCGTCGACAGCGCCGCCGAATACACCGCAGCGACCGCCGTGGCCGGCCTTGAAGCCGCCTATGCCCGCGACGAGAGCGACGAGTTCGTCAAGGCCACGCGCATTGGCGAGGCGGTCAAGGTCGAAGACGGCGACGCGGTGATCTTCATGAACTTCCGTGCCGACCGCGCCCGCGAGCTGTCCCGCGTGTTCGTCGAGCCCGATTTCAACGAATTCCCGCGTGCACGCCTGCCCAAGCTGGCGGCCTACATCGGCCTGACCCAGTACTCGGCGAAGATCCCGGCCCCAGCGGCTTTCGCCCCGGCCAGCCTGAACAACGTGCTCGGCGAGTACCTGGCGAAGAATGGCAAGACCCAGCTGCGCATCGCCGAAACCGAGAAGTACGCCCACGTCACGTTCTTCTTCTCGGGCGGGCGCGAAGAGCCGTTCGAAGGCGAAGAGCGCATCCTGATCCCGTCGCCGAAGGTCGCCACCTACGACCTGCAGCCGGAAATGAGCGCCCCTGAGGTCACCGACCGTATCGTCGAGGCCATCGAGCAGCAACGTTATGACGTGATCGTGGTCAACTACGCCAACGGCGACATGGTCGGCCACACCGGGGTGTTCGATGCCGCGGTCAAGGCCGTGGAGGCGCTGGACGGCTGCGTCGGCCGCATCGTCGAGGCGCTGGACAAGGTCGGCGGCGAAGCCCTGATCACCGCCGACCACGGCAACGTCGAGCAGATGGAAGACGAATGCACCGGCCAGGCGCACACCGCCCACACCACCGAGCCGGTGCCGTTCATCTACGTCGGCAAGCGCCACGTGAAAGTCCGTAACGGCGGCGTGCTGGCGGACGTGGCGCCGACCATGCTCGAGCTGCTGGGGCTGGAAAAACCGGCGGAGATGACCGGTACCTCGATCCTGATCGACGCTTGATCGGTGTACTGGGGCCGCTTTGCGGCCCTTTCGCTGGCAAGCCAGCTCCCACACGTTTGAGTCAGGCACTTACTCCTGTGGGAGCCGGCTTGCCGGCGAAAAGGGCTGCACAGCAGCCCCAATACACATGAATTCCAGACCAACGCCCCGCCGCACACGCCGCTGGGCGTTTTTTTTGCACGCCTGCGCGGGCATACTAGGCCAGTCTCCATCCCTGGTACGCCCAACCCCATGCTCCGCGCCCTGTTCCTACTCGCCCTGTCATGTCTGCTTGCCCCGGCCTTCGCTGCCGATGAGCGCGCGCAGACCCAACAACAGCTGGACGCCACCCGCCAGGACATCGCCGAGCTGAAAAAGATGCTGGGCAAGCTCCAGGAGGAAAAGTCCGGCGTGCAGAAAGACCTCAAGGCCACCGAGACCGATATCGGCAACCTCGAAAAACAGGTGGAGGCACTGCAGCAAGAACTAAAAAAGACCGAGGGCGAGCTGGAGCGCCTTGACCACGAGAAAAAAAAACTCCAGAGCGCCCGCGTTGAACAGCAACGCCTGATTGCCATCCAGGCCCGTTCCGCGTACCAGAACAATGGTCGCGAGGAATACCTCAAGCTGCTGCTGAACCAGCAGAATCCCGAGAAATTCGCCCGTACCCTCACCTATTACGACTATCTCAGCAAAGCGCGCATGGACCAGTTGCGCACCTTCAACGAGACCTTGCGCCAGTTGGCCAACGTCGAGCAGGACATCGCCGGCCACCAGCAACAGTTGCTGGCACAACGTGCCGAGCTCGACACTCAGCGCCAGGCCCTCGTCGCCGAACGCGACAAGCGCCAGCAGGTGCTGGCCAAGCTCAGCAGCGACATGAAGGAGCGCGACCAGAAACTGCAGAGCCGCGAGCAGGACCAGGCCGACCTGGGCAAGGTGCTCAAGACCATCGAGGAAACCCTCGCCCGCCAGGCGCGCGAGGCCGAGGAGGCCCGCCAACGCGCCCTGCTGGCCAAGCAGGAAGAAGAGCAGCGCCGGAAGGCGCAGGCCTTGGCCGCCGAGGCCCGCAGCCGGGAACCCGAGGAAATCCCGAAGAAGGCCCGGACGACCCTTGGCCCGGTGGTGTCCAGCGACACAGCCAGCTACGGCGGCGCATTTTCTTCCGCTCGGGGAAAACTTCCATGGCCGGTCAACGGTCGATTGCTGGCACGCTTCGGTGATACCCGCGGCGGTGACGCGCGGGCCAAGTGGGACGGGGTAATGATAAGCGCCAGTGCCGGGACCCAGGTGCGCGCCGTGCACGGCGGGCGGGTGGTGTTCGCCGACTGGTTGCGCGGTGCTGGACTTCTGGTCATTCTCGACCATGGCAATGGCTACCTGAGCTTGTACGGCCACAACCAGAGCCTGCTCAAGAACGCCGGCGACATCGTCAAGGCCGGCGAAGCCATCTCCACTGTCGGCGACAGTGGCGGCCAGGACAGCGCCGGCCTGTACTTCGCGATTCGCCAGCAGGGCCAGCCCACCGACCCCGCGCAATGGTGCCGAGGCTAGATAATGCTACTTTTACGGCGCCGCCCACGAAACGGCGGCGCCGATGCTCCCAGCAGGAGCACCAACAGGATCAGGAGTTCGTTCGACATGCTGCACTCGCCTCGCCTCACCCAGCTGGCCCTGACCATCGCCCTGGTCATCGGCGCGCCCTTGGCCATTGCCGCCGAACCGGCCAAGCCAGTGGCCAGGCAGGCCGCGGTGCCGGCCACCGAGGTGACCGCCAAGGCGCCGCTGCCGCTGGAGGAGCTGCGCACCTTCGCAGAGGTCATGGACCGCATTAAGGCGGCCTATGTTGAACCGGTCGACGACAAGACCCTGCTGGAAAACGCCATCAAAGGCATGCTCAGCAACCTCGACCCGCACTCGGCCTACCTTGGCCCCGAAGACTTCCAGGAGCTGCAGGAAAGCACCAGCGGCGAGTTTGGCGGCCTGGGGATAGAGGTCGGCATGGAGGACGGCTTCGTCAAGGTGGTCTCCCCCATCGACGACACCCCGGCCTCCCGCGCCGGCATCGAGGCCGGTGACCTGATCGTCAAGATCAATGGCGCGCCAACCCGCGGTCAGACCATGACCGAGGCCGTGGACAAGATGCGCGGCAAGATTGGCGAGAAAATCACCCTCACACTGGTGCGCGACGGCGGCACGCCGTTCGACGTGACGCTGGCCCGCGCGGTGATCCAGGTCAAGAGCGTCAAGAGCCAGCTGCTGGAGAACGACTACGGCTACATCCGCATCACCCAGTTCCAGGTCAAGACCGGCGACGAGGTGGGCAAGGCCCTGGCCAAGCTGCGCAAGGACAACGGCAAGAAGCTGCGCGGCGTGGTTCTCGACCTGCGCAACAACCCCGGCGGCGTGCTGCAGTCGGCGGTCGAAGTGGCCGACCACTTCCTCACCAAAGGCCTGATCGTCTACACCAAGGGCCGCATCGCCAACTCCGAGCTGCGCTACTCCGCCGACCCGGCCGATGCCAGCGAAGGCGTGCCACTGGTGGTGTTGATCAACGGCGGCAGCGCCTCGGCCTCGGAGATCGTCGCCGGCGCCCTGCAGGACCAGAAGCGTGCCGTGCTGATGGGCACCGACAGCTTCGGCAAGGGCTCGGTACAGACCGTGCTGCCATTGGCCAACGACCGAGCGCTGAAACTCACCACCGCGCTGTACTTCACCCCCAATGGCCGGTCGATCCAGGCCCAGGGCATCGTCCCGGACATCGAAGTGCGCCCAGCCAAGCTCACCGCCGAAGCCGACAACGACAACTTCAAGGAAGCCGACCTGCAAGGCCACCTGGGCAACGGCAACGGCGGCGCCGACCGACCGACCGGCAGCGCCAAGCGCAAGGATCGCCCGCAGGACAACGACTTCCAGCTCAGCCAGGCACTCAGCCTGCTCAAAGGCCTGAACATCACCAAGGGTGACTGAAGCCCCCCATGCGTTATCTGCTGTCCCTGCTGTTCTGCCTGCTGGCCGTCGTCGCGCACGCGGCGCCCGCCGGCAAGGCCTACATGAGCATCATCATCGACGACCTCGGCCAAAGCAGCGAGCGCGACAGCCGCACGCTCGCCCTGCCCGGCCCTGTGACCATGGCGATCATGCCCGACACCCCGCATGCCACCGACTTCGCCCGCCAGGCCCACAAGGCCGGACGCACGGTGATCCTGCACATGCCCATGGACCCGGCTGCCGGGCCTTACGCCTGGCACCCGGGCATCGCCATCGAAGAGCTGGCCCGGCGCCTGGATGCCGCCCTGGCCAAAGTGCCCTACGCCGCCGGCATCAACAACCACATGGGTAGCCGCATGACCGCCCAGCGCGAGCCCATGACCTGGTTGATGGGTGAGCTGCAACGCCGCCATCTGTTCTTCGTCGACAGCCGCACCAGTGCGGCGACGGTGGCGGCGGCAGAGGCGCAGGCTACCGGCCTGGCCCATGTCTCCCGGGATGTGTTCCTTGATGACGTGCGCACCGTCGAGGCAATCAACACGCAGCTGCAGCAAGGTATCGCCCTGGCCCGCCGACAGGGCTCGGCGGTACTCATCGGCCATCCCTACCCGCAGACCCTGGAGGTACTGCAAAGGGAAATACCCCAGCTGACGCGACAGGGCATAGAGCTGATCGGTTTGCACCAGATGATCGGCGAACGTGGCAACCAGGCCATGCCCGCCCATGGCCGGCAGGGCCGCTACAGTAATCGCTGAAACCGTCAGGTCCTGGGCGTGCTTGTGCTGGCAAGCATGCGCTCAACTTCCTGGGTAACTGGAGCGAAAGGCAGTTCGAGCCAGGCTAACTTAAGTACCGCTTTCTCCTGTTCGCGACCGGCCAAATTAGAGCCGGCAATTCGACAAGGAGAATTCAATGCCCATACTCCCCCTCCATTGGCCTGCCGTGCTCATGGCCGGTCTTTCCCTCCAGGCGCTCGCCAGCCAGCCCGTTATCCCATCGTCCACACCCGAGACGCTCAATAACGCCCAAGGCGAGAATGCGCGCTGGAGCGGAATCGGGCGGCTGTCCTTGCCCGATAGCACGCAGTGCATCGGTACGCTTGTCGACAGCCGTGATCCTTCGACGCCGTCGAGCGGTCCGGCATATGTCATCACCAGCGGACACTGTGTCGACCAACGTAACGGCACTATCGTCCAGGACAAGGCACTGGAAGGCTCGATCAGCTTCAACTACTTCGTGGACACCGCTGCAAAGCGCAAGACCTTTCCATTCAAGCGCATTGTCTGGAGCAGCATGCAAGGTAGCGACCTGGCCCTGATCGAACTCGACGCCCGCCTGCAGCAGGTCATGGCCGAGGGCATCCAGCCTCTACGTCTCGGCCCAAGCCCGGCAACAGGCAGCCACGTGCAGGTGATCGGCGAACCCAGTCGTCCCGACCAAGGGCTACGCCTGAGTAGCTGCACGGAACAGGCTGTCGAGGTTGTCATCGAGTATCCCTGGGTATGGCGCAATACCCGGAGCAATGACTGCCCAGGCATGCACGAGGGTGCCTCGGGCAGCCCAGTGATCGACAGCAGCAATGGCCAGGTTGTCAGCGTAGTGAACAGTGGCCGCCAGAATAGATCAGACAGCCTACCGTGCAGCCTGCACAACCCCTGCGCTGACCATCAGGACGATCAGCTGGGTAATGGGCCCGTCAATTTCGCCATGCCGGTGGAGCGAGTGAAGGCATGCTTTCGCGCAGGACAGGTCGATCTGGAACAGCAAAACTGCGACCTGCTGCCCGGGTTCGAACTCAAGCAGGACAAGCCCGGAAGCCGTTGGCGCAGGCTAGCGACGAACGATGACGGGACTACGCTTTCCCCCACATGGGGCGTGGGCTTCACCATCGACACTCGCTACTACCGCTACAAGCCGACGCAGGATGCGCGGGCCTGTGAAGATCCTGTGAATTACAGTGGCGCAGTCCTATCAGGAAGCAATCGGATCGATGACCCGATCGGCACCGCACCAGGCAGGTACTTCCTATGCGTGATTGGCGTCGGGTCGCAACAGCAAAGGCCTTCACACGCATTGATGAACAACGCCTGGAGCCTGCCGATCGAAGTGCTTCCAGCGCAGGTGTCGCAGGTGAGTTACTCAAGCGAACGCACGACTGACGGGCATGTCAGGATCCAATGGCAGCACGACCAGCCCAATCTCAAACGCTACCTGATCAAGTTCGGCCCGATCGAGAAATTGGACTGCAATCTGCCAATGCGTTATCGACCACTGATGTTTGACAGCCACATCATTCTGAAATCACAACTGCCCCTCAAGTTGTGCGGCATTGCCGTTGATGTGGACGGCAAGAAATCGACACCACGCAGCGACATCCTGAACGCACTCGACGACTGAAACGACGAGGGCCCCGGTCTTTCGATCGGGGCCCTCGTTCATGCGCGGTCCGGATTAGCTGTACACACGCCCCAACAGCTGGCGGTGGCTTTCGAACTGATCCAGCACGTCACGCACGATCTGCTCACGGGTGAAGCCCATCAGGTCGTACTCCTGGCTGCCGTCGTGCAGGTAGACCTCGGCGCGGTAGAAGCGCTGCTGCACTTCCGGCTCCCCTTCGACCGGCGCCTCGCTCGGCGCGGCCAGGTAGCCATCCAGGCTAGCTTCGTAGACGAAGGGATTACCCTCTTCCATCATCACTCGCAGGCCCATCATGTTGCGCGACTGACCTACCCGGGTCTCGACCTCGAAGCCCAGGGTACGCAGCTGCTCGGCGGCCTCTTTCAGCGCTGGACTGACCTGCTTGTCCATGAACCGCTGCACCACGGCCTGAGTCGGCTGCAGGTCCAGCTGACTGAGGCGCTCGCTGAAACCGCGACGGCCACGGGCGGCCAGTTCGGCGCGCTCGCTCTCGACCGCAACGTCCTGCTTCATGGCCTTCATCAGGCCGAACATGAACAGTACCAGAACCACCGAGAACGGCAGGCCGGCCAGTACCACCATGGTCTGCATGGCTTCGAAGTTACCGGCGAACAGCAGGCCGATGGTCACCAGGGTGATCACCACCGACCAGAACACCACCATCCAGTGTGGGGCGTCTTCGTCGACCTTGCCACCTTTGCACGACAGGTTGGCCATCATCACCGCGCCGGAGTCGGCCGGAGTGAGGAACAGCACGAAGCCGACGAACACCGCCACACCGATGACGATCTTCGCCGCTGGGAAGTACTCGAGCAGCTGGTAGATCGACATCGACGGCTGTTCCAGCGCGGTCTTGCCCAGCTCCACGGCGCCCTGGTTGATCACCAGGTCCAGCGCAGTGTTGCCGAAGATCGACAGCCACGCCAAGGTGAAGCCCAACGGGATCAGCAGCACGCCGCTGACCAGCTGGCGCACGGTCCGGCCCTTGGAGATACGGGCGATGAACATGCCGACGAACGGGCCCCAGGAGATCCACCAGGCCCAGTAGAACACGGTCCACAGGCCCAGCCAGCGCTCGGACTTGTCGTTGTCGCCTTCATAGACATAGAGGTCGAAGGTCTTCAGCACGACACCGTTGAGGTAGTCGCCGACGTTCTGCACGAAGCCGTTTAGCAGGTGCAGGGTATTGCCGGCCAGCAGCACGAAGATCAACAGGCCGCTGAACAGCAGGATGTTCAGGTTGGACAGGCGGCGGATGCCGTTCTCCACGCCCGACACCGCGGCCACGGTGGCCACGCCGGCCATGACCAGGATCACCACCAGCAGGTTGGTCTTGCTGTGGTCCATGCCAAACAGGTATTCCAGGCCCGAGGCCACCTGCATCGAGCCGATGCCCAGATTGGTCACCAGGCCCAGCAGGGTGACGAACATGCCGAAGATGTCCACGGCATGGCCCGCGCCACCCTTGACCCAACGCTCACCGACCAGCGGGTAGAGCGCCGAGCGCAGTGCCAGCGGCTGGTTGTGACGGTAGGCGAAGTAACCCACGGCCAGGCCGACCAGGGCGT
Source organism: Pseudomonas sp. B21-023 (assembly GCF_024749165.1). Taxonomy (NCBI): domain Bacteria; kingdom Pseudomonadati; phylum Pseudomonadota; class Gammaproteobacteria; order Pseudomonadales; family Pseudomonadaceae; genus Pseudomonas; species Pseudomonas sp. B21-023. Next base: position 423,293 of record NZ_CP087190.1, on the reverse strand, counting down.
AGATCGCCCAGCCGTGCAGGCCCCAGTGCAGGAAGGTCAGTTGCAGGCCCTGGCGCGCGGCCTCGAGGCTGGCAGGCGTACCTTCCGGTGGGTTGAAGTAGTGGTCCAGCGGCTCGGAAGCGCCGAAGTACAGCAGCGAGATACCGATACCGGAGGAGAACAGCATGCCGGCCCAGGCGCCGTAGCTGAAGTCCGGGGTGTCGTCCTTGCCGCCCAGCTTGAGCTTGCCGAAGTCGGAAAATGCCAGGTAGACGACGAACAGCAGGTAACCGCAGATCACCAGCATGTAGTACCAGCCAAAGGTGCGCGTCAGCCACTTCTGGGCGACGCCAAGCACCTGGCCGGCGATATCGGGTACAGCGATCAGCAAGGCAGTCAGAACAAGGATCATCAGCGCCGAGGTGAAAAACACCACGTGGTTGACCCGTACCCGCTCGGCGGGGGGCTTTGTCAGGGAAGCAGAACTCATTGCACGAATGCTCCGGGCAGTGCGGCAGTGGAGGCTAAACAGTTATGTCCCACGCAATTGGTGCAATAGCCCTACTGCGCAAGGTGTTATAAAAGGCACCCTGGAAACCGTGATCCCGAATCGAAACGTTGCAAAAAACCAGACCGGTCGCCTGTCGCTTCTTGCGCACGCCATCGCTGGGTGCGCGCATTAGCCACAGACACCTGGCCCGCTCCAAAGGGCCGGCCGCGCGGCCTGTGGCCACTCGGCAGAATCTGTCTTTCGCATCGCTCATGCCCGTCAACGCCTTGTATTCCGGGGGTTACGCGATTTCCTGGGGTGTCGATTCGTGCCCCTGTGACCGTCCCAAAAACTGTCAATGGCACAAATTGTCGCAGAGCTTATTCTTTATTGATTGAACGTTCAATCAAAACAAAATAGACTGGCCTTCGCCGAGGTAGCCGCTTGTCGTCTGCCCGCAGGCCTGAGGAGATAGCAAGATGCCCAAGGTCGGTATGCAACCCATCCGCCGCCAGCAGTTGATCGAAGCCACCTTGCAGGCGGTCGATCAGGTCGGACTGGGAGATGCCAGCATTGCGCTGATTGCCCGTTTGGCCGGCGTGTCGAACGGCATCATCAGTCACTACTTTCAGGACAAGAATGGCCTGATCGCAGCGACGATGCGCTACATCATGAACATGCTCAACGAGGGTGTGATCGCGCGTCGTCAGGCCCTCACGGACGACAGCCCGCGTGCCCACCTGAAGGTGATCATCGAAGGCAATTTCGATGCGAGCCAGGTGAATGGCCCGGCAATGAAAACCTGGCTGGCCTTCTGGGCTTCCAGCATGCACCAGCCGTCTTTGCACAGGTTGCAGCGGATCAACGACCACCGCCTGTACTCCAACCTGTGCTGCCAGTTCCGCCGTGTCCTGCCGCTCTACCATGCGCGCAAGGCCGCCCGCGGGCTGGCGGCCCTGATCGACGGCCTGTGGTTGCGTGGCGCCCTCTCGGGTGACGCATTCGACACCGAGCAGGCAATACGCATCGCTTACGAATACATGGATCTACAACTGGCTAAACAGCAGTCCCTGGATACAAACAACCAGGCCTCTGAACAGCCGCGCGCAGCGACCAGCCAACCGGCAGGAGCGTGACGCGGCAGCCAACCACACACTGCACTTGCGAGGACACTATGGCCCGTTTCGGAACGCAAAAACTCTACATCGATGGCGCTTACGTAGACGCTGGCAGCGATGCCACCTTCGAAGCCATCAACCCGGCTACCGGCGAAGTCCTCGCCCACGTGCAGCGCGCAACTCAAGCTGACGTCGAGAAGGCCGTCGAAAGCGCCGAGCGTGGCCAGAAAGTCTGGGCCGCCATGACCGCCATGCAGCGTTCGCGCATCCTGCGCCGCGCCGTCGACATCCTGCGCGAGCGCAACGACGAGCTGGCCATGCTGGAAACCCTGGACACCGGAAAGTCGTACTCCGAGACTCGCTACGTCGACATCGTCACCGGCGCCGACGTGCTGGAATACTACGCAGGCCTGGTGCCGGCCATCGAAGGCGAGCAGATTCCGCTGCGCGAATCGTCCTTCGTCTACACCCGCCGCGAGCCGCTGGGCGTGACCGTTGGTATCGGCGCCTGGAACTACCCGATCCAGATCGCCCTGTGGAAATCCGCCCCGGCCCTGGCCGCCGGCAACGCGATGATCTTCAAGCCGTCGGAAGTCACCTCGCTGACCACCCTGAAACTGGCCGAGATCTTCACCGAAGCCGGCCTGCCGAACGGCGTGTTCAACGTGCTGACCGGCAGCGGCCGCGAAGTCGGCACCTGGCTGACCGAGCACCCACGCATCGAGAAGGTCTCCTTCACCGGCGGCACCACCACCGGCAAGAAAGTCATGGCCAGCGCCTCGAGCTCGTCGCTCAAGGAAGTCACCATGGAACTGGGCGGCAAGTCGCCGCTGATCATCTGCGACGACGCCGACCTGGACAAGGCCGCCGACATCGCCATGATGGCCAACTTCTACAGCTCCGGTCAGGTCTGCACCAACGGCACCCGCGTGTTCATCCCTGCCGCGATGAAAGCCGCCTTCGAAGCCAAGATCGCCGAGCGCGTCGCCCGCATCCGTGCCGGCAACCCGGAAGACGAGAACACCAACTTCGGCCCGCTGGTCAGCTTCCAGCACATGGAAAGCGTGCTGTCCTACATCGCCAAGGGTAAAGAAGAAGGCGCCCGCGTCCTGTGCGGCGGTGAGCGTCTGCTGGACGGCGACTTCGCCAAGGGCGCGTTCGTCGCCCCGACCGTGTTCACCGACTGCACCGACGACATGACCATCGTCAAGGAAGAGATCTTCGGCCCGGTGATGAGCATCCTCAGCTACGAGACCGAGGAAGAAGTCATCCGTCGCGCCAACGACACCGAATACGGCCTTGCCGCAGGTGTCTGCACCAACGACATCAGCCGCGCCCACCGCATCATCCACAAGCTCGAAGCCGGTATCTGCTGGATCAACGCCTGGGGCGAGTCGCCGGCCGAAATGCCGGTTGGCGGTTACAAGCAGTCGGGCGTCGGCCGTGAAAACGGTGTCAGCTCGCTGGCTCAATACACTCGCATCAAGTCGGTTCAGGTCGAGCTGGGCGGCTACAACTCGGTTTTCTAAACCTGGTCCCGCCACGCCCGCGCCCTTGAGCGCGGGCGTTTCCGCTCCCTGACAACTGCCAACGAGGGTACTTCAATGTCCCAAGAATTCGATTACATCATCGTCGGTGCCGGCTCCGCCGGTAACACCCTGGCCACCCGCCTGACCGAAGACGCCAGCGTCACCGTGCTGCTGCTGGAAGCCGGTGGCCCGGACTACCGCTTCGACTTCCGCACCCAGATGCCGGCCGCCCTGGCCTTCCCGCTGCAAGGTCGCCGCTACAACTGGGCCTACGAGACCGACCCGGAGCCGCACATGGACGGTCGCCGCATGGAATGTGGCCGCGGCAAGGGCCTGGGCGGTTCGTCGCTGATCAACGGCATGTGCTACATCCGCGGCAACGCCATGGACTTCGACGGCTGGGCTGAACTGCCAGGCCTTGAGGACTGGACCTACCTGGACTGCCTGCCGTACTTCCGTAAGGCCGAAACCCGCGACATCGGCCCGAACGACTACCACGGCGGCGAAGGCCCGGTCAGCGTGGCCACGCCGAAAGCCGGCAACAACCCGCTGTTCCACGCCATGGTCGAGGCCGGCGTGCAAGCCGGCTACCCGCGCACCGAAGACCTCAACGGCTACCAGCAGGAAGGCTTCGGCCCGATGGACCGTTCGGTCACCAAGAATGGTCGTCGTTCCAGCACCGCCCGTGGCTATCTGGACCAGGCCAAGAAGCGTCCGAACCTGACCATCGTCACCCACGCCTTGAGCGACCGCGTGCTGTTCGACAACAAGCGCGCTGTTGGCGTGACTTACCTGGTCGGTGACAGCGAAGAGCGCGTCGAAGCGCGCGCCCGCAAGGAAGTCATCGTTTCCTCCGGCGCCATCGCCTCGCCGCAACTGCTGCAGCGCTCCGGCGTCGGCCCGCGCGCCCTGCTGGAAAGCCTCGACATTCCAGTGGTCCACGACCTGCCGGGCGTCGGCGAGAACCTGCAGGACCACCTCGAGCTGTACCTGCAGTACGCCTGCACCCAGCCGGTGTCGCTGTACCCGTCGCTGCTGTGGTGGAACCAGCCGGCCATCGGTGCCGAGTGGCTGTTCAACGGCACCGGCATCGGCGCCAGCAACCAGTTCGAGGCCGGTGGTTTCATCCGCACCCGCCCTGAATTCAAGTGGCCGAACATCCAGTACCACTTCCTGCCGGTAGCGATTAACTACAACGGCTCGAACGGTGTGAAAGAGCACGGCTTCCAGGCACACATGGGCTCCATGCGCTCGCCAGCCCGTGGTCGCATCCAGGCCAAGTCGAAAGACCCGCGCCAGCACCCGAGCATCCTGTTCAACTACATGTCCACCGAGCAGGACTGGCAGGAATTCCGCGACGGCATCCGCCTGACCCGCGAAATCATGGCCCAGCCGGCGCTGGACCCGTACCGCGGCCGCGAGATCAGCCCGGGCGCCCACGTGCAGACCGATGAAGAGCTGGACAAATTCATCCGCGAGCACGCCGAAACCGCCTTCCACCCGTCCTGCTCGTGCAAGATGGGCACCGACGACATGGCCGTAGTCGATGGCGAGGGTCGCGTGCACGGCATGCAGGGCCTGCGCGTCGTCGATGCGTCGATCATGCCGCTGATCATCACCGGCAACCTCAACGCCACCACGATCATGATCGCCGAGAAGATCTCGGACAAGATCCGTGGCCGCAAGCCGCTGCCGCGCAGCACCGCCAAGTACTACGTGGCGGGCGATGCACCGGTGAAGGGCAAGCCGATGCGTGAAGTGAAGCAGGCCTGACCTGCTTGGCTTCATCGCCGGCAAGCCGGCTCCCACAGCTAGCACCCCGTACTCAAGGGCTGTGACGACCCTGTGGGAGCTGGCTTGCCAGCGATGAGGCCGTAACAGGCAACACAAGAAAAGGCACCTTTCGAGGTGCCTTTTCTACATCTGCAGAAACGCTTTACAGGCTGCCAATTCATCAGGTTAGAATCGATTGGCACGCGACCTGCTAGTTCATAGTTGCACGTCCCTTTTCCCCCGCTGTCCCGGAGTACCTGCCTTTGGATGCAAGCACCATCAACAGCCTGTTCCTGATCGGCGCATTGCTGGTGGGTGCAAGTATCCTGGTCAGCTCGCTGTCATCGCGCCTGGGCATCCCCATCCTGGTCATCATCCTCGCGGTCGGCATGGTCGCTGGCGTAGACGGTGGCGGCATCATTTTCAACAACTACCCGACCGCCTACCTGGTGGGCAACCTGGCGCTCGCGGTCATCCTGCTCGACGGCGGCCTGCGCACCCGGGTGGCGAGCTTCCGCGTGGCGCTGTGGCCGGCGCTGTCGCTGGCCACGGTGGGCGTGTTGATCACCACTGGACTGACCGGCATGGTCGCCGCCTGGCTGTTCGACCTGAGCCTCATCCAGGGCCTGCTGATTGGCGCCATCGTCGGCTCCACGGACGCGGCGGCGGTGTTCTCGCTGCTCGGCGGCAAGGGCCTCAACGAACGAGTCACCGCCACCCTGGAGATCGAGTCGGGCAGCAACGACCCGATGGCGGTGTTCCTCACCGTGACCCTGATCGACATGATCGCCAGCGGCCAGACCGGCCTGCACTGGAACCTGCTCACCCACCTGCTGCGCGAGTTCGGCATCGGCGGTCTGATAGGCCTGGGCGGCGGCTGGCTGATGCTGCAATTGGTCAACCGCATCAACCTGGCCGGCGGCCTGTACCCGATCCTGGTAGTGGCCGGCGGCCTGGTGGTGTTCTCCCTGACCAACGCCCTGCACGGCAGCGGTTTCCTCGCGGTTTACCTGTGCGGGCTGGTGCTGGGCAACAAGCCGATCCGCAGTCGCCACGGCATCCTGCACATGCTCGACGGCATGGCCTGGCTGGCCCAGATCGGCATGTTCCTGGTACTGGGCCTGCTGGTCACGCCCCACGACCTGCTGCCCATCGCCCTGCCCGCCCTGGGCCTGGCATTGTGGATGATCCTGGTCGCCCGGCCACTGTCGGTGGTCGCCGCACTGCTACCGTTCAAGGCCTTCCATGGCCGCGAGAAAGGCTTCATCAGCTGGGTCGGCCTGCGCGGCGCGGTGCCGATCATTCTGGCGGTGTTCCCGTTGATGGCCGGCCTGCCCCAGGCCCAGCTGTTCTTCAACCTGGCGTTTTTCATCGTGCTGGTGTCGCTGCTGGTGCAAGGCACCAGCCTGCCGTGGATGGCCAAGCTGCTGAAGGTCACGGTACCGCCGGACCCGGCGCCGATTTCGCGCTCCGCGCTGGAGGTGCACGTCACCAGCGAATGGGAGCTGTTCGTCTACCGCCTGGGCGCCGAAAAATGGTGCATCGGCGCCGCCCTGCGCGAGCTGAAGATGCCCGAAGGCACGCGGATCGCCGCCTTGTTCCGTGGCGAGCAGCTGCTGCACCCGTCGGGCAGCACCGTGCTGGAGGTCGGCGACATGCTCTGCGTGATCGGCCACGAACATAACCTGCCGGCGCTGGGCAAGCTGTTCAGCCAGGCGCCGCAACGCGGCCTCGACCTGCGCTTCTTCGGCGATTTCGTGCTCGAAGGCGATGCCGAGCTGGGTGCGGTGGCGGCGCTTTACGGCCTGAAACTCGATGGCCTGGACGCGAAGATGCCGCTGGCGCAGTTCATCCGACAGAAGGTCGGAGGCGCTCCAGTAGTAGGCGACCAGATCGAATGGCACGGCACGATCTGGACCGTCGCGGTCATGGACGGGAACAAGATCCAGAAAGTGGGCGTCAGATTCCCCGAAGGTACCCGCCCCGGCCCCGGGCTGTTCCTCTAAACTCCGATTTGCCGCGTATCACAAGAACTCTGCCTATGTCCCTGCGTGACCATTGCCGCGCAGCCCTGCTGGGGCTGTGCCTGACCCTCTCGTTCGCCGCTGGCGCGGTGGAAATCCCGACCACTCCGGGCATCCAGAGCAGCCTGAGCAAGATCGCCGAGCGCAAACTGCCGGAAACCGAGCAGAAAGCCGTGCAGCAGGTGCTGGAGCAGACACTGGCGCTGCTCAACGCCCGCGACGACAGCGAAAAGAAGCTCGAAGCCCTCAAGCAGCAGTTGGCCAATGCCCCCCAGGAGATCCGCGACAGCCAGCGCGAACTGATCAAGCTCAAGGCCTCCAGCGTCGTGCCGGTGGCGCAGCGCTACGCCAGCCTGACGGTGCCGCAGCTCGAACAGATGCTCAGCGAGCGCAGCACTCAGCAGGGCGACCTGCAGAAGGCGCTGTCCGAAGCCAACAGCCTGATCATCAACTCCCAGACCCGCCCCGAGCGCGCCCAGGCCGAGATCAGCGGCAACCAGATGCGTGCCCAGCAGATCAACAACAGCCTCAAGAGCGGCAAGGACAACGGCAAGTCGATCAATGCCGACCAGCGCAACCAGCTCAACGCCGAGCTGGCCTCGCTCAACGCCCTGACCCTGCTGCGCCGCCAGGAACTGGCCGGCAACAGCGTGCTGCAGGACCTGGGCAACGCCCGCCATGACCTGCTGATCGAACGCGCCACAAGGCTGGAACAGGAAATTCAGGACCTGCAGACGTTGATCAACGAAAAGCGCCTGGCGCAGTCGCAACAGGCCGTCACCCGCCAGTCGATCGAGGCGCAGAAGGCCGGCGGCAGCAACCTGCTGGCCACCGAGAGCACCGCCAACCTGCAGTTGTCCGATTACCTGCTGCGCAGCACCGACCGCCTCAACGAGGTGACCCAGCAGAACCTGCGCACCAAGCAGCAGCTCGACAGCCTCACCCAGGCCGACCAGGCCCTCGACGAGCAGATCAACGTACTCAAGGGCAGCTTGCTGCTGTCGAAGATCCTGTACAAGCAGAAGCAGGCCTTGCCGCACCTGAAGCTCGACCGCAACCTGGCCGACCAGATCGCCGATATCCGCCTGTACCAGTTCGAGATCAACCAGGAACGCGAACAGATGAGCAGCCCGTCCGCTTACGTGGACAAGCTGCTGGCCAGCCAGCCCGAGGAAGACGTCACCCCGCAGCTGCGCAAGGCCCTGCTGGAAGTGGCGATCACCCGGGGCGACCTGCTCGAGCGGTTGAACCGCGAGCTGTCGGCGCTGCTCAACGAATGCATCACCCTGCAACTGAACCAGAAACAACTGCTGAGCACTGCCCAGAACCTGCGCACTACGCTGGAAGAGCAGATGTTCTGGATCCCCAGCAACAAACCGCTGGACTGGCAGTGGCTGCGCCAAGTGCCCGAGGGCCTGGCCTACCAGGTGGCCAGCCTGCCTTGGGGCGCGGGTATCAAGGAGCTGGGCGACGGCCTGGTGCAGCAGCCACTGCTGTTCCTGCCGCTGATCCTGGTGATCGGCGCCCTGCTGTGGCGGCGCAAGGCCCTGTACCGGCGCCTGGGCAAGGTCCACCAGGACATCGGCCACTTCAAGCGTGACAGCCAGTGGCACACGCCCCAGGCGATCCTGATCAACATCCTGCTGGCACTGCCGGTGGCCCTGGCGCTTACTCTCGGTAGCTACGCCCTGCAGCTTGATGCCCGCGGACAGAACGCCAACCTTGGCGCCGCGTTGTGGCAGATCGCCCAGGCCTGGCTGGTGTTCTACACCGCCTACCGCATCCTTGCCCCGGGCGGCGTCGCCGAAATTCACTTCCGCTGGCACAAGCCCCAGGTCGAGTTCCTGCGGGGTTGGGTACGTCGCCTCGGTACCGTGGTACTGGCACTGGTGGGCGTGGTGGCGGTGGCCGAACACCAGCCCTCGGCATTGGCCGACGACGTGCTGGGCATCGGCGTGGTGCTGACTTGCTATGCGCTGATGGCCTGGCTGCTCAGCCGACTGCTGCTGAGCAGCCCCGCGCACCAGAACACCTCGCTGTTCCGCAAAGCGGTCGGGGTGGCCTTCACCGCCCTGCCCATCGCCCTGTTCGTGGCGGTGTGCTTCGGCTACTACTACACCGCCCTCAAGCTCACCGACCGGCTGATCTACACGCTCTACCTGCTGCTGTTCTGGCTGGTGATCGAGGCCGCGTTCGTGCGTGGCCTGTCGGTGGCGGCGCGGCGCCTGGCCTACCAGCGCGCCCTGAGCAAACGCCAGGCCGCCAAGGAAGGGCTGGATGGCGAGGTGGTGGTCGAGGAGCCGACCCTGGACATCGAGCAGGTCAACCAGCAGTCGCTGCGCCTGATTCGCCTGGCCCTGCTGGGCGGTTTCATCGGCGGGTTGTACTGGGTCTGGGCGGACCTGATCACCGTGTTCGCCTACCTCAACAACATCACCCTGTACGAGTACAGCAGCGGCACCGGCGCAGCTGCCAGCATGGTACCGATCAGCCTCGGCGACCTGCTCGGCGCCATGGTCATCGCCGGTATCGCCGTGGCCCTGGCCAGCAACCTGCCAGGCCTGCTCGAAGTGCTGGTGCTGTCACGACTGAACCTGGCCCAGGGCAGCGCATACGCTATTACCACGCTGTTGTCCTATGTAATCGCCGGGGTAGGTATCGTCAGCACCCTGGCCACCCTCGGGGTCAGCTGGGACAAGCTGCAGTGGCTGGTGGCGGCGTTGTCGCTGGGCCTGGGTTTCGGCATGCAGGAGATCTTCGCCAACTTCATCTCCGGCATCATGATCCTGTTCGAACGCCCGGTGCGCATCGGTGACACCATCACCATCGGCAACCTGTCCGGCACGGTGAGCAAGATCCGCATCCGCGCCACCACCATTACCGACTTCGACCGCAAGGACATCATCGTCCCCAACAAGACCTTCATCACCGGCCAGCTGATCAACTGGTCGCTGACCGACACCGTCACCCGGGTGACGCTGAAGCTGGGCATCGACTACGGCTCGGACCTGGACTTGGTGCGCGACCTGCTGCTCAAGGGCGCCCACGAGAACCCGCGGGTGCTCAAGGACCCGGAGCCGCTGGTGTACTTCCTCAACTTCGGCGAAAGCTCGCTGGACCACGAACTGCGCATGCACGTGCGCGACCTCGGCGACCGCAACCCGACGCTGGACGAGCTCAACCGCTATATCAACCGTGAGTTCAAGGCGCACAACATCAAGATCTCGGTGCGCCAGGTGGAGGTGTTCCTCATGGATGCGAAGAACGGCAAGCAGCAGTTGATCCCGATGGACAGCAAACCGGACAGCACGCCGCCGAGCTGAGTGGACTGCGACAGGCATGCCCTCCAGAATGCAGGCGAGGGCTTTGCCCTCGATCGCCGGCAAGCCGGCTCCCACAAGATGGCATGCCTTGCCCTGTGGGAGCCGGCTCGCCGGCGAAAGGGCCGCACAGCGGCCCCAATGGCACCGAATTCAGGAGCAGGCCCCGTGAAGTCCCTCGACCAACTCACCTTCGACAACCGCTTCGCCCAACTCGGCGATGCCTTCTCCACCCAGGTCCTGCCCGACCCGATTGCCGACCCCCGCCTGGTCGTTGCCAGCAAATCGGCGATGGCCCTGCTCAACCTGGACCCCGCCCAGGCCGAACTGCCGGTGTTCGCCGAGCTGTTCAGCGGCCACAAGCTCTGGGAAGAAGCAGACCCGCGCGCGATGGTCTATTCCGGCCACCAGTTCGGCTCCTACAACCCGCGCCTGGGGGATGGCCGTGGCCTGCTGCTGGGCGAGATCCTCAACGAGGCCGGCGAACACTGGGACCTGCACCTCAAGGGCGCCGGCCAGACGCCCTACTCACGCATGGGTGATGGCCGTGCCGTACTGCGCTCGTCCATTCGCGAGTTCCTCGCCTCCGAAGCCCTGAGCGCCCTGGGCATCCCCAGCAGCCGGGCGCTGTGCGTGATCGGCTCGAGCACCGCAGTGTGGCGGGAAACCCGCGAAAGCGCCGCGATGCTGCTGCGCCTGGCACAGAGCCATGTGCGCTTCGGCCATTTCGAGTATTTCTACTACACGAAACAGCCCGAGCAGCAGCGTGTGCTCATCGACCATGTGCTGGAGCAGCACTATCCCGAATGCCGCAGCGCCGAGCAGCCCTACCTGGCCATGTTCCGCACCATTGTCGAGCGCAATGCCGAGCTGATCGCTCGCTGGCAGGCCTACGGCTTCTGTCACGGGGTGATGAACACCGACAACATGTCGATCCTCGGCATCACCTTCGACTTCGGCCCCTACGCCTTCCTCGACGACTTCGACGCCAACTTCATCTGCAACCACTCCGACGACCGCGGCCGCTACAGCTACGCCAACCAAGTGCCGATCGCCCATTGGAACCTCAGCGCCCTGGCCCAGGCCCTGACCACAGTGATCGAGGTCGAGCCGCTGAAGCAGACGCTGGCGCTGTTCCTGCCGCTGTACCAGGCCCACTATCTGGACCTGATGCGCCGCCGCCTGGGCCTGACCACCGCCGAGGACGACGACATGGCCCTGGTCGAACGCCTGCTGCAACGCATGCAGAGCGGCGGTGTGGACTACACGCTGTTCTTCCGCCGCCTGGGCGAGCAACCGGTGGCCGAGGCCCTGCAAATGGTGCGCGACGATTTCGTCGACCTGGCCGGTTTCGATGCCTGGGGTGCGGACTACCTGGCACGCTGCGAGCGTGAGCCGGGTAATGCCGAAGGTCGCCGTGAGCGGATGCATGCGGTCAACCCGCTGTACATACTGCGCAATTATCTGGCGCAGAAGGCTATCGAAGCGGCAGAGGCCGCTGACTACAGTGAAGTGCGTCGGCTGCATCAGGTGCTGAGCAAACCGTTCGAGGAACAGCCCGGGATGCAAGCGTATGCCGAGCGGCCGCCAGAGTGGGGCAAGCACCTGGAGATCAGCTGTTCATCCTGATTTCCATTGCTGCGCGTGAAACTCTGCGACGGCTTCCCCCCTCAATCGCCGGCAAGCCGGCTCCCACAATGAGCGCGCCAACCCTGTGGAAGCTGCGGTTCGCCGACGCATCTTTCGACTGGAGACCCCAATGTCCAATCCGCTGGTAATCCCCTGCCCCTACTGCAACGGCCTCAACCGCATCCCCGCCGAGCGCCTGGGCGACACCCCGAAATGCGGCCGCTGCAAACAGAACGTGCTGCTGAGCACCTCGTTCGAGCTGACCGAAGGCAACTACGCCGCCCAGATCAAAGGCGACCTGCCGCTGCTGCTGGATGTCTGGGCCGACTGGTGCGGCCCGTGCAAGAGCTTCGCCCCGACCTTCGAACAAGCCGCGCGCCAGCTGTCGGGCCGCTGCCGCCTGGCCAAGCTCGACAGCGAGGCAAACCGCAACCTGGCCGGCCAGTTGGGTATCCGCTCGATCCCCAGCCTGATCCTGTTCAGGAACGGCCGCGAAGTGACCCGCCAGGCCGGCGCGTTTCCACTCCAGTCATTGCTGGAGTGGCTGCGCAGCCAAGGTATCTAGGCGCTACGCTCCAGCAGATCATGCAGCTCGACGAACTGCTGGGTCAGCTTGTGCCGTGGCTCCAGGTGGATCAGCGGCAGGCTGGCGTGGTGCGACTCACGCATCTTCACCGAACTGCCGAGGTAAACCGGTAGCACCGGCAGGCCCTCGGCCAGCAGTTCGTCGAGCATCTGCTGGGGCAGGCTGGCGCGGGACTGGAATTGGTTGACCACGATACCCTCAACCATCAGGTCGTCGTTGTGGTCTTCCTTGAGCTCATCGATCTCGGCCAGCAGGCCATACAGGGCCTGGCGCGAGAAGCTGTCGCAGTCGAAGGGGATCAGCACGCGATCTGCCGCGATCAATGCGGAAACCGCGTAAAAGTTGAGTGCTGGAGGGGTATCGATATAGATCCGCTCGTAATCCTCGTCCAGCTCATCGAGCAGTTTGCGCAGCTTGTTGATCTTGTGCTTGGCCTCGAGCTTGGGCTGCAGGTCGGCCAGCTCGGGGGTGGCAGTCACCACGTGGAGGTTGTCGAAGGGGGTTTCGTAGATATCGACCTTGTTCTTCTTGGCGAACGGCCCGCTGGACAGCGACTGCTTGAAAAAGTCGGCGATACCCATGGGGATGTCGTCGCCGGTCAGGCCGGTGAGGTACTGGGTCGAGTTGGCCTGGGCATCCAGGTCGATCAGCAAGGTCCGGTAGCCTTCACTGGCACTGACCGCCGCTAGATTGCAGGCAATGCTCGACTTGCCCACGCCACCTTTCTGATTGAACACCACGCGCCGCATGTCAGACCTCCGTGTATCAACGAATGCCCGAGTATGTGGCCAGCGCGGCGGTTTAGCCAGCACCTTCGGGCTGCTCAAGCCCGGCCAGCAACGCGACGAAGGCATTGGCCATGGCCGAGCCAGACGCTTCGCGGCGCACCAGCCACACGGCGGTCATGGCCTGCTCGTCGAGCAGTGTGCGATACACCACACCCTCGATGCGCATGCGCTGGAACGACGCTGGCAGCACTGACACACCCAGCCCCGCCGAGACCAGGCCGATGATAGTCATCGCCTCCCCGGCCTCCTGGGCAAAATGTGGGCTGAAACCCGCCTGGCGCGCCAGGCTCAGCAATTGGGCATGCAAGCCGCTGCCATAGCTGCGCGGAAAGAACACGAAGGGCTCGTGGGCCAGGGCCTGCATGTACAGCCCCTGCTCGCTGCCGCTGGCCAGCGGGTGCGATGCGTTGAGCACGGCCACCAGGGGTTCGCGGAACAGTTCGGTACAAACGATCCCGTCCGGCAGAGGCATCGGCCGCATCAGGCCCACCTCGATGGACTCGTCGAACACCGCCTCCACCACTTCACGGCTGCTCATTTCTTCCAGATTCAGATGCACCGATGGAAAACGCTGGCGAAAGGCGTGAATAGCCTTGGGAATCCGCGAGGTGAAAGGCGCCGACGAGGTGAAGCCGATCTTCATCTCGCCCAACTCGCCCAATTGCGCACGCCGGGCCACGTCGGCGGCCTTTTCCACCTGGGCCAGGACTTGCCGGGCCTCTTCGAGGAACAACCGCCCGGCCTCGCTGAGCTCGACCCGACGGTTGGTGCGCTCGAACAGTCGTGCGCCCAGCTCCTGTTCCAGGGCCTGGATCTGCTGGCTCAGCGGCGGTTGCGAGATGCCCAGTTGCTGGGCGGCGCGGCCGAAGTGCAGCTCTTCGGCCACAGCGATGAAATAACGCAGGTGACGCAGCTCCATGGTCGGCTCCGAACAGGTCGTTAAACGTCTTAAACAGGTCGAACAATATATTGGATCTAATCATTAGCCAGCTATATGATTTTTCCATCGCAACGCCCCGAGGTACCGCTCCTGTGAGATCCGCCGTCGCCCCCCTGCCCATCGAGCCCGACCCTGTCGTCAACGACATCTGGATCGAGAAAGGCACACCCGCCTTCATGAAGACCGTGCTGGCGCTGTTCAGCGGCGGCTTTGCCACCTTCGCCCTGCTGTACTGCGTGCAGCCCATGATGCCGCTGCTGTCGCAGGAGTTCGCCATCAACGCCGCGCAGAGCAGCCTGGTGCTGTCGGTGTCCACCGCCATGCTCGCCATCGGCCTGCTGATCACCGGCCCCATTTCCGACCGTATCGGCCGCAAGCCGGTGATGGTCTTCGCCTTGCTGTGCGCGGCTTTGGCGACCCTGGCCAGCGCGGTGATGCCAAGCTGGGAGCTGGTGCTGGCCAGCCGCGCGCTGGTGGGCCTGGCACTGAGCGGCCTGGCCGCGGTGGCGATGACCTACCTGAGCGAAGAGATCCACCCGCAGCACATTGGCCTGGCCATGGGGCTGTATATCGGCGGCAATGCCATCGGCGGCATGAGCGGGCGGCTGATCACCGGCGTACTGATCGACTTCGTCAGCTGGCACACGGCGATGCTGGTGATCGGCGGCCTGGCCCTTGTGGCGGCCGTGGTGTTCTGGAAGGTGCTGCCCGAATCGCGCAACTTCCGGGCTCAATCATTGAAACCCCGCAGCCTGCTGGACGGTTTCGTCATGCACTTCAAGGATGCCGGGCTACCCTGGCTGTTCCTCGAGGCCTTCCTGCTGATGGGCGCCTTCGTCACCTTGTTCAACTACATTGGCTATCGCTTGCTCGCCGGCCCCTACCATATGAACCAGGCGCTGGTCGGCCTGCTGTCGGTGGTGTACCTGTCGGGGATCTACAGCTCTGCGCAGGTCGGCGCGCTGGCCGACAAGCTCGGGCGGCGCAAGGTGTTCTGGGCCAGTATCGTGGTCATGGCCGGCGGCCTGCTCATGACATTGGCCAACCCGCTGGCCATGATCATTCTCGGCATGCTGGTGTTCACCTTCGGCTTCTTTGGCGCGCATTCGGTGGCCAGCAGCTGGATCGGCCGCCGGGCGCTGAGGGCCAAGGGGCAAGCTTCTTCGCTGTACCTGTTCAGCTATTACGCGGGGTCGAGTGTCGCCGGGACGGCGGGCGGGGTGTTCTGGCACCAGTGGGGCTGGAACGGTATCGGGCTGTTCATCGGCAGCCTGTTGGCGGTGGCGTTGCTGGTGGCGTTGCATTTGAGCAGGTTGGCGCCGAAGACTGCCTGAGTGGGGCTGCTTTGCAGCCCAATCGCCGCGGTTCGTCGCCACGACAAGCCGGCTCCCACAACCTTTTGGGAGCCGGCTTGCCGGCGATGAGGTCCTTGGATCAGTTGATGATCTCGACGATATCCACATCCACCTCACGGCTCATCAGGTGCTTTTCCACCTCGCCGGTCAGCTTGACCTTGGTCTTGTCGTTGAACGGCGTCGCTGGCAGGTCTTCGTCGTCGATCTCGACGGTGATGGTGCCGGTGTTGTCCTTGAACTCGTACTTGTCGTCGTTGTTGATCTTCTTGGTCACGTAGCCTTGCAGTACCACCGGGGTGTCGTCGGCGGCATCGTTGGCGGCAGCCACCGTGGTCACGGACTGGGCACCGGGGCCTGTGTAGCCGGCGGCCAGGGCGGCGGTGCTGAACAGTGGGGCGAGAATCAGGGGCAGGTAACGGGCTTTCATGATGATCGGGTCCTGTTTGCGTTTTGATGGCCCCAGATTACCGATGATCGCTGAATTTAAACTTAATACAACAAAAAGCCCGGCACTTCGCCGGGCTTTTTGCGTTGCACACCGGTTACTGGTGGTACTGCGCCGAAAGCTCATGCACGGCGTTGATGAATACGCCGGCGTGCTCCGGGTCGACTTCCGGGGTGATGCCATGGCCCAGGTTGAACACGTGGCCGCTGCCCTTGCCGTAGCTGGCCAGGATGCGCGCCACTTCCTTGCGAATCGCCTCGGGGTTGGCGTACAGCACGGTCGGGTCCATGTTGCCCTGCAACGCAACCTTGTCCCCGACGCGGCGGCGGGCATCGCCGATCTCGCAGGTCCAGTCCAGGCCCAGCGCGTCAGCACCTGCATCGGCGATGCTTTCCAGCCACAGGCCGCCGTTCTTGGTGAACAGGATCACGGGCACCTTGCGCCCTTCGTGCTCGCGGATCAGGCCGCTGACGATCTTGCGCATGTAGGCCAGGGAGAATTCCTGGTAGGCCGCCGCCGACAGGTTGCCACCCCAGGTATCGAAGATCTGCACCGCCTGGGCGCCCGCCTGGATCTGCCCGTTGAGGTAGCTGGTGACCGACTGCGCCAGCTTGTCCAGCAGCAGGTGCAGGGCCTGCGGGTTGTCATAGGCCATGGCCTTGATCTTGCGGAAGTCCTTGGACGAACCACCTTCCACCATGTAGGTGGCGAGGGTCCACGGGCTGCCGGAGAAGCCGATCAGCGGGACGCGACCGTTGAGCTCGCGGCGGATGGTGCTGACCGCGTCCATCACGTAGCCCAGGTCCTGCTGCGGGTCGGGGATCGGCAACGCTTCGATGTCGGCCAGGCTGCTGATGACTTTCTTGAAGCGCGGGCCTTCGCCGGTCTCGAAGTACAGGCCCTGGCCCATGGCGTCGGGGATGGTGAGGATGTCCGAGAACAGGATCGCCGCGTCCAGCGGGTAGCGGTCCAGCGGCTGCAGGGTGACCTCGCAGGCGAACTGCGGGTTCATGCACAGGCTCATGAAGTCACCGGCCTTGGCGCGGCTGGCGCGATACTCCGGGAGGTAGCGGCCGGCCTGGCGCATCATCCATACCGGGGTGACATCTACGGGTTGCTTGAGCAGTGCACGCAGGAAACGATCGTTCTTCAGGGCAGTCATGTCGGCATCCGGAAAAAAAGTGCGGGCATTTTCTCAGACGCGGACGCAAAAGGCACGGCCATGGCCATGCGTTTTGTCTATCAGGTGCCATGGATCAAGCATTTTTGTATACAAAACGAGGTCCTGGGGTTGCATCTGATGGCCTCATCGCCGGCAAGCCGGCTCCCACAGGGTAAGGCACTGCCTTTGTGGGAGCCGGCTTGCCGGCGATGAGGCCGGTTCAGGCAACATCAGACTTCGAGGTAATCCAGAATGCCTTCGGCTGCGGTACGCCCTTCGAAGATCGCCGTCACCACCAGATCCGAACCCCGCACCATGTCACCACCGGCAAACACTTTCGGGTTGCTGGTCTGGTGCTTGAACTTGCCCTTCTCCGGAGCCACCACGCGGCCCTGGCTGTCCATCTGGATACCGAACTGCTCGAACCACGGCGCCGGGCTCGGGCGGAAGCCGAAGGCAATCACCACGGCGTCGGCCGGCAGGATCTCCTCGGAGCCCGGGATCGGCTCGGGGCTGCGGCGACCACGGGCATCCGGCTCGCCGAGACGGGTCTCGACCACCTTCACGCCCTCGACCTTGTCCTCGCCGACGATGGCGATGGGCTGGCGGTTGTAGAGGAACTTCACGCCCTCTTCCTTGGCGTTCTTCACCTCTTTGCGCGAACCCGGCATGTTGGCCTCGTCACGGCGATAGGCACAGGTCACCGACTTGGCGCCCTGGCGGATTGAGGTACGGTTGCAGTCCATCGCAGTGTCGCCACCGCCAAGCACCACGACCTTCTTGCCCTGCATGTCGACGAAGTCTTCCGGCGACTTCTCGAAACCGAGGTTGCGGTTGACGTTGGCGATCAGGAAGTCCAGCGCGTCGTGCACGCCCGGCAAGTCCTCGCCGGGGAAGCCGCCCTTCATGTAGGTGTAGGTGCCCATGCCCATGAACACTGCATCGTACTCGGCGAGCAGTTGCTCCATGGTGATGTCGCGGCCCACCTCGGTGTTCAGGCGGAACTCGATGCCCATGCCGGTGAAGACTTCGCGGCGATTGCTCAGCACGGTCTTTTCCAGCTTGAACTCGGGGATGCCGAAAGTCAGCAGGCCACCAATCTCGGGGTTGCGGTCGAATACCACCGGGGTTACGCCGGCACGTACCAGCACGTCTGCACAGCCCAGGCCGGCCGGGCCGGCGCCGATGATGGCGACACGCTTGCCGGTCGGCTTGACCTTGGACATGTCCGGGCGCCAGCCCATGGCGAACGCGGTGTCGGTGATGTACTTCTCCACCGAACCGATGGTGACCGCGCCGAAGCCGTCGTTCAAGGTGCAGGCACCCTCGCACAGGCGGTCCTGCGGGCACACACGGCCACAGACTTCCGGCAGGGTGTTGGTCTGGTGCGACAGCTCGGCTGCCGCCAGGATGTTGCCCTCGGAAACCAGCTTCAACCAGTTGGGGATGAAGTTGTGCACCGGGCATTTCCACTCGCAATACGGGTTGCCGCAGCCCAGGCAGCGGTGCGCCTGCTCCACGGACTGCTGCGGCTTGAAGGGTTCGTAGATCTCGACGAACTCCTTCTTGCGCTGGCGCAGCAGCTTTTTCTTGGGGTCTTTGCGCCCCACTTCGATGAACTGGAAGTCGTTGCTCAGACGTTCAGCCATTTTTCAAAACCTCTTTACCGCAGTTGCCAGCTACACGCTGCAAGCTGCAAGACGATCACGTAAGCCCGACGAACCCCGCACACGGGGCTCGCCACTTGCAGCTGTTCTTACTGCGGGTTGGCACGGGTGCTGGACAACAGGTGCTTGAGGTTGGCCGCCTTCGGCTTGACCAGCCAGAAGCGCCGCACATAGTCGTCCAGGTTCTCCGAGAGCTCACGCCCCCACTCGCTGCCGGTCTCTTCCACGTACTCGCCCAGGACCCGTGCCAGGTGGCTGCGGTAGGCTTCCATCGCCTCACCACTGATACGCTGGATTTCCACCAGCTCGTGGTTGAGTTTGTCGAAGAAGCTGTTGTCCATGTCGAGCACGTAGGCGAAACCGCCAGTCATGCCAGAACCGAAGTTGTAACCGGTCTTGCCCAGGACGCAGACAAAGCCACCGGTCATGTATTCACAGCAGTGATCGCCGGTGCCCTCGACCACAGCGTGGGCGCCGGAGTTACGTACAGCGAAGCGCTCGCCCGCGGTGCCTGCGGCGAACAGCTTGCCGCCGGTGGCGCCATACAGGCAGGTGTTGCCGACGATTGCGCTGTGCTGGGTTTCGAACGGGCTGCCGGCCGGTGGCACGATGGTCACCTTGCCCCCGGTCATGCCCTTGCCGACGTAGTCGTTGGCGTCGCCTTCCAGGTGCAGGTTCAAACCGCCGGCGTTCCACACGCCGAAGCTCTGGCCCGCGGTGCCCTTGAAGCGGAAGGTGATCGGCGCCGCGGCCATGCCCTGGTTGCCGTGCAGCCTGGCGATTTCGCCAGAGATGCGCGCACCGATGGAACGGTCGCAGTTGCAGATGTCCATGGCGAATTCGCCACCAGCCATGTCGCGGATCGCCGGCAGGGCCATGGCGACCATCTTCTCGGCCAGTTCGCCCTGGTCGAACGGCGGGTTCTTGTCCACTTGGCAGAACTGCGGCTTGTCGGCCGGGATGTGCGAGCTGCCCAGCAGCGGTGACAGGTCGAGGTGGCCCTGGCGCTCGGTGTCGCCCGGCAGCACATCGAGCAAGTCGGTACGGCCGATCAGCTCGCCCAGGCTGCGCACGCCCAGCTTGGCCAGCCACTCGCGGGTCTCTTCGGCGACGAAGGTGAAGAAGTTGATCACCATGTCGACGGTGCCGATGTAGTGGTCCTTGCGCAGTTTGTCGTTCTGGGTGGCCACGCCGGTGGCGCAGTTGTTCAGGTGGCAGATGCGCAGGTACTTGCAGCCCAGGGCGATCATCGGCGCGGTGCCGAAGCCGAAGCTCTCGGCACCGAGGATCGCGGCCTTGATCACGTCGAGGCCGGTTTTCAGGCCGCCGTCGGTCTGCACCCGCACCTTGCCGCGCAGGTCGTTGCCGCGCAGGGTCTGGTGGGTTTCAGCCAGGCCCAGTTCCCACGGGGCGCCGGCGTACTTGATCGAGGTCAGCGGCGAAGCGCCGGTGCCGCCGTCGTAGCCGGAAATGGTGATCAGGTCGGCATAGGCCTTGGCCACGCCGGCGGCAATGGTACCTACGCCGGCCTCGGCGACCAGCTTGACCGAAACCAGGGCCTGTGGGTTCACCTGCTTGAGATCGTAGATCAGCTGGGCCAAGTCTTCGATCGAATAGATGTCGTGGTGCGGCGGTGGCGAGATCAGGGTCACGCCCGGTACCGCGTAGCGAAGCCTGGCAATCAGGCCGTTGACCTTGCCACCTGGCAGCTGGCCGCCCTCGCCGGGTTTGGCGCCCTGGGCGACCTTGATCTGCAGCACTTCGGCGTTGACCAGGTATTCCGGGGTCACGCCAAAGCGGCCGGTGGCCACCTGCTTGATCTTCGAGCTTTTGATGGTGCCGTAGCGGGCCGGGTCTTCACCGCCCTCACCGGAGTTGGAGCGCGCCCCCAGGCGGTTCATCGCCTCAGCCAGGGCTTCGTGCGCCTCTGGCGACAGCGCACCCAGCGAGATGCCGGCGGAGTCGAAGCGCTTGAGGATCGCGTCCAGCGGCTCGATTTCATCCAACGGCAGGGCCTGGTCGGCCACTTTCACTTTCAGCAGGTCGCGGATCATCGACACCGGACGCTGGTCGACCAACGTGGTGTATTCCTTGAACTTGGCGTAGTCGCCCTGTTGCACGGCGGCCTGCAGGGTGTTGACCACGTCCGGGTTGTAGGCATGGTATTCGCCACCATGGACGAACTTGAGCAGCCCACCTTGCTGGATCGGCCTGCGCGCGCTCCAGGCTTCGGCGGCGAGCAGCTTCTGGTCGCTCTCCAGGTCTTCGAAACGCGCCCCCTTGATGCGGCTCGACACGCCCTTGAAGCTCAGGCCAACCACTTCCTCGGACAGGCCGATGGCTTCAAACAGCTGGGCACCACGGTACGAAGTGATGGTGGAGATGCCCATCTTCGACAGGATCTTCAGCAGACCCTTGGAGATGCCTTTGCGGTAGTACTTGAACACTTCGTCCAGATCACCCAGCACTTCGCCGGTGCGGATCAGGTCGGCCAGTACTTCGTAGGCCAGGTACGGATAGACAGCCGAGGCACCGAAGCCCAGCAGCACGGCGAAGTGGTGCGGGTCGCGAGCAGTGGCGGTCTCGACCAGGATGTTGCTGTCGCAACGCAGCCCTTGTTCGGTCAGGCGATGGTGTACTGCGCCTACGGCCAGCGAGGCGTGTACCGGCAGTTTGCCCGGGGCAATGTAGCGGTCGCTGAGCACCAGCTGGGTCTTGCCGCCGCGCACTGCTTCTTCGGCCTGGTCGGCGATATTGCGGATGGCCGCTTCAAGGCCGAGGCTTTCCTCATAGTTGAGGTCGATCAGCTGGCGGTCGAAACCTTCGCGCTCCAGGTTCATCAGCGAACGCCACTTGGCGGGCGAGATGACCGGCGAGCTGAGGATCACCCGCGAGGCGTGCTCGGGGGACTCCTGGAAGATGTTGCGCTCGGCGCCCAGGCAGATTTCCAGGGACATGACGATCGCTTCGCGCAGCGGGTCGATCGGCGGGTTGGTCACCTGGGCGAACTGCTGACGGAAGAAATCGTACGGCGAACGCACGCGCTGGGACAGCACGGCCATCGGCGTGTCGTCACCCATCGAGCCGACCGCTTCCTGGCCCTGCTCGCCGAGCGGGCGCAGGACTTGGTCACGCTCCTCGAAGGTGACCTGGAACATCTTCATGTACTGCTTGAGCTGGTCAGCGTCGTAGCTGGCCACGCCCTGGTCGTCGCTCAGGGTCGCCTGGATGCGCGTGGCGTGCTGGCGCAACCAGCGCTTGTACGGATGGCGCGACTTCAGGCGGTTGTCGATGGCGTCGGTGTCGAGGATCTGGCCGGTCTCGGTATCGACGGCAAGGATCTGGCCTGGGCCGACACGGCCCTTGGCGACGACATCTTCAGGCTGGTAACCCCATACGCCGATCTCCGACGCGATGGTGATATAGCCGTTGGTGGTGGTGACCCAACGCGCCGGGCGCAGGCCGTTGCGGTCGAGCAGGCACACCGCGTGGCGGCCTTCGGTCATGACGATACCGGCCGGGCCATCCCACGGTTCCATGTGCATGGAGTTGTATTCGTAGAAGGCGCGCAGGTCGGCGTCCATGGTCTCGACGTTCTGCCAGGCTGGCGGTACCAGCATGCGCACGCCGCGGAACAAGTCGATGCCGCCAGTGACCATCAGCTCGAGCATATTGTCCATGCTGGATGAGTCGGAACCGACGCGGTTGACCAGCGGACCGAGCTCTTCGAGGTCGGGGATCAGGTCGTTGGCGAACTTGGTGCGACGGGCCATGGCCCAGTTGCGGTTGCCGGTGATGGTGTTGATCTCGCCGTTGTGGGCGAGGAAGCGGAAGGGCTGCGCCAGCGGCCACTTCGGCAGGGTGTTGGTGGAGAAGCGCTGGTGGAACACGCAGATTGCGGTCTGCAGGCGCTCGTCACCGAGGTCCGGATAGAACGCCGCGAGATCGCGCGGCATCATCAGGCCTTTGTAGATGATGGTCTTGTGCGAGAAGCTGCAGATGTAGTGGTCGGCGTCGTGGGCGTTGGCCACGGACGAACGGCGACGGGCACTGAACAGCTTGATGGCGAATTCCTGATCGCTCAGGCCTTCGCCGCCGATGAACACCTGTTCGATCTGCGGCAGGCGCTCCAGGGCCAGGCGGCCAAGGACGCTGGTATCGATCGGCACCTTGCGCCAACCCACCAGCTTGAGGCCGGCGTTGACGATCTCGCGATCCATGTTGGCGCGGGCGGCTTCGGCTTTGACCGGGTCCTGGTTGAAGAACACCATGCCGACGGCGTACTGCCTGGGCAGCTCGACGGCGAAGTGCTCCTGTGCCACGGCGCGCAGGAATTGATCGGGCTTCTGCATGAGCAGACCGCAACCGTCGCCGGTCTTGCCGTCGGCGTTGATGCCGCCGCGGTGGGTCATGCAGGTCAGCGCCTGCATGGCGGTTTGCAGAAGGTGGTGACTCGGCTCGCCCGTCATATGGGCGATCAGGCCGAAACCACAGTTGTCCTTGAATTCTTCGGGATGGTACAGACCTGTTTTCATAGACACTTTCTCACCAGGTTTACCTCTCAACCGGAGGCAAATCTCTTTTTTAACAACCACTTACCATCCACGCCGATCAAACGCCAGCTTTTTTGCGGTGGCCATGGAAAACCATTGTTGCACAGCGACAGCGACGCCCACAAATTTTCATGTCTCACCATTGAAAATTTATGTCGCAATTTTGAATGTTTTTAAGTCGTTCACCGTGATAGCGGCTTGACTGGAGTCTGAAGCGTTTCAGCCAGGACTGCAAGAAAGGGCTTGTGGCCGGCAGTCTGGGACAGAAAAGCCTGCCGCGCTTGGGCGCAGCAGGCTAGTTGAAAGCTAGAAGTCGCTCAGCAACTGGGCGGCGGGGTGATGCCGCCCGGAAGGTATCAGCGGGCCGTGGCCAGCTCTTGTTGGACGCTGCCCACGGTACGTGGCCAAGGTTTACCAGCCTGGACCTTGGCTGGCAAGTTCTTGATTGCCGCAGCGGCGGCATCGCGGTTGGCGAAGTTGCCGTAGGTCACCACGTAGAGCGGCTTGCCCTGCAGGTTTTTCCTGAAGTAGCGATAGTCGCCACCCTGCGCCTTGACGAACGACTGCGCCGACGCCTCGGAGCTGGTGCCGAAGATCTGTACCACGTAATTACCGGGCTTCTGGCCAGCGTACCAGCTGCTGTTGCCGGCCCCGCCAGCAGCCGGTTTTTCGGCAGGTTTGGCTGCAGGCTTGGCGCTCGCGACCTGGGTCGGGGCCGGGGCCGGCTTGGCAGGTGCAACCGGCTTTACCGACTGGGTTGCTACCGGCTTCGTCGCAGGCGCAACCGGCTGTACCGGAGCGCTGGTCACCGGCTGGGCCGGGGCCGGCGCAGGACTGGCGGTGGCACCTTGCGGCGGCGCGATGGTGGTCACGGTCGGCGGCACGGCAGCCGATGGCGTGGCTGGCTGCAGTGCAGTGTTGTCGGCCGGCCCGCCGTCTTCACCTTCACCCATGCCAGCGGCCTGGGCCAGCGGTTCGCGCATTACCGGCTGCGACTGGCCGACCAGCGGCAACGGCATGGGCTGCGAGGAGCCGGAGAACTCGATGGCGGGCGCGCCGCCGTTGCCGCCGTCACCCAGGGGCAGTTGGGCCTGGGCAGCGGGGGGCGCGTCGGCCGGGGCCTTGTCGCCTTTCTTGGGCATCAGGACCGCCGCGCCAACGGCGACCACGACCACTGCGGACAACGCGAGCACGTGTTTCTTAGGCATTTTGAACCCCATGGTTGGTCGCTTGACCGTGGTACGGCTGGCGATCATGGCTTCGATCAAGGTATCGCGGGCGACCTGGTTGATGTTCCCAGGCCAGCCGTCGGCGTTTTCGTGGATGTCGACGATCTGCTCGGCGGTGAACACCTCGATGCCCCGGCCAGCACCCTCCAGGCGCTGCTCCAGGTACTCGCGGGTTTCTTCCTCGCTGTACGGGGCCAGTTCAATGACGTGGAATCGCTCGCCATCGGCATTGAGCTCGTCCAACCCGGCGATCAGCGAAGGCTCGCCGAACAGGAACACGTGCGGACGCCCTTCAGCTACGCCTGCCGCCAACTCCAGCAACGCTTGGAGTGCCGACTCGTCAAGTTGTTCCGCATCGTCCACCAGCAGATAGACTTCCTGGCCGGTCAGCGCCAGTTGCACCACCTGCGACAGGATCGCCTGCACTTCCGGCTGCGCCACGCCCAGCGACTGTGCCACCTGGCCGAGCACGCTGGCCGCGTCGCTGGCGCCACGGGCGGATACCACCACGCTTTGCACCGACTGCTTGTTGGTGCTGGCCACCAGCGCCTGGCGCAGCAAAGTCTTGCCGCTGCCCACAGGGCCGGTGACCGCCAGCATCAACTGGCTGTAACGCGCCAGGTGGTGCAGCTGGCCAAGCACTGGCTTGCGCTGGGCGGGAAAGAACTTGAAACCGGGCACCCGGGGTGCGAACGGATCGTGGCTCAGCTGGTAATGATCGAGAAACGCCTCATCGGCATGCAGACTGGTCATTGCGTTGTCACAACCTCAAAGCTGGGCCACGATCGCGCGGTAATCCGCCGCCAGCGTGGCCTGAAGAATCTCTGTCGAATAGTCGTCGGTGACGACGGCCTCGCCCAGCTGGCGCAGCAGCACCAGGCGCAGGCGCCCGTCGAGCACTTTCTTGTCGACCGCCATGTGCTCCATGAAATGCGCCGGGGTCATTTCCTGTGGTGGCACCACCGGCAATCCTGCGTCCTGCAGCAGGCGAATTCCGCGATCACGCGCCGGCTGGTCGATCCAGCCCAGGCGCATGGACATTTCCAGGGCCATGACCGTGCCGGCCGCCACGGCTTCGCCGTGCAGCCAGACGCCATAACCCATGTGTGTTTCGATGGCATGGCCGAAGGTGTGGCCAAGGTTGAGCGTGGCACGCACGCCCGATTCGCGCTCATCAGCACCAACCACGGCGGCCTTGGCCGCGCAGGAGCGACGGATGGCCTCGGTCAGGGCGACGGAGTCCAGGGCACGTAGCGCCTGCATATTGTCCTCGAGCCAGGCGAGGAATGGCTTGTCGCAGATCAGGCCGTACTTGATGACTTCGGCGAGACCGGCGGACAACTCACGCGCAGGCAAGGTTTTCAGGCTGGTAGTGTCGATCAGCACTGCGTTGGGCTGGTAGAAGGCACCGACCATGTTCTTGCCCAGCGGGTGGTTGATGCCGGTCTTGCCGCCCACCGAGGAGTCCACCTGGGACAGCAGCGTGGTGGGCACCTGGATGAAGTCGACCCCACGCTGGTAGCAGGCCGCGGCAAAGCCGGCCATGTCACCGATCACCCCGCCACCGAGGGCGACCACGGTGGTGCGCCGGTCATGACGCGCGGTCAGCAGGGCATCGAAGATCAGTTGCAGGGTTTCCCAATTCTTGTGGGCCTCGCCGTCGGGCAACACCACCGGCAGCACCGAGTAGGCACCCAGGGTCTTGCTCAGGCGTTCGAGGTACAGGGGTGCGACGGTCTCGTTGGAGACGATGGCGACCTGCCGGCCGGCAATATGCGGCGCCAGCAGCTCGGGCTGGTCAAGCAGGCCTTCGCCAATGTAGATCGGGTAGCTACGCTCGCCCAGGTCGACCTTAAGTGTCTGCATGTATCCCCACAATGTACTTGGGCGCGGTGGCGCTGTGGCCCCACGCGGTGACGTTCAACCCCGTCTCGGCGTTGGTCGCCGAGGATAGACCCCGCTCAGCGGGGCGGCAACTTCTGCAGACGCTCGAGAATGTCGAGCACGACCATGCGCGGTGGCCGTTCGTCGGTTTCCACCACCAGGTCGGCAATCTCGCGATAAAGCGGGTCGCGTGTTTCAAGCAGGGCACGCAAGGTGGCTTCCGGGTTGGCGGTGCGCAACAGCGGTCGGTTGCGGTCACGGGAGGTGCGCCCCACTTGCTGCTCCACCGAGGCATGCAGGTAGATCACCCGGCCACCGGCATGCAGCGCGGCACGGTTGGCGTCGCGCATCACTGCGCCGCCACCGGTCGCCAGAACCACACCATCAAGCGCGCAGAGTTCGGCGATCATCGCCTGCTCGCGGTCGCGAAAGCCCGGCTCGCCTTCCTTGTCGAAGATCCACGGTATGTTGGCGCCGGTTCGCAGCTCGATTTCCTTGTCGGAATCCTTGAACAGCAGGCGCAGCTCTTTGGCCAACAGGCGCCCGATGGTGCTTTTTCCAGCGCCCATGGGCCCTACAAGTATCAAATTTCGCACAGAATCAACGACTCACAGCAATCGCCTGGTCACTCATGATACGCGGAGTCAGGAAGACCAGCAGCTCGGATTTTTTCTCTTGTAATGCATCGCGTCGAAACAGCCGCCCAACATACGGCAGATCACCGAAAAATGGCACCTTGTCGACCACTTTGTTCTGCGACGTCGAGTACACGCCACCAATCACAATGGTCTGCCCATCGGCCACCCGGACCTTCGCCGTGACCTCATTCTTGCGGATCGGCGGCACATCGTTCAGCGCATTGATGAAGTCGGGCTCGTCCTTGGTCACACGCACATCCATCACTACCTTGCCATCCGGGGTGATCTGCGGCGTCACCTCCAGCGACAGGGAGGCCTCGCGAAAGGAAATCGAGGTGGCGCCACTGCGGGTGGTCTCCTGATACGGCACTTCGGTGCCCTTGAGTATGCGCGCAGTCTCCTTGTCGGCCGTGACCACCTTGGGCTGGGAGATGACCTCGCCATTGCCGCTCTTCTCCATGGCGCTGAGCTCCAGGTCCAGCAGAATGTCGCTGCGCAGCAACCCCACGCCGAGCCCGGCATTGGCCCGCTCGACCCCGAGATCGACGAACAGGTCGCTACCCAGGCGACTGTCCCCCCCATACAACGGGCCACCCCATCGCACGCCCAGCACCTTCTCGTAATCGACGCTGGCCTCGACGATACGCGCCTCGATCATGACCTGGCGCACCGGCACATCCAGTTGCGTCACCAGCCTGCGCAGCTCGGCAAGCCGTTCGCCAGGCTGAGTGACCACCAGCGTGTTGGTCCGCGCATCCACACTGAGGCTGCCGCGCCCCGTCAGAATGCCGTCATCGGCCAGGCTCGCCAGCAACAGCTCCGCCAGCTCGGCGGCCTTGGCATGAAAGACCGGGATCAGTTCACGCCGCAAGGGCTCCAGCAACACCTCCTCGCCCATACCCCGGGCCTGCCCGGCCAGTTCCGCAACGGGGGCGATCAGCAGCACATTACCCTCCTGGCGCCTACCCAGCCCCTTGCTGCGCAGCACCAGGTCGAGCGCCTGCCCCCAGGGCACGTCCTCCAGGCGCAGGGTTATCCGCCCCTGCACCGAATCACTGGCAACCAGGTTGACGCCGGCGTGCTCGGCCATGACCTTAAGCACCGAGCGCAGCTCGACATCCTGGAAGTTGAGCGACATCGGCTCACCCTGAAGCTCCGCTGCCTGCACCGCCAGGATGCTCAACATCAACCCCACGCCGCTCAACCATCGTCTCGGCCTCATCCCTGACCTCTCCTTGCTCACGTTCTACAAGCACCAGATACCTGGAACGCGCCTGCCAACGCCCGCCAAGGTAGATCTGCTCGCGGACCTCCAGCCGATCGGCATCGATTGCCACCACGACCCCCTCATCCAACCCGAGCCGGTCGCCTTGACCGACCCGATACACGTGCCCCGCCGAACGCAACAACGCCTGGCGACGCCCTGACTGGGACAGGCTTCCGACCATTTCCAATCGCGCCAAGGGAATATGCCGCAGCTCTTTACCGTGCGTGGCGGGCAACCAGGCCTGAAATGGATCGAACGTGGTCTTCGACTGAGCAGCCTGGGCAGGCTCATCCGCCAAGGCAGCCGGCACGGGAAGCTCTTCCCCTGGGTGATAGGCATGTATCAGCAACCTTGCGCCAACCACCCCTGTGCCCTCTTCCTGCAAGGCCAACCTGAGATGGGGCACGTTCAGCAAACGCAACTGCTGTAGCCACTGCTCAAGCCATAAGCGCAACGCCGGGTAGCGCCCGTGCACGCTTATATCCAGAGGCTGCAGACGGTACCCTGCTGCCTGCAGCGCTTCGTTTACCTCGATGCGTTCGAACGACAGGCCATGCTCATGGCCCGACAAGGCCAACTGGTCAAGCAGTTCACTCATGCCCTCGCCCGCAGCCAGTCGCCATCGCAACGCTTGCAGCCCCATCCTGGCTTGTTCCAGAGCCTCCTGCGCTCGCTCCAGCTCGACAAGTTTTCCCGCCCCATCCTCCAAGACGCCCTGTAGCTGCAACTGTCTCTGGACTGCCTCGGCATGCCTATTGAGCGGCTCACGCAGGCGGGCGAAATAACCCACAAAAGTCACCAGAAACAGCAACCCTGCTGCCACCATCCACCGGAACAACCGGGACCGGGCCGCCAGGCCCTGCCAATCCTGGGCCCACAGGCGGTTCATGACTCACCCGCCAACAAGCGCGCCGCCAGCAGGAATTCATCGCCCTGGCCATGACGCCGCAAGTGAACAAGCTGCAGGTCCCGTACCATCGCTACCTGCTCCAAGCCGCGCATAAGCCGGGCCACCACTGAAGCAGAGGCTGCCAATCCGGCAAGGCGCAAATGTCCGTCCTCCACACCCACCTCGGTCAAGCGCGCGCCTTCGGGCATTGCCTGCTCCAATGCGAGAAACAGCCCAGGCAACTGCGCTCGCGCTGCGTCCAGCGCAGACACCGCCGCTTGCTCGGCCGACAACGCATCCCGTGTTTCACGCAACTGATCGATCTGCCGCAGCGAAGCGTCCAACCGCTCAACGGCCACCTGCTGCGTGGCGACAACCTGCGCCTGTCTGGCCAGACGCGACCGCGCCGTTCGATCGAGCAACATGACCCCGCACAGCGCCACCACCAGCGTGGCGACCAGGGTGATCTGGAATCGCCGCACAACGCTTGCCCGGCGCTGTTCGCGCCAGGGCATCAGATTCAGTCGTCCTTTCATGCCAGGCCTCCCATTGCCAAGCCACAGACCAAGGCCATGGCGGCAGCGGGCACGCTGGCTTCATCGAATTCGCCGGCCAGAGGCCCCGGGCGGCCGACATGGCATTTCACGCCCAGACGCTCGGACAGCTCTGCTGCCCGAACCTCATCGGCGGTGGCCCCGAACAACACAACTTGCTCCAACGCGCCCTGGGCACCCGACTGCCAGAGCCCCTCGACAGCCTCGGCCCAACGCGCCACAGAGGGCACGACACAGCGCTGCCGATGCGGTATGTGGCCTCCCTGCCAACGATGCAGGACTACCTCGTCCCGCTCCAACTGCAGCAGCGCCGTGACGCTTGCCTGCGCCTCGGCCACCAATGCCCGGCGCAACGCAAAGCTGTCCACCTCCACAGCTACCAACTGCAGGCTGGCTTGCGCGAACACGCGCTCCAGTGGGTCGAGCTGACTTTGCCTACAGGCCACCACCAACACCTCGACCTGCCCGGCATCCTCCGCGCATGGGCCATACACCTGGAAATCCAGGGCAAGGTCTTCCACAGGAAAGGGAAACAGCTGCTCGGCCTGTGCAAGCAAGGCGGCTTCGACGCCATGGCCGGGCAACCCTGCAGGCAGGCGGCAAACCTTGCAGATGACCTGCGATGCAGGCAACGCCAGGGCGACCCGGGACTGCGAAGTCCGACACCTGGCATGTGCCTGTCGCAGCCCCGCGACCAGGCACTCCACCTCGTCACGCCCCAATGAACTACCTGGCGCGTCACCAAGGCGCTCTTGCGCCCAACCCATCACCCGACAACCGCCACGCTGGCGGCGCAGGTGCAGCATCCGTACGGCGTCGGAGGCGATTTCCACCCCCAGCAGTGAACCGGCGTCCCTGCCAAAGCGTCCAAGCATGGCTGTTCCTTCCTGGTCATTGGCTGCCTGCCCCCTTGCGGCGCAGGCGGTCGTCCCTCTCCCCGGGCGGTCACCCGACGGGGCGAAAAATGCTTATAATGGCCAGCGTTTTCCTGCCCGCCGGCCCTGCGCGCAATCCACTCTCAATCTGGACACCCAAAAGCCTTGATACGCCTGCTGAAGTTCTTCTGGTGGTCTCTCGTCGCCGTCATCTGCGCGCTCGTTCTCGGTGTGAGCGGTGCGTTTCTGTATCTTAGTCCCAACCTGCCCTCGGTCGACGCGCTCAGAAGCGTCCAGTTGCAAATCCCCCTGAGGGTCTACAGCAGCGACGGCAAGCTGATCGCCGAGTTCGGCGAGATGCGGCGCTCGCCGATCAAGTTCCAGGAAATTCCCCCACAGTTCATCCAGGCGCTTCTGTCCGCTGAGGACGACAATTTCCTCAACCACTATGGCGTCGACCCTAGCAGCCTGATGCGCGCGGCCTCGCAGTTGGTCAAGTCCGGGCACATCCAGAGCGGCGGCAGCACCATCACCATGCAGGTGGCGAAGAACTTCTTCCTCACCAGCGAACGCAGCTTCTCGCGCAAGACCAACGAGATTCTCCTGGCCCTGCAGATCGAGCGGGAATTGACCAAGGACGAAATTCTCGAGCTGTACGTCAACAAGATCTACCTGGGCAACCGTGCCTACGGCATCGACGCCGCGGCACAGGTGTACTACGGCAAGTCGATTCGCGACGTCAGCCTGGCGCAGATGGCCATGATCGCCGGCCTGCCCAAGGCACCCTCGCGCTTCAACCCGCTGGCCAACCCGGTACGCGCCAAGGAGCGCCGCGACTGGATCCTCGGGCGCATGTACAAACTCGGCAAGATCGATGAAGCCAGCTACCAGGCCGCCCTGGCTGAACCGCTGAATGCCAGCTACCACGTACCGACCCCGGAAGTGAATGCGCCGTACGTCGCCGAGATGGCCCGGGCCGAGATGGTCGGTCGCTACGGCAGCGACGCCTATACCGAAGGCTTCCGGGTCACCACCACGGTGCCGAGCGACATGCAGCAGATGGCCAACAGCGCGGTCCTCAACGGCCTCAGCGAGTACGACGAACGCCACGGCTACCGCGGCCCCGAGGCGCGCTTCCCTGGCAAGACGCGTGCGGCCTGGCTGCAGGAGCTGAGCAAGCAACGCACCCTGGGTGGCCTGGAGCCCGCCATCGTCACCCAGGTCGAGAAGACCGGGTTGAAGGTGATGACCCGTGGCGGCCTGGAGGAAAACGTCGCCTGGGACACCATGAAATGGGCCCGCCCTTACCTCAACAGCAACTCGCAGGGGCGCTCGCCGCAATCAGCAGCCGACGTGGCCCAGGTCGGCGACCTGGTGCGCCTGCAACGCCAGGAGGATGGCAAGCTCAAGTTCAGCCAGGTTCCTGCCGCCCAGAGCGCGCTGGTCACCCTCGACCCTTACAACGGCGCCATCCGTGCGCTGGTCGGCGGTTTCTCCTTCGAGCAGAGCAACTACAACCGCGCCATGCAGGCCAAGCGCCAGCCAGGCTCGAGCTTCAAGCCTTTCGTCTATAGCGCCGCCCTGGACAACGGCTACACCGCCGCCAGCCTGGTCAACGATGCTCCGATCGTGTTCGTCGACGAGTACCTGGACAAGGTCTGGCGCCCGAAGAACGACACCAATACCTTCCTCGGCCCGATCCGCATGCGCGAAGCGCTGTACAAGTCGCGCAACCTCGTATCGATCCGCCTGTTGCAGGCGATGGGCGTGGATCGCACCATCGACTACATCGCCAAGTTCGGCTTCAACAAACAGGACCTGCCGCGCAACCTGTCGCTGGCACTGGGCACCGCGACACTCACGCCGATGGAGATCGCCACCGGCTGGAGCACCTTCGCCAACGGCGGCTACAAGATCAGCCCGTACCTGATCGAGCGTGTCGAGAGCCGCAACGGCGAAACCCTGTTCACCGCCAACCCGCCACGCGTGCCGCAGGGCACCCAGGACCAGGTCGGCCTCGCCGCACCTGAGGCACCCATCAGCACCGCCCCGATGCCAGGCGAGGCGCTGCCGGCCGCAGGGCAGCTCACCCCGTCCCCCCAAGTGCCCCAGGCGCCCGCCGTTGCCGAGCAGATCATCGATGGCCGCACCTCGTACATTCTCACCACCATGCTGCAGGACGTGATCAAGCGCGGTACCGGCCGCCGAGCCCTGGCCCTTGGCCGCTCGGACCTGGCGGGCAAGACCGGCACCACCAACGAGTCCAAGGACGCCTGGTTCTCCGGCTACAACGCTGACTATGTCACTACCGTGTGGGTCGGCTTCGACCAGCCGGAAACCCTGGGGCGCCGCGAATACGGCGGCACCGTGGCCCTGCCGATCTGGATGAGCTTCATGGGCGCCGCGCTCAAGGGCATGCCCGAGCACCCACCTGCCGAACCCGAAGGCATCCTCAGCCTGCGCGTCGACCCAATCAGCGGCCGCGCCGCTACACCGAGCACGCCGAACGCCTACTTCGAACTGTTCAAGGCCGAGGACTCGCCACCGTCGGCGGACGAACTGGGCAACGGCGCAGCACCGGGCAGCCCGCTGCCGGCAGATGAAGCAGCGCCGATGGATCTGTTCTAAAGGGCAACCTTTGAAGGTTTTTGGTGAGGGCCGCCAGGTGCTCGCCGAAAACCTTGCAGCGCTCTCAAGATCGAGCGCCGCCCGCGCGGCGCTCGATCTGGTAGGCGCTGCAAGACTGTCGGCGAGCACCAGCAAGCCCTGACGCGATCGCCTTGAAAGGGATGACATTGAACTCCGCGTGAGCAGGCCTGCCCCGCAATAACCCAGGCCCAACAAAAAGCCCCGACTCCTGCGAGCCGGGGCTTTTTCATGACGCTACGACTGGATCAGCCGTTGAACACGTCATCCACGCTCTTGAGCGGGTAGTGCTTCGGATACGGCAGGGTAGCCACACCGGACTCGATGGCGGCCTTGGCCACGGCATCGGAAACCACGGTGATCAGGCGGGCATCCAGCGGCTTCGGAATGATGTACTCACGGCCGAACTCCAGGGCTTGCACGCCATAGGCTTCGCAGACTTCCTTCGGCACCGGCAGCTTGGCCAGGTCCTTCAGGGCGATGGCGGCAGCGATCTTCATCTCTTCGTTGATACGCTTGGCGCGAACGTCCAGGGCACCACGGAAGATGAACGGGAAGCCCAGTACGTTGTTGACCTGGTTCGGGTAGTCGGAACGACCGGTGGCCATGATCACGTCGCTGCGGGTAGCGTGAGCCAGCTCCGGGGCGATTTCCGGGTCCGGGTTCGAGCAGGCGAACACGATCGGGTTGGCGGCCATCGACTTCAGGCCTTCGGCGCTCAGCAGGTTCGGACCGGACAAGCCGACGAACACGTCTGCGCCGTCCAGGGCATCAGCCAGGGTGCGCTTGTCGGTGGCGTGGGCGAACTGGGCCTTGTACTGGTTCAGGTCGTCGCGGCCAGCGTGGATCACGCCGCTGCGGTCGATCATGAAGATGTTCTCGACCTTGGCACCCATGCTCACCAGCAGTTTCATGCAGGAGATGGCCGCGGCACCGGCGCCCAGGCAGACGATCTTGGCGTCTTCGAGCTTCTTGCCGGCGATTTCCAGGGCGTTGATCATGCCGGCCGCGGTAACGATCGCGGTGCCGTGCTGGTCATCGTGGAAGACCGGAATGTCGCACTGCTCGATCAGCGTGCGCTCGATCTCGAAGCACTCAGGTGCCTTGATGTCTTCCAGGTTGATGCCGCCGAAGGTGATGGAGATGCGGCGAACGGTGTCGATGAAGGCTTGCGGGCTCTCCGACTCGACTTCGATATCGAACACGTCGATACCGGCGAAACGCTTGAACAGAACACCCTTGCCTTCCATGACCGGCTTGGAGGCCAGCGGGC
Organism: Pseudomonas sp. B21-023; assembly: GCF_024749165.1. NCBI lineage: Bacteria > Pseudomonadati > Pseudomonadota > Gammaproteobacteria > Pseudomonadales > Pseudomonadaceae > Pseudomonas > Pseudomonas sp. B21-023. Next base: position 388,680 of record NZ_CP087190.1, on the reverse strand, counting down.
CGAGATCACCCAGACCGAGGATGGCGGTGCCATCGGAGATCACCGCAACCAGGTTGCCCTTGCCGGTGTACTTGTAGGCCAGCTCCGGATCACGGCCGATCTCGCGCACAGGCTCGGCGACACCCGGGCTGTAGGCCAGGGCGAGGTCACGGGCGGTGGCGGTTGGCTTGGAGAGCTCGACGCTCAGTTTCCCCGGACGAGGCTGAGCGTGGTATTCGAGAGCGGCGGTTTTCAGGTCTGACATGATGGGCATTCCGCTATTTACTGTTCTGACGGACCGCCGAGGATACGCAAAGAGCCGGGGGGCGACAAGACTGCCCGGTCACTATGTGTCAAGGCCTTTGGCCTACGACTTTACGCTATAACCCACGGGGCTTACGGGAGCCAGTGTGTACAATCCAATAGCAAAATGTCTACAACTATTTAGCCAGAAACAAGCGCCAACATGCTCGGATCGGTCAATGGCAACAGCCAGCGTCGCTGCCCAGGCTTGAGCCCGCCCTTGCGGGAACGATCCAGCACCCAGCCACGCGCCTCGACCTGGCGTCCCTTGAGGTTAGCGAAGAAGCTGGCGGGGAAGTGGCGCTGCAGACGAGCGGGAACCTGCAGGACCACGTTCTCGTCAAGCTCCAGCCAGATGCCGCTGCGATTACGCTCGATCCCGTTGATCCTGCCGCCGATCACCGCGAATCCGGATTGCCGCACCTCGCGTCCAGGCGTGACCGGTGATTGTCTCCACAGCCCTGCCCTGGCCTGGCGTGCCTGATGCTCGGCCTGCTGCTGGCAGCCCGACAGCTGCACGTTGGGTGCAATGGCCACCTGGTAGCCCAGGCCCTCGCTGAGCAGTTGTGCTTCCAGATTGTTACCAGTGCGGCCATAGATATGCGCCAGGATACGGCCGTACTTGTCCTTGGGTTCGACGCCCGGAACCAGCCCGACACGGCCATCGCTGGCCTTCACCAGCGCCTGCAGGCGCTTTTTGGCAGCCTCGGCATAAGGTTCGCTGGAGCGCCCCTTGCGGCCGATTTCGGGGGCGTTGATACCGATCAACCGCACGCTGCGCCCATCGCTCAGGCGCAAGGTGTCGCCATCGACCACGTGACGTACCGCCACCGCTTGCACCCTGTCGGGCATCGGGCAGAAGGCCAGGGCCGGGAAATGCCAGATCGCGGCCACAAAAAAGGCGCCCACAAGGGGCGCCTTCTTTTGCAACAGCGCGAACCCCGAAGGCTTCGCCATGTGCATGATTACTTCTTGGCACCGAACATGCCGAAGCGATCGGCGAACTTCTGTACGCGGCCGCCGGTGTCCAGGACTTTCTGCTTACCGGTGTAGAACGGGTGGCACAGGTTGCAAACGTCGATCGCCAGGACGCTGCCCATGGTCGAACGAGTTTCAAACTTGTTGCCGCAGCTGCAGGTGACTGCAACTACTTCGTAGTTCGGATGAATATCTGCTTTCATGGTCACTTCCTCGAGCTGCGTGCCGCCACCCAACACCTATTGTTGAATACCGCACGTAATTAGGCGGCGAATAATACCAGAGAGCGGCCGTAGCGCAAGTTGTCGCTTGCACCGACCGTCGTCTGCTAGGCTCGCCTGATTTGTGAAACGCCCTCCAGAGACCTTCCGCGTGTCCGACGTCATTCTGCGCCTTGCCCTGCCCTCGCCCCTGCGTCGCCTGTTCGACTACCGGGCGCCCGCGAGCATGGCGCGCCAGGCACTGACGCCCGGCATGCGCATCCGCGTGCCGTTCGGCCGCCGCGAGATGATCGGGGTGCTGGTAGAAGTCGCCGAGCACAGCGAAGTGCCTGCCGACAAGCTCAAGCCAGCCAGCGCCCTGCTCGACCCTGTCTCACCCCTGCCGCCGGCATTGTTCAAGCTGTGCCTGTGGACGGCCCAGTACTACCAGCACAGCCTGGGCGACACCCTCAACTGGGCCCTACCGACGCTGCTGCGCCAGGGCGAACCGGCCGAGGCACGCCAGGAACGCTTCTGGCATGTCGCGCCCGGTGCGCGCCTGGAAGACCCCCGCATCGCCCGTGCCCCGCGCCAGCGCGACGCCCTCAAGACCCTGTCGCAGCACCCCCACGGCGTGGCCCACAGCCTGTTGAGCAAGCTTGGCCTGAACAAAGACAGCCTCGACCTGCTGCTGGCCAAGGAGATGGTGGAAGTCGAAGTACGCCGCCACCTGCCGGCCGCGCGCCACGAGCACTGGCTGGCCCAACCGGAACTACCGCTCAACGAAGAACAGCGCGCTGCTTTCGAGGCTGTGCGCTCGGGCTTCGATGCCTTCCATGCCTACCTGTTGGCCGGCGTCACCGGTAGCGGCAAGACCGAGGTCTACCTGCAGCTGATCCGCGAAACGCTCGAGGCCGGCAAGCAAGCCCTGATCCTGATTCCCGAGATCAATCTCGGCCCGCAGACCCTGCAACGCTTCGAGCAGCGCTTCAACGCGCGCATCGCCCTGCTGCATTCGGCGGTGGGCGATCGCGAGCGCCTGGACGCCTGGCTGGCGGCACGTGATGGCGATGCGGACATCATCATCGGCACCCGTTCGGCACTGTTCACCCCGATGAAGAACCCGGGCCTGATCATCATCGACGAAGAGCACGACGGCTCCTATAAACAGCAGGAAGGCCTGCGCTACCACGCCCGCGACCTGGCCGTGGTGCGTGCGCACCAGGAGAACATCCCGATCCTGCTGGGCTCGGCCACACCGTCGCTGGAAAGCCTGCACAACGCCCACAGTGGCCGCTACGGCCTGCTGCGCATGAACCAACGCGCCGGCGGCGCCAAGGCGCCCCGCTTCCTGCGCCTGGACGTACGCAGCCTGCCACTGGACAGCGGCATCAGCGGCCCCTTGCAGCAGGCCATCCGCCAGACACTCGAGGCCGGCCAGCAGGTGCTGGTGTTCCTCAACCGCCGCGGTTTCGCCCCCACATTGCTGTGCCACGACTGCGGCTGGCTCTCCGAATGCCCACGTTGCGATGCGCGCATGACCGTGCACCAGCGCTCCGCCGTGCTGCGCTGCCACCATTGCGGCTACGACGAGCGCCTGCCGCTGCAGTGCCCGCAATGCGCCCACGTCGACCTGCGTCCCGTGGGCGCCGGTACCGAGCGTGCCGAGGAGCGTCTGAAGGTGCTGTTCCCGGATTACCCGATCCTGCGTGTGGACCGCGACAGCACCTCGCGCAAGGACGCCATGCACAACCTGTTCGCCACTATCCAGCGTGGTCAGCCGAGCATCCTGGTCGGCACCCAGATGCTGGCCAAGGGGCATCATTTCCCTCGCGTCACCCTGGTCGCGATCCTCGATGCCGACGGCGGGCTGTTCTCCGGCGACTTTCGCGCCGGCGAACACATGGCCCAGCTGATCGTCCAGGTGGCCGGCAGGGCCGGGCGCGCCGAGGAACCGGGCAAAGTCATCGTGCAAACCCACCTGGCAGACCACCCGTTACTGGTGCAATTGACCGAACAGGGCTACTTCGCCTTTGCCGAACAGGCCTTGAGCGAGCGCCGTGCGGCCGGACTGCCGCCGTTCGCCCACCTGGCACTGCTGCGCGCCGACGCGCACAAGCCGGGCCAGGCGGAAGGCTTCCTTGACGAAGCCTGCGCCGCTGCCGAGCGCATACTTGCCGAGCAGGGCCTGCACGGCATCGAGTTGCTCGGCCCGGTGCCGGCCCCCATGGAGCGACGGGCGGGCAGATTCCGTGCGCAACTATTGCTCCAAGCCAATGCCCGTGCCCCCCTGCATCGACTGATCAGTGCCTGGTTGCTAGTGTTGGAGCAGATGCCATCGGGGCGGCAAGTGCGCTGGTCGCTGGACGTCGATCCGGTCGACCTTTACTGACTGTTTGAGGTTTGGCGTAGGAGCGGGCTCGCCCCAAAAGGTTGGCAACCCGCCCCCGGCAACGGATAATACCCAGTTTTTCCACCTGCGCATCGAAGCGCTCCACCGCGCTTGCGGTCGAAAAGAGAACCCCATGAAAGACACCATTCGCCAGCTGATCCAGCAAGCCCTCACCCAACTCGTCGCCGACGGTGTGCTGCCTGAAGGGCTGACGCCGGCGATCCAGGTGGAAAACGCCCGGGACAAGACCCACGGCGATTTCGCCAGCAACATCGCCATGATGCTGGCCAAGCCGGCCGGCATGAAGCCGCGCGACCTGGCCGAGAAGATCATCGCCGCCCTGCCGGCCAGCGCCGACATAAGCAAGGCCGAGATCGCCGGCCCCGGCTTCCTCAACTTCTTCCAGAACACCGAAGCGCTGGCAGGCCGCCTCGACGCTGCCCTGGCCGATGGCCATCTGGGCGTGCGCAAGGCCGGCCCGGCGGAAAAGGTGGTGATCGACATGTCGGCACCGAACCTGGCGAAGGAGATGCACGTCGGCCACCTGCGCTCGACCATCATCGGCGACAGCGTTGCACGGGTACTGGAGTTCCTCGGTGACGACGTCATCCGCCAGAACCACGTGGGTGACTGGGGTACCCAGTTCGGCATGCTCATGGCCTACCTCCAGGAAAACCCGATCACCAGTGACGAGCTGTCGGATCTGGAGAACTTCTACCGCGCGGCGAAGAAACGCTTCGACGAGTCCGAAGAGTTCGCCACCCGCGCCCGCGGGCTGGTGGTCAAGCTGCAGGCCGGTGATCCCGAGTGCCTGGCGCTGTGGACGCGCTTCAAGGACATCTCCCTGTCGCACTGCCAGAAGACCTACGAATTGCTCAACGTCAAGCTGACCATGGCCGACGTGATGGGTGAGAGCGCCTACAACGCCGACCTGGCCAACGTGGTCGCCGACCTCAAGGCCAAGGGTCTGCTGGTCGAGGACCAAGGCGCCCAATGCGTGTTCCTCGAAGAGTTCAAGAATGCCGAAGGCGAGCCACTGCCGGTGATCGTGCAGAAGGCCGATGGCGGCTATCTGTACGCCACCACCGACCTGGCCGCCGTGCGCTACCGCAGCACCAAGCTGCAGGCCGACCGCGCCCTGTACTTCGTCGACCAGCGCCAGGCCCTGCACTTCAACCAGGTGTTCGAAGTGGCCCGCCGCGCAGGTTTTGTCGGCCACCCGATGAAGATGGAACACATGGGCTTCGGCACCATGAACGGCGCCGATGGCCGCCCGTTCAAGACCCGCGATGGCGGTACCGTCAAGCTGATCGACCTGCTCACCGAGGCCAAGGACCGCGCCTATGCGCTGGTCAAGGAGAAGAACCCCTCGCTGGCCGAGGACGAGCTGCGCCACATCGGTGAAGTGGTCGGCATCGGCGCGGTCAAGTACGCCGACCTGTCGAAGCACCGCACCAGCGACTACAGCTTCAACTTCGAACTGATGTTGAACTTCGAGGGCAACACCGCGCCGTACCTGCTGTACGCCTACACCCGCGTGGCCGGCGTGTTCCGCAAGCTCGGCAAGGGCTTCGACGAAGTCGATGGCAGCATCGTCCTGCAGGCAGCGCACGAGCAGGACCTGGCCGCGCGCCTGGCGCAGTTCGGCGAAATCCTCAATAACGTCGCCGAAAAAGGCACGCCTCACGTGCTGTGTACCTACCTGTACGACCTCGCCGGCCTGTTCTCCAGCTTCTACGAGAACTGCCCGATCCTTTCTGCCGAAACCGCCGAACAACAGCAAAGCCGCCTGCGCCTGGCTGCCCTGACCGGTCGCACCCTCAAGCAGGGCCTGGAGCTGCTTGGCCTGGAAACCCTGGAGCGCATGTAAGTTGGCTGCAAAGAAAAAGCCCGCGCCCAAGCGCGGCGCCAGCCGCCACCAGCCACCCGCCAAGCAGCCGATCCCCGGCTGGGTGTGGCTGGCGGTCGGCCTGACCGTAGGGGCGTTCATCGTCTTCTTGATGAAACTCGAGCCCGGTGGCGCTGATATCAAGCGCACCAAGCCCGAGCAACATAAACAGGAGAAGGTCGCCGAAGCGAGCAAGACCACCACACCGACGCCCCAGCAACCAGTGAAGCCGAAGTATGACTTCTACACCCTGCTGCCGGAGTCGGAAGTAATCGTGCCGCCCGAGGCCGTGCCGGAGAAAACCCCGCCGGTGCCGGCGCAACCGCCCGTGCCAAGCACGCCGGTCACCCCTGCGGAAGCGGCGAAGATCGACACCGCCCGCGCCCAGGCCGCGCTGCTGGGCCAGACACCGCCACCGGCACCACCGGTGATCAAGCCAGCGGCCACGACCCAGTTCTTCCTGCAGGCCGGATCATTCCGCAAGCAGGCCGATGCCGACAAGGTCCGTGCGCAGATCATCCTGCTTGGCCAGGCGGTCAAGGTTGAGTCGGGCACGGTGAAGGAAGAGACCTGGTACCGCGTGATGGTCGGCCCGTTCAGCAACCGCGAACAGTTGACCGTGGCGCAGAAACAACTGGCCGGGGCAGGTTTCAGCAACCTGCTGCTGCAACAGCGGCGTCAGTAATGAAAAAGGCCTTGCCGCTCGTAGCGACAAGGCCTTTTTTCATACCCGGCGACGCTCGGCGTTGACCTGGGAAATCTGGCTGTTGAGCGTCCAGAAGTCATACAGCACGCCCAACAGGAACAACCCGCCGGTGAACAGGTAGATCAGCGCGCTGATCCACTTGCCCTGATACAGCCGATGCACGCCGAAGATGCCGAGGAAGGTCAGGAGTATCCACGCCAGGTTGTAGTCCACGCCGCCCGACTCGAAACGCATGTCGGCCTCACGGTCCATCGAAGGGATCAGGAACAGGTCGATCAGCCAGCCGATGCCCAACAGGCCCAGGGTGAAGAACCACAGGGTTCCGGTGATCGGTTTGCCATAGTAGAAGCGGTGCGAGCCGGTAAAGCCGAAGATCCACAGCAGGTAGCCGAGAACCTTGCTATGGGTGTCGTGCGAGGGGGCACCCTGTTGATAACCATTCATTCGAAGCCCTCGTGGGATAGCCGAAAATTTTCTAAGGAAAAATGTGACTTTTTCGTTTTGACCCGACATATGGTACGTGCTTGAGCGACCAACGGATCAGAATCTGATCAAAAAGCTGTTATAAAGTTGCGCGCCAACACTTATAAGAGCTTCATCTATGCCACCTTTTATCAAGACATGGCTGACCCTCTGCCTTTTGTTACCCCTGGCCGCCCAAGCCACCAACCGTGAGCAACGACTTCCCAGCGGATTCACCGGCTATACGACCAACGCCGATGCCACGGTGAAACGCACCCCGATCCAGTATCGCAGCAGTTCCGTGCGCGCTCGCCCGGCCAACGCCGCCAAGCAGCAACAAGCTGTGGGCATGCAGGCCGTGGCCATGTCACCCAAACAGAGCAGCGAAGTGCTCAGCCGTGCCGTGAACGTACTGGGTACGCCCTATCGCTGGGGTGGCAGCAGCCCGAAGAAGGGCTTCGATTGCAGCGGCCTGGTCAAGTACGCGTTCAACGATGTGGCCGATGTCGACCTGCCGCGCACCTCCAACGCGATGGCTCAGGGCCAGGGCGTCAAGGTGGCCAAGAGCGATCTCAAGCCGGGCGACCTGATCTTCTTCAACATCAAGAGTCGCCGGGTCAATCACGTAGCCATCTACCTGGGCAACGATCGCTTCATCCACGCGCCACGCACTGGCAAGCGGGTGAGTATCGACAGCCTGGAAAAACCCTATTGGCAAAAGCACTACGTGGTCGCCAAGCGCGTCCTGCCCAAAAACCAGCAGACGCTGGCCCTGGCCAAGCGCTAGACCCTCAATCGCGGACTTGCTCCGCGATTGCCCCCCAGCATGCAGCAGTGCTAATCAACCAGCCCTTTCTGCCTGAGCGCCTGCATCGCCCCTTCCATCGTCCGCATTCCCAGCGCAGCACCCGCCTGCATCACCGACTGCACCTGTGCCATGCGCCCCTCGCGAATCAGGTTGCGCACCGCCAGCGTCGCTATCAGCACCTCCCGTGCCGCGACCCTGCCGCCGCCCACCCGCCTGACCAGCACCTGAGCCACCACCAGGCGCAGTGATTCGGCCAGCATCATGCGCACCAGCGGCTTCTCCTCGGCCGCGAACACCTCCACCAGCCGGTCGATGCTGCTCACCGCCGAGCGGGTGTGCACCGTTGCCAGCACCAGGTGCCCGGTTTCTGCCGCGCGCAACGCCAGACGGATACTCTCCAGATCACGCAACTCACCCACCATGATCACATCCGGGTCCTGGCGCAGGGCACTGCGCAGCCCTTGGGCTAAGTCACGGCTGTGCACGCCGATCTCCCGCTGGTTGACCAGGCAAGCCTGGCCGCTGTGGATAAATTCGATAGGGTCTTCAAGGGTGATGACCTGTAACGCGCGTTCGCGATTGATCTGATCGAGCAGCGCCGCCAGGGTGCTGGACTTGCCGCTACCCGTCGGCCCGCCCACCAGCACCAGGCCATCCCGGCATTGCGCAACGACTTGATACACATCGTTCAGATCAAGTTCATCGAGGCTAGGGACCCGCGCCGGGATCAGCCGCACGCTTGCGCCCAGCCCATTGCGCTGGCGGAACAGGTTCAAGCGCAGGCGGCCCACGCCGGGCAAGCTCAGCGCCAGGTCCAGTTCATCACCGCTCAGCCATTGCCGCCGCTGCCGGTCATCGAGCAGGCCGGCCATTCCATGCTCCAGAGCTGCGCAGGTCAGCACCGGCACCGCCAGGCGCTGCAGCTCGCCATCCAGGCGCAGCAACGGCGGCTCGCCCACGGCCAGGTGCAGGTCGCTGGCGCCCGCGGCCACGGCCCGGCCCAGCAGGTCGGTCACATCCATGAGACTCCCCAACGGCGATCAAGCAGGTAGAATGCCGCAGACCCCAGAACCGTCGGCGACGAACCATGTCCACCCTAGCAGACAACATTGGCGCCATTGCCACCCGCATCAACACCGCGGCCCTGGCAGCCGGACGCGATCCGGCCGACATCCAGTTGCTGGCTGTCAGCAAGACCAAGCCCGCCAGCGCCATCCGCGAGGCTCATGCCGCTGGCCTTCGCCACATGGGTGAGAACTACCTTCAGGAAGCCCTGACAAAACAACAGGCGCTTTCCGACCTGCCCTTGATCTGGCACTTCATCGGCCCCATTCAGTCGAACAAGACCAAGGCCATCGCCGAGCACTTCGACTGGGTACATTCCGTGGACCGCCTGAAGATCGCCCAACGCCTCTCGGAGCAGCGCCCCACCGAGCTGCCACCGCTGAACATTTGCCTGCAGGTGAATGTCAGCGGCGAGGCCAGCAAGTCCGGTTGCTCGCCCGCCGAACTGCCAGCCCTGGCCCAGGCGGTGAACGTCCTGCCCGGCCTGCGCCTGCGCGGGCTGATGGCGATCCCTGAGCCCACCGAGGACCGCGCCGAACAGGAGGCTGCTTTCGCCACGTTGCGTGAACTGCAGGCACAGCTCGGCCTCGGCCTGGACACCCTGTCCATGGGCATGAGCCATGACCTGGAAGCCGCCATCGCCCAAGGTGCGACCTGGGTCCGCATCGGCACCGCCTTGTTCGGCGCCCGCGACTACGGCCAGGCCTGATTCCATGCTTAACTCACTCTTCCCCCACAAGGACCCGACATGAGCAAGACTCGTATTGCCTTTATCGGCGCCGGCAACATGGCCGCCAGCCTGATCGGCGGCCTGCGCGCCCAGGGCCTGGACACCGCACTGATTCGCGCCAGCGACCCGGGTGCCGAAACCCGCGCACGCATCACTGCCGAGCACGGAATCGAAGCCTTCGAAAACAACGCCCAGGCCATCGATGGCGTGGACGTGATCGTCCTGGCGGTCAAACCGCAAGTCATGAAAGCGGTCTGCGAAACGCTGAAGCCGAGCCTGAAACCCGGCCAACTGGTGGTTTCCATCGCCGCCGGCATCACCTGTGCCAGCCTGCAGGCCTGGCTGGGCGCGACCCCGGTGGTACGCTGCATGCCGAACACACCGGCGCTGCTGCGCCAGGGCGTCAGCGGTCTGTACGCAACCCGGGAAGTCTCCATGGAACAACGCCGCCAGGCCGAACAACTGCTGTCGGCCGTGGGCACCGCCCTGTGGCTGGAGCACGAACAGCAACTGGACGCCGTCACAGCCGTTTCCGGTAGTGGCCCGGCGTATTTCTTCCTGCTGATCGAAGCCATGACCGCTGCCGGCGAAAAACTCGGCCTGCCGCGCGAGACCGCCTCGCAACTGACCCTGCAGACTGCCCTGGGCGCCGCCCGCATGGCGGTCTCCAGCGACGTCGACGCCGCCGAGCTGCGTCGCCGCGTGACCTCGCCGGCCGGCACCACGGAAGCGGCGATCAAATCGTTCCAGGCCAACGGCTTCGAGGCCATCGTCGAACAGGCCCTGCAGGCCGCGGCGAAACGCTCGGCCGAGCTGGCCGAGAAACTGGGCAAATAAGGAGCTTTTGATGAATGCACTGTCCGGCGCCGCGATCTTCGTGGTGCAAACCCTGGTCAGCCTGTACCTGGTGATCGTCCTGCTGCGTTTCGTGCTGCAGCTGGTCAAGGCCGACTTCTACAACCCGCTGAGCCAGTTCGCCGTGCGCGCCACCCAGCCATTGCTCAAGCCGCTGCGCCGCGTGGTCCCCAGCATCGCTGGCCTGGATACCTCATCGCTGCTGCTGTCGATCATCATCCAGGCGCTGTTGATGGCCTTCGTGCTGATGGTCACCTACGGCACCTTCGGCGACGTCCTGCACCTGCTGATGTGGTCGATCCTGGGCATCACCTCGCTGTTCCTGAAAATCTTCTGGGTGGCCATGATCGTCATGGTGATCGTCTCCTGGGTCGCGCCGAACAGCCACAACCCGGCTGCAGAACTGGCCTACCAGATCAGCGAACCGGTGCTGGCGCCGTTCCGCCGCCTGGTGCCGAACCTCGGCGGCATGGACATCTCGCCGATCTTCGCCTTCATCGCCATCCAGGTGATCCAGTCGTTCCTCATGCCCCAGCTGGCGGCCTACGCCGGCATGCCGCAAGAGCTGTGGCGGATGATCTGACCCGGCCTGCATCCGGCGGCAAGCCTTTGCTTGCCGCTGGGGGTAGCGCTCTTTAGACTTACGCCTCCGTCAAGCGTGAGCAGGGTCGATGTCCACTGTCCTTCCCGAAGATTCCGTCGGTCTGGTAACACCGCAGATCGCCCGGTTCGATGAACCGCTGGCCCTGGCCTGTGGCCGCGCCCTGGCCTCGTACGAGCTGATCTACGAAACCTATGGCACCCTCAACAGCAGCGCCAGCAATGCCGTGCTGATCTGCCATGCGCTGTCCGGCCACCATCATGCCGCTGGCTACCATGCCGCCACCGACCGCAAGCCGGGCTGGTGGGACAGTTGCATCGGCCCCGGCAAGCCGATCGACACCAACCGCTTCTTCGTGGTCAGCCTGAACAACCTCGGCGGTTGCAATGGCAGCACCGGCCCCAGCAGCCTCAACCCGGCCACCGGCAAGCCCTACGGCGCCGATTTCCCGGTGCTGACCGTGGAAGACTGGGTGCACAGCCAGGCGCGCCTGGCCGATCGCCTGGGGATCCATACCTGGGCCGCCATCGTCGGCGGCAGCCTGGGTGGCATGCAGGCGCTGCAATGGACCATCACCTACCCGGATCGGGTGCGCCATTGCGTGGACATCGCCTCGGCGCCCAAGCTGTCGGCGCAGAACATCGCCTTCAACGAAGTGGCGCGCCAGGCTATCCTCACCGACCCCGAGTTCCACGGCGGCTCGTTCCAGGACCAGGGCGTGATCCCCAAGCGCGGCCTGATGCTGGCGCGCATGGTCGGCCACATCACCTACCTGTCCGACGACTCGATGGGCGAGAAGTTCGGCCGAGAGCTCAAGAGCGACAAGCTCAACTACGACTTCCACAGCGTCGAATTCCAGGTCGAAAGCTACCTGCGCTACCAGGGGGAGGAATTCTCCGGCCGCTTCGACGCCAACACCTACCTGTTGATGACCAAGGCCCTGGACTACTACGACCCGGCCGCCGCCCACGGCGGTGACCTGGCGGCAACCCTGGCCCACGTCACGGCGGACTACTGCATCATGTCGTTCACCACCGACTGGCGCTTCTCGCCGGCCCGTTCACGGGAGATCGTCGACGCCCTGATGGCCGCGCGCAAGAACGTCTGCTACCTGGACATCGACTCGCCTTACGGCCACGACGCCTTCCTCATCCCGACCCCCCGCTACATGCAGGGTTTCGCCAACTACATGAACCGCATCGCCGTTTGAGGACCCCATGAGAGCCGACCTGGAAATCATCCAAGACTGGATCCCCGCCGGCAGCCGGGTACTCGACCTGGGCTGCGGCAACGGCGAACTGCTGGCCTCGCTGCGTGAACGCAAGAACGTCACCGGCTACGGCCTGGAGATCGACGCCGACAACATCGCCGCCTGCGTGGCCAAGGGCGTCAACGTCATCGAGCAGGACCTGGACAAGGGCCTGGGCAACTTCGCCAGCAACAGCTTCGACGTGGTGGTCATGACCCAGGCCCTGCAGGCCGTGGAGTACCCCGACCGGATCCTCGACGAAATGCTGCGGGTGGGCCGCCAGTGCATCATCACCTTCCCCAACTTTGGTCACTGGCGCTGCCGCTGGTACCTGGCGACCAAGGGTCGCATGCCAGTCTCGGACTTCATGCCGTATACCTGGTACAACACGCCGAACATCCACTTCTGCACCTTCGAGGACTTCGAGAACCTGTGCCATGAGCGCAAGGCCAAGGTCCTCGACCGCCTTGCCGTCGACCACCTGCACCGTAACGGGTTGGGCGGCCGGCTTTGGCCTAATCTTCTAGGTGAGATCGGTATCTATCGGGTCAGCAGCCCGGGCCTGCAGGAGCATCAGCTCGCGGTCTGACCCTCAACGGAGGAATGGCATCATGCGTCGACTAGCACTGTTTCTGATCAGCCTGTGCCTGGCCTTGCCGGTACTGGCTGCCGATGCCGCCAGGCCCGAGCGCAAGGAAGTGTTCGGTGATGTGACGGTCCACTACAGCGCCTTCACCTCAAGCATGCTGCAACCCGACATTGCTGCCGCCACGGGCCTGACCCGCAGCAAGAACCAGGGCGTGCTCAACATCGCCGTGCTCAAGGCCGGCAAACCCGCGATGGCGGTAGTCAGCGGCACAGTGAAAGATCTCACCGGGCGCAGCAGTCCGTTGTCGTTCAAGCAGATTACCGATCAGGGTGCGGTGTACTACATCGCACAGTTCAAGATCGACCAGGCCGAGACCGTCACCTTCGACCTCAACGTCGAGACCGGCGGCGTCAGCAATAAACTCAGCTTCAACCAGGAAGTGTTCCCAGGCGAATGATGAATTTCCAGCAACTCGTATTGGCCAGCCATAACGCCGGCAAACTCAAGGAACTGCAGGCCATGCTCGGCGAGTCCGTGAACCTGCGCTCGATTGGTGAATTCAGCCAGGTTGAGCCGGAGGAGACTGGCCTGTCGTTCGTCGAGAACGCCATCCTCAAGGCGCGCAACGCAGCGCGCATTTCCGGCCTGCCGGCCCTGGCCGACGACTCGGGCCTGGCGGTGGACTTCCTCGGCGGCGCGCCGGGTATCTACTCGGCGCGCTATGCCGACGGCAAGGGCGACGCGGCGAACAACGCCAAGCTGCTCGATGCGCTCAAGGACGTGCCTGAAGGCCAGCGCGGCGCGCAGTTCGTCTGCGTTCTGGCACTGGTGCGGCACGCCGACGACCCGCTGCCGATCCTCTGCGAAGGCCTGTGGCACGGCAGCATCCTGTTCGAGGCCAGCGGCGAACATGGCTTCGGCTACGACCCGCTGTTCTGGGTGCCGGAACGCAAATGCTCCAGCGCCGACCTTGACCCTGTCGACAAGAACCAACTCAGCCACCGCGCTCGCGCCATGGCCCTGCTGCGTCAGCGTCTGGGCCTGGCATGAGCGAAAAGCTGTTGGTACAGCCGGCGGGCCTGATCCTTCCCGAACTCCCGCCGCTGTCGCTCTATATCCATATCCCCTGGTGCGTGCGTAAATGCCCGTACTGCGACTTCAACTCGCACCAGGCCGGCCCGACCCTGCCGGAAGCCGAGTACATCGACGCCCTGCTCGCCGACCTCGACCAGGAAATGCATGCCGTGCAGGGCCGTCCGATCAGCACGATCTTCTTCGGCGGCGGCACCCCGAGCCTGTTCAGCGCCGACGCGCTTGGGCGCCTGCTGCGCGGTATCGAGCAACGCATCCCGTTCGCCCCGGACATCGAGATCACCCTCGAGGCCAACCCGGGTACCTTCGAGCAGGGGAAGTTCAAGGCCTACCGCCAGACCGGCATCAATCGGCTGTCCATCGGCGTGCAGAGTTTCCAGCCCGCCAAGCTCGAACGACTCGGGCGCATCCACAATGGCGCCGAAGCGGTGCGCGCCGCCGATATGGCCCGCGCCGCGGGCTTCGACAACTTCAACATGGACCTGATGCACGGCTTGCCAGACCAGTCGCTCGACGACGCCTTGGGCGACCTGCGCCAGGCCATCGAGCTGGCGCCGACGCACCTGTCCTGGTACCAGCTGACGGTGGAACCCAACACGGTGTTCTGGAACCAGCCGCCTGAGCTGCCCGAGGACGACATCCTCTGGGATATCCAGGAAGCCGGCCAGGCGCTGATGGCGGACCACGGTTACCGCCAGTATGAAGTCTCGGCCTACGCCCAAGCCGGTCGTGCTGCGCGGCACAACCTGAACTACTGGCGCTTCGGCGACTTCATCGGCATCGGTGCCGGCGCCCATGGCAAGCTGTCGTTCCCGGACGGGCGCATCCTACGCACCTGGAAGACCCGCCTGCCCAAGGACTACCTGAACCCGTCCAAGCCGTTCAAGGCCGGCGAGAAGCTGTTGCCGGCCGATGAGCTACCCTTCGAGTTCCTGATGAACGCGCTGCGCCTCACCGACGGAGTTGAGGCCGAGCTGTTCAACCTGCGTACCGGCCTGCCTCTTGCACAACTGTCCGAAGCCCGCCGTGAAGCCGAACAAAAAGGCCTTTTGCGGGTCGAACCGGATCGTCTGGCCGCCACGCCACGCGGCCAGCTGTTCCTCAACGACCTGCTGCAGTACTTCTTGAATTAAGGATGACCCATGGACCTGGTACTTGACCTGCTCTCGACCGTTTCCCGCTGGAGCCGCAGCAACCTCTCAGAGATTTCGCTGGCCCTGGTGGGCTGCCTGCTGGTGCTGTTCGGCACCGATATCAAAGGCTGGGTCGAGGGGCGCCTGGGCGGCCTGGCCGGCGCCCTGCGCGTGCCATTCATGGCACTGCTGGTGATGATCGGCAGCGGCGCGGCGCTGATCTATGCGACGCCGTGGATCGTCAAGGGGCTGGGGCAGTTCAACAACTATGCGCTGGCACCGGTGCTGCTGGTGGTGCTGGTTTTGATCGGCGTGGTCGCTGATCGGCGGGGGTGAGCGTCCGCTAAAAGCCGCCCTGGCAGGCCAGGGCGGCTTCTCACCCGACTAACCCCTTAACGGGCATCGTCGAAGTGATCACGCAGGAAGTCCCTGACGGTCCTGAAAACGATCAGGATCCGAATGAGCTTCCAGACGCGGCTCAGCGTATTCAGCAAACGCTTCATATGCCTTGGCCTCCGTGTTGGCTGGGCCAATCTTCCAGCGTCTGACCGGCACTTCGACGCCTTCGGAAATCGCGTGAACCATCTCCAGTGAAGTGGCCAGGTGAGTGACCCTTCGAAAACACCACCGGCGCGGTTCGTGGGCCGCGTCGAAGGGGCCGAGACAACGGATTGAATTTGTTCCCGGCCCGACACTGGAAAAATCACACGAGAGCGGCGCGATCTTACGCTTACTGGGAAGGTGAAGCTGTTACTCGCCCAGTCACACGTAATGCTGGATATTTCCACGATTGACGTGATCTCCAGGCAACCCTAGTATTTAAGCCGTGAACTGTCTCCAGTGAAAACTGAAACACGCAGGCCAAGGATTCGTAACCCGAAGCCCGCATAAAAAAACCGCCCTTCTCAAGGCGGTTTTTTTGTACCTGCAATTTCGCAGGTTCGAAGGGCTGCACCGAACGAACCCGGCTCAGCTCACCTTCTCGAACTTCAGATCCCACACCCCATGTCCAAGGCGCTCACCGCGACGCTCGAACTTGGTGATCGGACGTTCTTCCGGACGCGGCACGTAGGCGCCATCAGCCGCCTGGTTGCGATAGCCTGGCGCCACTTTCATTACTTCAAGCATGTGCTCGGCATAGGGCTCCCAGTCGGTGGCCATATGGAACACACCGCCGACTTTCAGCTTGCTGCGCACCAGCTCGGCGAACTCCGGCTGAACGATCCGGCGCTTGTGGTGACGCGCCTTGTGCCAAGGATCGGGGAAGAACAGCATCAGACGGTCAAGGCTGTTGTCCGCCACGCAGCGGTTGAGCACTTCGATGGCATCGCAGTCGTACACCCGCAGGTTCTTCAGCCCCTGTGTCAGCACGCCATTGAGCAGCGCGCCGACACCCGGGCGGTGCACTTCGACACCAATGAAGTCCAGCTCAGGCGATGCGGCAGCCATTTCCAGCAGCGAGTGGCCCATGCCGAAGCCGATCTCCAGGGTGCGCGGCGCCGAACGGCCGAACACCTGGTCATAGTCCACCGGGCTGTCGGCCAGCGGCAGGATGAACTGCGGGCCGCCCTGGTCCAGGCCGCGCTGCTGGCCTTCGGTCATGCGCCCAGCGCGCATCACGAAGCTCTTGATACGGCGGTGCGGGCGGGTTTCGCCGTCTTCGGAGATCGGCGTTTCTTGCGATTCAGTCATCAGGAGCTCTTACTTGATCAGACCATCCAGCGGCGAAGAGGCGCTGGCATAGAGTTTTTTCGGCATGCGACCGGCCAGATAGGCCATGCGACCGGCAACGATGGCGTGTTTCATGGCTTCGGCCATCAGTACCGGCTGCTGGGCATGGGCGATGGCCGAGTTCATCAGCACCGCTTCGCAACCCATTTCCATGGCGATGGTCGCGTCGGAGGCTGTACCCACGCCGGCATCGACCAGCACCGGTACCCTGGATTCTTCCAGGATGATCTGCAGGTTGTACGGGTTGCAGATGCCAAGGCCGGTGCCGATCAGGCCGGCCAGCGGCATGACGGCGATACAGCCGGCCTCGGCCAGCTGACGGGCGATGATCGGGTCATCGCTGGTGTAGACCATCACATCGAAACCTTCCTTGACCAGCACTTCGGCGGCCTTGAGGGTTTCGATCACATTGGGGAACAGGGTTTTCTGGTCGGCCAGCACTTCCAGCTTCACCAGCGTCCTGGACTCATGAGACTTGCGGCCATCGAGCAGTTCACGGGCCAGGCGGCAGGTGCGCACCGCTTCCGTCGCATCGAAGCAACCTGCGGTGTTCGGCAGGATGGTGTACTTGTCTGGCGACAGCACGTCGAGCAGGTTCGGCTCGCCCGCGTTCTGGCCCAGGTTGGTACGGCGCACGGCGACGGTGACGATCTCGGCACCCGAGGCCTCGGTGGCCAGGCGGGTTTCTTCCATGTCACGGTACTTGCCGGTGCCGACCAGCAGGCGCGACTGGAAAGTGCGCCCGGCCAGGATGAAGGGCTTGTCGCTGCGAACGTTGCTCATCGTTGTTCCTCAGGAAAGATTGCGGGACTTTGCTGGCGAGGTTTCAGGGGCGGTTAGCCGCCACCGATGGCGTGGACTACCTCGACCTGGTCGCCGTCCTTGAGCTGCGTGCTCTCATGCTGGCTGCGCGGCACGATGTCCAGGTTCAGTTCCACCGCCACCCGGCGGCCGGCCAGCTCCAGCCGGCCCAGCAGCGCCGCGACGCTCTCGCCCGCGGGCAGTTCGTAAGGTTCACCGTTCAATTGAATGCGCATGCGCACGGCCACCATTGTTCTTTGGGGCCCGCATTCTAGCCCCGATCCGCCCTGCAACCCAAGGGCGACACACGCCATTAGTCGCGATTGTGGACCGACCGGTCAGCCCAGCCGCCAGGCGGCCAGCCCCAGGCATAACCAGCCAGCAAGGAAGCACAGGCCGCCCACCGGGGTGATCATGCCGAGCTTGCCCAGGCCGCTGAGCGTGAGGGCGTAGAGGCTACCGGAGAACAGCAGGATACCCACGGCGAACAAGCCACCGGCCCAGCCGACCAGGCGCCCGGGCAGGTGCGCCGACAGCACCGCCACGCCCAGGATCGCCAGGGCATGCACCAGTTGATAGGTGACACCGGTATGAAAGATCGCCAGGTAGTCGGTGCTGAGGCGGTTTTTCAGGCCATGGGCGGCGAAGGCGCCGAGGGCAACGCCGGTAAAGCCGAAGAACGCGGCGAGCATCAGGAAGCTGCGAAGCATGGGACGACTCCTCGGGAGGGGTCTGTATAATGGCCCGTTCCAACGGTCCGGCCAAGCCATCACCATGCTGTCATCCCTTCTTCGCCGCCTTTCCCGCGCCCTGCTCTGGTTCGCAGCTGGCAGCATCGCCGTGGTCCTGGTGTTGCGCTGGGTGCCGCCGCCCGGCACCGCGCTGATGGTCGAGCGCAAGGTGCAGTCATGGGCCAGCGGCGAGCCGATCGACCTGCAACGTGACTGGACGCCGTGGGAGGGAATCTCCGACGAGCTCAAGGTGGCGGTCATCGCCGGCGAAGACCAGAAGTTCGCCAGCCACTGGGGCTTCGATATCCCGGCAATACAGGCGGCGCTGGCCTACAACGAGCGTGGCGGCAAGGTGCGTGGCGCCAGCACGCTGACCCAGCAAGTGGCCAAGAACCTGTTCCTGTGGTCTGGCCGCAGCTGGCTGCGCAAGGGGCTGGAAGCCTGGTTCACCGCACTGATCGAGCTGTTCTGGTCGAAGGAGCGGATACTCGAGGTGTATCTGAACAGTGCCGAATGGGGCAAGGGCGTGTTCGGTGCCCAGGCGGCGGCGCGTTATCACTTCGGCGTGGATGCGAGCCGCCTGACGCGACAACAGGCCGCACAGCTCGCGGCGGTGCTGCCAAGCCCGATCAAGTGGAGTGCCAGCCGGCCCAGCGCCTATGTGGCAAGCCGGGCGGGATGGATCAGGCGGCAGATGAGCCAGCTGGGTGGGCCGAGCTACCTGATGCAGCTCAGGCCATGAGCTGCCAAGCCGCAACAGGTCCGGACAATCAACACAAAAAAGCCGCTGTCTCTTTCGAGAGCAGCGGCTTTTCAAGCTAGCCAGGGCGCCGATCAGATCGTGATCAATGCCTTGACCTTGTTCATCGCGTTCTTCTCCAGCTGACGAATACGCTCGGCCGACACACTGTACTTCTCTGCCAGCTCATGCAGCGTCGCCTTTTCTTCGGCCAGCCAACGCTGGTAGAGGATGTCGCGGCTGCGATCGTCCAGACCCTGCAGCGCTTCATGCAGGTTGCTGGTGGAGTTGTCGCTCCAGTCAGCGTCCTCCAGTTGCACGGCCGGGTTGTAACGGTGGTCTTCCAGGTAGTGCGCAGGCGACTGGAAGGCGCTGTCGTCGTCGGCTTCCGCCGCCGGGTCGAAGGCCATGTCCTGGCCGCTCAAGCGGCTTTCCATCTCGCGCACTTCACGCGGCTCGACACCCAGGCTCTCGGCCACGCGATGCACTTCGTCATTGTTCAACCAGGCCAGGCGCTTTTTCTGGCTGCGCAGGTTGAAGAACAGCTTGCGCTGGGCCTTGGTGGTGGCCACCTTGACGATGCGCCAGTTGCGCAGGATGAACTCGTGGATCTCGGCCTTGATCCAGTGCACGGCGAAGGACACCAGACGCACGCCCATTTCCGGGTTGAAGCGCTTTACCGCCTTCATCAGGCCAACGTTGCCTTCCTGGATCAGGTCGGCCTGGGCCAGCCCGTAGCCCGCATAGCTACGCGCGATATGTACGACGAAACGCAGGTGGGCCATCACCATTTGCCGAGCGGCCTCGAGATCCTGCTCGTAATAGAGACGCTCGGCCAGTTCACGCTCCTGCTCCGGCGTCAGCAAGGGGATGCTGTTGACCGTGTGCACATAGGCTTCCAGGTTTGCACCGGGAACCAGGGCATAGGCAGGTTGCAACGAATTGGTCATTCAAGTACCTCCGGCTTACAGACTCATGCCTTTTGGGCACTGCCAGCATAGACAAGGAACCGTTGTACAAGTTCCAGAATGAAAAATTTGTCAATACTGGCCATGAAACATTTATCGCGGTGCAAGCTCGTTCAGGTGACGAGCGACTGCGATCCATGCACCGATATACCCCAACAGTACCGCCCCGATCAAGAGTGAAAAGCCATCCGAGGCCGGTACGCCACCCAGGGCGAAATCACTGCCATACAGGCCGGAAAGCCCGACCACCGCGTCGTTCAGCCAGTTCAGGCCAAACGCCAGGATGCCCCAGGCCAGCACGCCCGCACCCAGCCCATACAGGGCGCCCATGTATAGGAAAGGCCGGCGTACGTAGCTGTCGGTGCCACCGACGAGCTTGATCACTTCGATCTCGACCCGACGGTTTTCGATATGTAGACGAATTGTGTTACCGATTACTAACAGCAGCGCAGAAATCAGCATCACCGCCAGACCGAAGACGAACCGGTCACCCAACTTGAGGATCGCCGCCAGGCGCTCGACCCACACCAGGTCCAATTGCGCCGCTTCCACTCGCGGCAGCTCGGAGAGGCGCTGACGCAAGGCTTCCAGGGCCGGCTTGTCGACCTCGGTCGGGGTCACCACCACCACGCCGGGCAGTGGGTTGTCCGGCAGTTCACGCAACGCCTCGCCCAGGCCTGACTGTTGCTGGAACTCTTCCAGGGCCTGCTCGCGGCTGACGTATTGGGCCTCGGCGACGCCCGGCATGCCTTTGATCTCGTCACGCAGGGCCTCCCCGTCGCGGCTGCTGGCATCGAGCTTGAGGTACAGCGAGATCTGCGCCGCGCGCTGCCAGGAGCCGCCGAGTTTCTCGACATTCTTGAGCAACAACGACAGGCCCATGGGCATGCTCAGCGCCACGGCCATCACCAGGCAGGTGAAGAAACTGCCGATCGGCTGCTTGCCCAGGCGGCGCAAGCTGTCGGCCAAACTGGCACGGTGGCTTTCCAGCCAGGCGTGCAGGAGGCTGCGGAAGTCCGGGCCATCGTCATCGTGATCGCCACGTTTCTTCTTCGACGGCTGCGGATCGGCGGCTTTCGGCGCGACGCGTTCGGAAACCTTCGGTGTACGTGTGGTGCTCATTGCCCGGCCTCCCCATCGCCGATCAAGCGGCCGCGTTGCAGCGTCAGCATGCGGTGGCGCATGCGCGCGATCAGCGCCAGGTCGTGACTGGCGATCAGTACCGTGGTGCCCAGGCGGTTGATGTCCTCGAACACGCCCATGATCTCGGCGGCCAGGCGCGGGTCGAGGTTACCGGTGGGTTCATCCGCCAGCAGCAGGGCCGGCTGATGCACGATGGCCCGGGCAATGCCGACCCGCTGTTGCTGGCCGGTGGACAGGTCGGCCGGGAACAGTTCGCCCTTGTCGCTCAGCGACACACGCTCCAGCGCCGAGTCGACGCGTTTGGCGATCTCGGCCTTGGACAGCCCGAGAATCTGCAACGGCAGGGCGATGTTGTTGAACACCGTGCGGTCAAACAGCAACTGGTGGTTCTGGAACACCACGCCGATCTGCCGGCGCAGGAACGGAATCTGCGCGTTGCTGATCTGGCCCAGGTCCTGTCCGGCCAGCAGCAGCTTGCCGCTGGTCGGACGCTCCATGGCCAGCAGCAGCCGCAGCAGGGTGCTCTTGCCGGCGCCAGAATGACCGGTGACGAACAGGAACTCGCCACGACGCGCCCGGAAGCTCAGTTCGTGCAGGCCGACATGGCCGTTGGGATAGCGCTTGGCTACCTGTTCGAATCGGATCATGAAGGTTCACGCTCGGCGAACAGCGCCTTGACGAAAGGTTCGGCTTCGAAGGTGCGCAGGTCGTCGATACCCTCGCCCACACCGATGAAGCGGATCGGGATGTTGAACTGCTTGGCCAGGGCGAAGATCACGCCGCCCTTGGCGGTACCATCCAGCTTGGTCAGGGCCAGGCCCGTCAGCTCGACGCTCTGGTTGAAATACTTGGCCTGGCTGATAGCGTTCTGTCCGGTTCCGGCATCGAGCACCAGCAGCACCTCGTGCGGCGCCTCGACATCAAGCTTGCCCATGACCCGACGGACCTTCTTCAGCTCTTCCATCAGGTTGTCCTTGGTGTGCAGACGACCAGCGGTATCGGCGATCAGCACATCGACGTTCCGGGCCTTGGCGGCCTGCACCGCATCGAAGATCACCGAAGCCGAGTCGGCACCGGTGTGCTGGGCAATCACCGGGATCTGGTTACGCTCGCCCCACACCTGCAACTGCTCTACCGCGGCGGCGCGGAAGGTGTCGCCGGCCGCGAGCATGACTTTCTTGCCCTCAAGCTGCAGCTTCTTCGCCAGCTTGCCGATGGTGGTGGTCTTGCCAGCCCCGTTCACGCCAACCACAAGGATCACGTAGGGCTTTTTCTGCGCCTCGATCTTCAGCGGCTGCTCGACCGGGCGCAGCAGCGCGGCCAGTTCTTCCTGCAGCGACTTGTACAGCGCATCGGCGTCTGCCAACTGCTTGCGGGCAACTTTCTGGGTCAGGTTCTGGACGATGGTCGAGGTGGCCTCGACGCCGACGTCGGCGGTCAGCAACCGGGTCTCGATTTCATCGAGCAGGTCGTCGTCGATGACCTTCTTGCCGAGGAACAGGCTGGCCATGCCTTCGCCGATGCTGGCGCTGGTCTTCGACAGGCCCTGCTTGAGGCGGGCGAAGAAACCAGGTTTGGCCGGCTCGGCGGCCGCCACGACGACAGGCTCAGGGTCGACTGGAGCCGGCACAACGACCGGCGCGGTTTCGACAACCGGTGCTGGAGCGACAATGGCAGCGGCTACCGTTTCGACGGACGGCCGGGCAGGGATGACGGGCGGCGCCTTGGGTTCCAGGTCCTCGACCAATGCCACCGGCTCTTCAGCGACAGGCAAGACCAGGTTGCTGACCGGGGCCGCAGTTACTTCGGCCTCGACCGGTTGCAGCGTTGCAACCACCGGCTCTGGAGCGAGCTCCGGCTGCGGTGCAGCAACCACCGGCTCTGGCACGGGCTCCGGCTGCGGCGCTACAACCACCGGCTCTGGCACGGGCTCCGACTGCGGAGCTACAACCACCGGCTCTGGCACAGGCTCCGGCTGCGGCGCTACAACCACCGGCTCTGGCACGGGCTCCAGCTGCGGCGTGGCAACCACCGGTTCAGGAACAGGTGCCTGCGACGGCTCGGCAACCGGTGCGGTCTGCTCGACGGGCGCTTGCGGTGCAGGGGCTTGCGGCTGTTCGGCGGCAGGTTGTTCCGGCTTCTTGCGGAACCAGCTGAACAGGCCTTTCTTCTCGCCAGCCGCGGCCGGCGCTTTTTTGTCGTCGTTGGAACCAAACATGGAAGACGGCTATCTCAGGGTAGCGATGGGCCAGCAGCGGCGCATCGGGAATTCTTAACTCACGCAGAACAGACTACTGTGAAGCCAGCGGGTTCATGCGCAACGTTTTGTCGTAAGGGCCTGCAGGCCAGAACGGCGACAGGCATGGTCGCCAGGCAACCGGATCAGTATCCTAGCACCTCCTGGCCCGCCGACGCTAAACCCAAGCGGGCCGCCGAACAGGTTGAACACCGTATGAATGCTCTAGCCCGCCGCGCCGCTGGCCTGTTGCTCGGCACGCTGTGCCTGCCGCTGGCGGCTTTCGCCGCCGATGTGCAACCCACCCACGAATTCATCCTCGACAACGGCCTGAAAGTGGTCGTGCGCGAGGACCACCGGGCGCCGGTGGTGGTTTCGCAGATCTGGTACAAGGTCGGTTCCAGCTACGAGACACCGGGCCAGACCGGCCTGTCCCATGCCCTGGAACACATGATGTTCAAGGGCAGCGCCAAGATCGGCCCCGGCGAGGCCTCGCGCATCCTGCGCGATCTCGGCGCCGAGGAAAACGCCTTCACCAGCGACGACTACACCGCTTACTACCAGGTGCTGGCCCGCGATCGCCTGCCGGTGGCCCTGGAGCTCGAAGCCGACCGCTTGGCCAGCCTGCGCCTGCCAGCCGACGAATTCAGCCGCGAGATCGAGGTGATCAAGGAAGAGCGCCGCCTGCGCACCGACGACCAGCCCAACGCCAAGGCCTTCGAGCTGTTCCGCGCCATGGCCTACCCGGCCAGCGGCTACCACACGCCGACCATCGGCTGGATGGCCGACCTCGAGCGCATGAAGGTCGAGGAACTGCGTCACTGGTACGAGTCCTGGTACGCCCCGAACAACGCCACCCTGGTGGTGGTCGGCGACGTCAAGCCGGACGAGGTCAGGGCCTTGGCGCAGAAGTACTTCGGCCCCATCCCCAAACGCGCCGTGCCGCCGAGCAAACTGCCGCTGGAACTGGCCGAGCCGGGCCGGCGCCTGCTCACCCTGCACCTGCGCACGCAATTGCCCAGCCTGATCTACGGCTTCAATGTCCCGGCCCTGGCCACCGCCAAGGACCCGCGCAGCGTCAACGCCCTGCGGCTGATCTCGGCCCTGCTCGACGGCGGCTATAGCGCCCGCATGCCGGCACGCCTGGAGCGCGGCCAGGAATTGGTGGCCGGTGCCTCCTCCAGCTACAACGCCTTCACCCGCGGCGACAGCCTGTTCATGATCTCGGCCACGCCCAACGTGCAGAAACACAAGACCCTGGCCGAAGTAGAGAAAGGCATCTGGCAGTTGCTCGACGAGCTCAAGACCACGCCACCGACCGCCGAAGAGCTCGAGCGCGTACGCGCCCAGGTGATCGCCGGCCTGGTCTACGACCGCGACTCGATCAGCAGCCAGGCCACCACCATCGGGCAACTGGAAACGGTCGGCCTGTCCTGGAAGCTGATCGACAGCGAACTCGACGACCTCAAGCGCGTGACCCCGGAGGACATCCAGGTCGCCGCCCGCACCTATTTCACCCGCGAACGCCTGAGCGTTGCCCATGTACTGCCCGAGGAGTCCGCTCATGAGTGATCGCAGCGCACCCCGTTACACCCTGTTCGGCCTGGCGATCATCGTGCTGGTGGTGGCCATCGCCGCGCTGCTGGCGCGCCCTGCCCAGTCCGACAGCCAAAGCCAGGCCGACGCCGCGGCCCGCCCGGCCAACACCCTGCAATCGCTGGCCGAACTGGACGGCAAGGCCCCCAGCCGACGCCAGTTGAACATCCAGCACTGGACCACTGCCGAAGGCGCCCGGGTGCTGTTCGTCGAGGCCCGCGAGTTGCCGATGTTCGACCTGCGCGTGACCTTCGCCGCCGGCAGCAGCCAGGACGGCGGCACCCCAGGCCTGGCCACTCTGACCAACGCCATGCTCAACGAGGGCGTGGCCGGCAAGGACGTCACCGCCATTGCCGAAGGCTTCGAAGACCTGGGCGCCGATTTCGGCAACGGTTCCTACCGCGACATGGCCGTGGCCTCGCTGCGCAGCCTCAGCGCCACGGAAAAACGCGAGCCGGCGTTGAAACTGTTCACCGAGGTGGTGGGCCAGCCGACCTTCCCCGAGGACGCCCTCAAGCGCATCAAGAACCAGTTGCTGGCGGGCTTCGAGTACGAGAAGCAGAACCCGGGCAAGATTGCCGGCAAGACGCTGTTCGCCAATCTCTATGGCCAGCACCCCTATGCCAGCCCCAGCGACGGTACCGCCGAGTCCATCCCGGGCATCACCCTGGCCCAGCTGCGCACTTTCCACGGCAAGGCCTACGCCGCCGGCAACGCGGTGATCGCCCTGGTTGGCGACCTCAGCCGCGGCGAGGCCGAGGCCATCGCCGCGCAGGTCTCCGCCGGCCTGCCCAAGGGCGCGGCACTGGCCAAGCCGGAGCAACCGGTCGAGCCCAAGCCGGGGATTACGCATATCGACTTCCCGTCCAAGCAGACTCACCTGATGCTGGCCGAGCTGGGCATCGACCGCAACGACCCGGACTGGCCGGCCCTGTCGCTGGGCAACCAGATCCTCGGCGGTGGCGCCTTCGGCACCCGCCTGATGAGCGAGGTTCGCGAGAAACGCGGCCTGACATACGGCGTGTACTCGGTCTTCAGCCCGATGCAGGTGCGCGGCCCGTTCATGATCAACCTGCAGACCCGCGCCGAACTCAGCGAGGCCACGCTCAAGCTGGTCCAGGATATCCTGGCCGACTACCTGAAGAGCGGCCCGACCCAGCAGGAACTGGACGATGCCAAGCGCGAGCTGGCCGGCAGCTTCCCGCTGTCCAATGCCAGCAACGCCAGCATTGTCGGGCAGCTGGGCGCGATCGGCTTCTACAACCTGCCGCTGAGCTGGCTGGAGGACTTCATGCAGCAGTCCCAGGCACTGAGCGTCGAGCAGGTCAAGGCCGCCATGAACAAGCATCTCGCGGCGGACAAGCTGGTGATCGTCACCGTCGGCCCGAAGGTGGCGCAGCAACCGCTGCCGGCCCCCACTGACAAACCCGCCGAGCAGCCGCTCGGCGTACCGGAGCACTAATGGCAAGACCCAACACTCCCGCGCGCCCGGCCTCGGGCGCCAGCAAGGGCCCCGGCCAGTTGCGCATCATCGCCGGCGAGTGGCGCAGCCGTCGCCTGGCCGTGCCGGAAGGCGAAGGCCTGCGGCCGACCCCAGACCGCGTGCGCGAAACCCTGTTCAACTGGCTGGCGCCCTACATCGAGGGCGCCCTGGTGCTCGATGCCTTCACCGGCAGCGGCGCCCTGGTGCTCGAAGCGCTGTCCCGTGGCGCGAAGGATGCCGTGGCGCTGGACAGCAACCCTGCGGCCACCACCAACCTCAAGGACAACCTCGAAGTGTTGCGCTGCCCGCGCGGGCAGATCCTGCAGACCGACGCCCTGCGCTACCTGCAAGGCCCGGCCAAGCAGCAATTCGATGTGGTGTTCCTCGACCCGCCGTTCCACCAGGACTTGCTGGCCAATACCTGCAACCTGCTGGAGCAGGGCCAGTGGCTGCGCGAGCAGGCGTGGATCTACACCGAAAGCGAAGCCGTGCCCTCTTCGCTGCCAATGCCAGGCAACTGGCGCCTGCACCGCGAGAAGAAGACCGGCCAGGTGCATTACGCCCTATGGCGGCGCGCGGCTGGCGACCAATAGCACAGGCGCGAGGGCGGTGTTTCATGGCACTCTAGGCAGGCACATCACGAGCCGCCCAGCATGCCCAGCCACACCGCCACCTTCCGCCCGGCCGCCGGCCTGTCCAACCCCCACTTGCAGACATTGTGGGGGCCACTCTGGCGCAAGCTCCCGGACCTGCCGCGCAATCGCGAGCGTCTATGGCTGGCGGACGGCGATTTTCTCGACCTCGACTGGCACGGCCCGCACCAGGCCGATGCGCCCTTGGTGCTGGTACTTCACGGCCTGACCGGGTCGTCCAATTCACCATATGTCAAAGGCCTGCAACTGGCCCTGCAGGCACGCAGCTGGGCCAGTGTCGCGGTGAACTGGCGCGGCTGCTCGGGCGAACCCAACCTATTGGCGCGCAGCTACCATTCCGGGGCCAGCGAAGACCTGGCCGAAACCATCCGTCACCTGCGGGCGCAGCGGCCGCTGGCGCCGCTGTATGCCGTGGGCTATTCGCTGGGCGGCAATGTGCTGCTCAAGTACCTGGGTGAAAGCGGCGCGGCCAGCCAGCTGGAGGCAGCGGTAGCGGTGTCGGTGCCGTTTCGCCTGGACCAGTGCGCCGACCGTATCGGCCTGGGTTTCTCGAAGGTCTACCAGGCGCATTTCATGCGCCAGATGCTGGCCTACGTGCAGGACAAGCAACAGCACTTCCGCGACAAGGGCCACCATGAAGGGCTGGCCACCCTCGAACGCCTGGGCTCGCTGCGCAACCTGCGCACGTTCTGGGACTTCGATGGCAAGGTGACCGCGCCCCTCAATGGCTTCAGCGATGCCCATGACTACTACCGGCGCGCCTCCAGCCGCTACTACCTGGGCGAGAACCGCACACCGACGCTGATCATCCACGCCAACGATGATCCGTTCGTGTTTGGTCACAGTCTGCCCAATGCCGGTGAGCTGGCGGCACAGACGCAGTTCGAACTGCACAGCCGGGGTGGGCATGTGGGGTTCGTCGAGGGCAGCCTGCGCAATCCGGAGTACTACCTGGAACGGCGGATTCCGCAGTGGCTGATGGAAGGGCGATAGGCCCCATCCAGGATCATCAGGTGAAGGAAGGCTTTGTGGGCGCGGCGGTGCGCCGATCCCACATCAGGACTCAATCGCCAGTGGCTACGCCGCGCCTCGGATCATTGATCCACTCACTCCACGACCCGGCATACAACCGCCCCAGCGGATAACCCGCCAGCGACAGGGCAAACAGGTTGTGGCAAGCCGTCACGCCAGAGCCGCAATAAGCCACCAGGTCCTCCGGCGCCCGATCGCCCAGTTTTTCGGCAAAACGCTGTTTCAGCTGGGCGGCCGGCAGGAACCGCCCGTCCGCGCCAAGGTTGTCGGTGAATGCCGCGCATCGGGCGCCAGGGATATGCCCGGCCACCGGGTCGATCGGCTCGACCTCGCCACGGAAGCGCGGCAGGCCGCGCGCGTCGATCAAGGTCATCGCGGGGTCGTCCAGGCGCTTGGCCAGGTGGGCGGCATCGACCAGCAGCGCCATGTCCGGCCCACCGCTGAAATTGCCTTCGCGCCGTACCGGCGGGTCGAGGCTCAGCGGCAGGTGGGCGGCGTGCCAGGCCTTCAGGCCGCCATCGAGGATGAACACCGCGTCGCGCTTGCCCAGCCAGGCCAGCAGCCACCAGGCACGGGCGGCAAAGGCGCCGGGGCCGTCGTCGTAGAGCACCACCTGGCTGTCGTTGTCCACACCCCACTCGCGAAGGCGCTCCACCAGCCGCTGTGGGTCGGGCAGCGGGTGGCGGCCTGTGCTGCCCTTGAGCACCGGCCCGCTCAGGTCGCGTTCGAGGTCGGCGAAGTGCGCCCCGGCAATATGCCCTTCGGCGTAGCTGCGTTGGCCGTAGTCGACATCTTCCAAGGCAAAGCGGCAGTCGAGGATCACCAGGCCGGGCGCGCCCAGGCGTTCGGCCAGCTGTTGCGGGGTGATCAATTGCGCGAGGGGCATGACAATCTCCTGATGAATGGCTCGAAACCCCGGATCAATGCTCCAGGGCCTGGTTGAACGGGACATGGAACTCAGCGCACAGCGCCTGTACCGCGGCACGCGCGGTCGGGGTGACATACCCCAGCTCCAGCACCACCACCTGATAGACGCCGCGCTTGAACGCTTCTTCACCCAGGTGCGCGGAATGCTCGCGGGTGGTGCTGAGAAAACGCACCCAGGAAGTCAGCACGATCCAGGCGTTGATGGTCAGCGACTCCACCTGCGCGGCATCCATGTTCAGGATGCCGGCCTCGACAAAGCCGCGGTAAATGGCCTGCCCCTGCTGCAGACAGCGCTGCGAGAAGCGCCGATAGCGGGCCGCCAGTTCCGGGTCGCTGTCGAGCAGGTGCTCGAGGTCGCGGTGCAGGAAGCGGTAGTTCCACATCGCCGCCAGCAGCGCCTTGAGGTAGAAGCGCTTGTCTTCGACGGTGGCGGTGCGGCCCTGGGGCGGGCGCAGGAAGCTGTCGACCAGCGCTTCGTACTGATTGAACAGCACGGCGATGATCGCCTGCTTGTTGGGGAAGTGGTAGTACAGGTTGCCGGGCGAGATTTCCATGTGCGCGGCAATGTGGTTGGTGCTGACGCAACGCTCGCCCTGCTGGTTGAACAGCTCCAGGCTGCTCTGCACGATGCGCTCTCGGGTCTTCATGCGCGGGGCCATGCTCAGCTCCAGTCTCCAGCGTGTAAGGATCGGGCCCATCTTACGGCTTCCAGCCCGTCGGGTGCACCGCCGATCAAGTGAAAAAGGTGCACGATGGTACCAATTAGAGTATATGCTCTACTCACTCGTCAGCCCCGGAGCCGCCATGACCTCGCCTGCCGTACTTCCCCCCGTACAATCCGACCTCGACCTGCAAGCGACGTTCGACGCTCAACGACAGGCGTTCTCCGGCAACCCGATGCCCCCGGCCACGCAACGCCGGCAGTGGTTGAAAAGCCTGCGCGAGGCGCTGCTGGCGGACCAGGAGCACCTGATTACAGCTATCGATGCCGACTTCAGTGGCCGCAGCCGTGACGAAACCCTGCTCGCCGAACTGATGCCGTCGGTCATGGGCCTGCGCGACGCGGAGAAACAGCTGGGCCGCTGGATGCGTCCATCGCGGCGCAAGGTCGGCCTGGCCTTCCACCCCGCCAGCGCCCGGGTGCAATACCAGCCACTGGGCGTGGTGGGGATCATCGTGCCGTGGAACTACCCGCTGTTTCTCGCCATCGGCCCACTGACCGGCGCCCTGGCCGCCGGCAACCGGGTGATGCTCAAGCTCAGCGAGTCGACCCCGGCCAGTGGCCAGGCCCTCAAGAACCTGCTCGAGCGCGTGTTCCCCAATGATCTGGTGAGCGTGGTGCTGGGCGAGGTGGAAGTCGGCCAGGCTTTTGCCCGCCTGCCCTTCGACCACCTGCTGTTCACCGGCGCCACCAGCGTCGGCCGCCATGTGATGCTGGCCGCCGCGCAAAACCTCACGCCAGTGACCCTTGAGCTGGGCGGCAAGTCGCCGGCTATCGTATCGGCCGACGTGCCGTTGGACACCGCCGCCGAACGCATCGCCTTCGGCAAGACCCTCAACGCCGGCCAGACCTGCGTCGCCCCCGATTACGTGCTGGTGCCCCGCGAGCGCCTGGGCGCCTTCGCCGACGCCTACCAGCGCGCTGTGCGCCGCCTCTATCCGCGCCTGACCGGCAACCCCGACTACAGCGCGATCATCAACGAGCGCCAGCTTGGCCGCCTGAACCGGTTGCTGGACGATGCCCGCGAGCAGGGAGCCCAGGTGATCGACCTCTATCCCGACGAGCCGCGCCAGGGTCGCCGGCTGCCCCCTCACCTGCTGCTGGACGTAAACGACAGCATGCAGGTGACGCAGGACGAGATATTCGGCCCCCTGCTACCCGTGGTGCCCTACGAGCGCCTGGGCGACGCCCTGGCCTACATCAACCAGCGACCTCGCCCCCTGGCGCTCTACTACTTCGGCTATGACCGTGGCGAGCAGGCCCGGGTACTGCGCGACACCCACTCCGGCGGTGTCTGCCTCAACGACACCCTGCTGCATGTGGCCCAGGATGACCTGCCATTTGGCGGCATCGGCCCGTCCGGTATGGGCCACTACCACGGTCACGAAGGTTTCCTGACCTTCAGCAAGGCCAAGGCCGTGTTGGCCAAGCAACGCATCAATGCCGCCAAGGTGATCTACCCGCCTTATGGCAAGGCCTTGCAACGGCTGGTCTACAAGCTGTTCATCCGCTGATGCAGCGCCGCGACCTGCTGCGCTTTGGCCTGGGCGCCAGCCTGTTTCTGGGGGCGACCAGCCTGATCGGCTGTAGCCAGCAGAGGCCGTCGGCTGGTTACCAGGTGCTGCGCGACGACGACCTGCCGCTGTTGCAGGCACTGATTCCCGTCGTGCTGGCCGGTACCCAGGCGTCCACGGCGTCTGTGCTGCAAAGCCTCGACCACAAGCTGGCGGCGCTGTCGCCCGCCATGCTCAAGCTGACACGGCAATTGTTCGACGTGCTCACCCTGTCCCTCACTCGCGGACCACTGACCGGGGTCTGGGGCGGCTGGGCCGATGCCACCGGTGCCGAGGTTGAACGTTTCCTCGAACGCTGGCGCGACAGCTCGTTGAACCTGCTGCGCCAGGGTCACGCCTCGTTGCTGCAACTGCTGCTGATGGCCTGGTACGAACGCCCCGAAGCCTGGGCGGCGTGCGGCTACCCCGGCCCACCAAAGATCTGAACACCAGACAAGAGCACCGCCAAATGCCCGCCCCCGACCCATTCCGCCTAGGCCTCGAAAGAGGCTGGATCACCCACGATGGCTCACGCCTGGAACAGGACCTGACCCTCACTGCCGACGTCGCCGTCATCGGCAGCGGCGCAGGCGGCGCCACCACCGCCGAAGGGCTCAGCGCCGCTGGCTTGAAGGTGCTGCTGATCGAGGAAGGGCCGCTGAAGACCAGCAGCGACTTCCACCTGCTCGAGCACGAAGCCTACGCCGACCTCTACCAGGAGGGCCTGGGCCGTCTGAGCAAAGACGGCGCCATTACCATTCTGCAGGGCCGGGCGGTGGGCGGCACTACCCTGGTCAATTGGACATCGAGCTTTCGCACACCGCCACAGACCCTGGAACACTGGGCTCGCGAGCATGGGGTCAAGGGCCTGGACAACGACACCCTGAAGCCGTGGTTCGAGCGCATGGAGCAGCATCTGGGCATCAGCCCCTGGGCGATGCCGCCCAATGCCAACAACGACGTGTTGCGTCGCGGCTGCGAGGCGCTTGGTCACCGCTGGGCGGTGATTCCGCGCAACGTGCGCGGCTGCTGGAACCTGGGTTACTGCGGCATGGGCTGCCCGGTCAACGCCAAGCAGTCGATGCTGGTCACCAGCATCCCGGCTACCCTGGAGCACGGCGGCGAGCTGCTCTACCTGGCCCGTGCCGAGCGGTTCAATCATGACGGCCAGCGCATCGACCACTTGCAATGCCAGGCCCTGGACGCTCGGGGTATCCAGCCCACAGGCCGCCAGGTTCGCGTACGCGCCCGCCACTATGTACTTGCCGGCGGCGGTATCAACAGCCCGGCACTGCTGCTGCGCTCAGACGCGCCTGACCCGCACCAGCGGCTGGGCAAGCGCACCTTCCTGCACCTGGTCAACTTCAGCGCAGCACAGTTCGAAGCGAAGATCGACCCGTACTACGGGGCGCCGCAATCGATCTACAGCGACCAGTTCCAGTGGCAGGACGGTGTCACCGGCCCGGTGGGCTACAAACTCGAAGTACCACCGTTGCACCCGGCCCTGGCCAGCACCCTGCTCGGCGGCCATGGCCAGGACAATGCCCAGCGCATGGCCGAACTGCCCCACACCCATGTGATGCTGGCGCTGTTGCGCGACGGCTTCCACCCCGACAGCCCCGGCGGCCAGGTAGAGCTGCGCGGCGATGGCTCGCCTGTGCTGGACTACCCCGTCACCGACTATCTGCGCGACGGCCTGCGCCGGGCCTGGCACAGCATGGCGCAGATCCAGTTCGCCGCCGGTGCCCGCCATGTGATGCCGGTGCATGGCGATGCTCGCTATGTCAGCGACCCGGCACAAGCCCAGGCGCTGATCGACGGCCTGCCCCTGGAACTGCTGCGCATGCGCCTGGGCAGCGCCCACGTCATGGGCGGCTGCGCCCTGGGCGAGGATCCGCGCCAGGCCGTGTGCGACAGCCTGGGCCGGCATCACCAGCTGGAAAACCTGTCGATCCACGACGGTTCGCTGTTCCCCACCAGCATTGGCGCCAACCCGCAGCTGTCGGTGTACGCCCTGACGGCCCTGCTCAGCGATGCGCTGATCGGCCGCCTGGCACGTGGCGCATGACAGCCAATAGCCACGCTGTCTATAGTGCCATCAGCCGGCCTCACGACTTGGCCGGGCGCAATCGCTGCGCTACCATCCGACTCCCCAACGCACTCCAGCCAGGATGACGCGATGAACCGAGTGTTGTACCCGGGTACTTTCGACCCCATTACCAAAGGCCATGGAGACCTGGTCGAGCGCGCCTCGCGCCTGTTCGACCATGTGATCATCGCCGTGGCGGCCAGCCCGAAGAAAAACCCGCTGTTCCCCCTGGAACAGCGGGTCGAACTGGCCCGCGAGGTCACCAAGCACCTGCCCAATGTCGAAGTCATCGGCTTCTCCTCCCTGCTGGCGCATTTCGCCAAGGAAAAAGGCGCCAACGTATTCCTGCGCGGCCTGCGTGCCGTGTCCGACTTCGAATACGAGTTCCAGTTGGCCAACATGAACCGCCAGCTCGCGCCGGACGTCGAGAGCCTGTTCCTCACGCCGTCGGAGCGCTATTCGTTCATTTCCTCGACGTTGGTTCGGGAAATCGCCGCGTTGGGCGGTGATATCAGCAAATTTGTGCACCCGGCCGTGGCCGACGCGCTGACCGAGCGCTTCCGCAAGTAACCCTCGCGGTCACGACGTCGCGCCCGCGTGCACTGCGGGCGCGAATCCGGCACAATTGCGCCCATCGCTTTGAAACATGCCCGGGCCCGATGCCCTGGCCGGAGTCCCCATGTCCCTGATCATCACCGACGATTGCATCAACTGCGACGTCTGCGAACCCGAGTGCCCGAACGCCGCCATCTCGCAAGGCGAAGAGATCTACGTGATCGACCCGAACCTGTGCACCCAGTGCGTGGGCCACTACGACGAGCCACAGTGCCAGCAGGTTTGCCCGGTAGACTGCATCCCCCTGGATGAAGCCCACCCGGAAACCGAAGACGAGCTGATGGCCAAGTACCGCCGGATCACCGGCAAGGCCTGATGCCGTTCGTCGCGGCGTTACAGCGCGCAGCCCTCGGCGCCTGCCTGGCCCTGCTGGCCTGCGCCGCCCAGGCGCAAGGCCCCGGGCGTTCAGCCATCGCCAGCCCGCACAGCGAGGCGACCTCGGCGGCGCGACAGATCCTGCAACAAGGCGGCAACGCCTTCGACGCCGCCGTGGCCATCAGCGCCACGCTGGCCGTGGTCGAGCCCTATGGCTCGGGCCTGGGTGGCGGTGGTTTCTTCCTCCTGCGCGAGAGCGGCGTCACGCCCCGGTATACCTTCCTCGATGCGCGCGAACGCGCCCCGGCCGCGGCCAGGGCGGACATGTACCTCAAGGACGGCAAGGTGCAGCCCGGCCTGTCGATCAACGGGCCGCTGGCCGCCGCGATCCCCGGCCTGCCCCAGGCCCTGGCCGACCTCGCCAGCACCCATGGCAAGCTACCGCTCAAGGACAGCCTGGCCCCGGCCATCCGCCTGGCCAACCAGGGCTTCGCCGTCGACCGTATCTATCGCGATCGCGCCACCATGCGCCTGAGCGCCCTGCGCGACGATGCCGAAAGCGCACGGCTGTTCCTCAGTGACCACGACGTGCCAGCCCTGGGCACGCTGATCCGCCAACCCGAACTGGCCGCCACCCTGCAAGCCATGGCCGAGCAGGGCCGCGACGGTTTCTACCGTGGCCCGATGGCCCGCCGCCTGGTCGAAGGCGTGCGCCAGGGCGGCGGTATCTGGACCCTCGACGACCTCGCCGGATACCGTACGGCGTGGCGTGAACCGCTGCGTTATCCACTGGCCGACCAGCGTGAACTGATCAGCAGCCCGCCGCCTTCGGCCGGCGGCGTGGCCCTGGCACAAAGCCTGGCCATGCTCCAGCGCCTGCCCTGGCAGAGCGCCGAGCCCGTGCAACGCAGCCACTATGTGATCGAAGTGCTGCGCCGCGCCTACCGCGACCGCGGCCTGCTCGGCGACCCGGACTATGTGAGCAACCCGATCAACCGGCTACTGGCGCGCCAGTACCTGACTGGGCTGGCCGACAGTATCGATGTGCACCAGGCCACCCCCAGCACCGCGCTGCCGCCCTCACCGGCCTGGCGAGAAGGCGACCACACCACTCATTTCGCGGTGATCGATGGTGACGGCAACGCCGTGTCCGCCACGCTGTCGGTCAACCTGCCATTTGGCGCGGCGTTCAGCGTGCCTGGGACTGGTGTGGTGCTGAACAACGAGATGGACGATTTCGCCGCCGACCCTGGCGGCAGCAACAGCTATGGCCTGGCCGGCAGCCAGGCCAATGCGGTGGCGGCGGGCAAGCGTCCCCTGTCGAGCATGAGCCCGACCTTCATCGAAAGCCCCAGCCAGTTCGCCACCTTTGGCACTCCGGGCGGCAGCCGCATACCCAGCATGGTGCTGCTGTCGGTGCTGGGGTTCCTGGAGGGCCGGCCGGTGGCCGAGTGGCCGGCGACACCGCGCTATCACCATCAGTACCTGCCGGATGTGGTGGAACATGAGCCGGGCACGTTCAGTGCGCGGCAGAAGGCCGAGCTTGAAGGGCGCGGGTATCGGTTGAAGGATGTCGGGCGTCAGTACGGCAATCAGCAGGTGCTTTATTGGGACAAGGCTGGCGGGACTGTGGAGGCGGCCAGCGACCCGCGGGGCGTGGGGCGGGCGGCGATCGTCGACTGATCCGCTCTCGCCTGTACCGGCCCTATCGCCGGCAAGCCGGCTCCCACAGGGGCCAAGCATGCCTTCAACTTGTGGGAGCCGGCTTGCCGGCGATAGGCCGCAACGCGGCCTCGGAACTCAACGCTGGCATTTCGGGCAGAACACGCTCGCCCGCTGGCCCAGCTTCACTTCGCGCAGCTCGGTCCCGCACAGTTTGCACGGCTGCCCACGACGCCCATACACGAACAGCTCCTGCTGGAAGTAGCCCGGCTGGCCATCGCCACCGATGAAGTCCCGCAAGGTGGTCCCGCCCTGTTCGATGGCCGCCGCCAATACTCGCTTGATCTCGATCGCCAGCTTCAGATAGCGCGCCCGTGAAATCCCGCCTGCTTCGCGGCGCGGGTCGATCCCGGCGGCGAACAAGGCCTCGGTGGCGTAGATGTTGCCCACGCCGACCACCACCGCGTTGTCCATGATGAACGGCTTGACCGCCATCGAGCGCCCCCGGGACAGCTGGAACAGGCGCTCACCGTCGAACAGGTCGGTCAGCGGCTCAGGTCCCAGGCGGATCAGCAGCTCATGATTGAGTGGATCGAGGCTCCACAGCATCGCCCCGAAGCGGCGCGGGTCGGTGTAGCGCAGCATCAGGCCCGACTCGAGCTCGATGTCCACATGTTCGTGCCTTGCCGCCGGCAAACCCAGCTCGACCAGGCGCAGGTTGCCCGACATGCCCAGGTGACTGATCAGGGTACCGACCTCGGCGTTGATCAGCAGGTACTTGGCACGGCGCTCGACACTGACGATGCGCTGCCCCGACAGGCGCACGTCCAGGTCTTCCGGGATCGGCCAGCGCAGGCGCCGGTCACGCACCACCACGCGGCTGACCCGCTGGCCTTGCAAATGAGGCGCGATGCCGCGCCGCGTGGTCTCGACCTCTGGCAGTTCCGGCATGGCTCAGTGCCCGCCCAGTTCGCGGATGTTCTGCTTGAGCTGCTCGAAGTCGTATTCGGTCAGGCCGATGTAGTCCAGCACCAGCGGGCCGACCACGTCCCACTCGTGGTCCACGGCCTGGTTGCCCAGCACGCGGTAGGAGGCACAGATGTGCTCGGACATCTTCAGCACCGCCAGCAGGTTCTTCAGTTGGGTCTGGGTATTGCGCGAAGACTCGTCGCGGAACACCGCCAGGGCGTTGTGGTGGTTGGCGATGGCCGCGCTGATGTGTTCCGGCAGGCGCCAGGACTTGGCAGTGAAGTAGCCGACTACCGAATGGTTGGTGTTGAACACGCGGTTTTCGGTGTCCACCACGCGGATCTCGTCATTGGCCTTGGCGTAGGACTCTTCCAGCACCTCCATGTAGTTGGGGAAGCGCTTGTGCATCAACGGCACGCCGCAATCGTGGAACAGGCCCAGGGTGTAGGCCTCGTCCACGGCCTGGATGCCGGTGCGCTTGGCCAGGGTGAGGCAGGTCATGGCCACGTCCTGGGCGGTGTCCCAGAAACGGTTGAGGGTGACGATGGTCTCGTCGCTCATCTCGCCTTTGATCGACTGGGCATTGATCAGGTTGATGATCGAGCGGCTGCCCAGCAGGTTTACCGCGCGCTGGATCGAGCCGATCTTGTTCGCCAGGCCGAACTGCGCCGAATTGACCAGCTTGAGCAGGGCGCCGGACAGGCCCGGGTCCTGCGCGATCAGCTTGGCGATGGTCTCCAGGTCCGGGTCGGGCATGTACTGCTCGAACTGCAGGTCGACCATGATCTGCGGCTGTGGCGGGATGGTGATGCCCTGCAGGGCTTGCTGGATCTGTTCGGCGGTGAGTTCCTGGGACATACGTGCATTCTCGCTGGGGACGGGAGATTCTAACCCTGTACGCCGGCAGGGTAACTAGCAGTGGATCGTTGGATCCCAGAATTTCTTTAGCCGTTGGCGCAGACCACTTGGTCGCACCCACCAGCGAATCTGGGGCCAACACGGTATACTCCCGCTCTTTTTTCCCGGAGCGACGTCATGTCCCTGCCCAGCCTTCGCCTCAAAGCCAATGCCGACCGCCGCCTGCGCGCCGGCCACCTGTGGGTCTACAGCAATGAAGTCGATGTTGCCGCGACCCCGCTGCAAGGCCTGAAGGCCGGCCAGCAGGCCATTCTCGAAGCTGCCAACGGCAAGCCGCTGGGGGTTGTGGCCATGAGCCCGAACAACCTGATCTGCGCCCGCCTGCTGTCGCGCGATGCCAAGCTGCCGCTGGACAAGTCGCTGCTCGTACACCGCCTGAACGTGGCCCTGTCGCTGCGTGAGCGCCTGTTCGACAAGCCGTGCTACCGCCTGGTGTATGGCGACTCCGACCTGCTCCCAGGCCTGGTGGTCGACCGCTTCTTCGACATCCTCGTGGTCCAGCTGGCCTCGGCCACCATGGAAGCGCACAAGGATGAGGTGATCGCCGCGCTGGTGCAGGTGCTCAAACCCAGTGGCATCCTGTTCAAGAACGACTCCGCCGCCCGCGATGCTGAAGGCCTGGAGCGTTATGTCGAGACCGTCTACGGCGAAGTGCCGGACTGGGTCGCGCTGGAAGAGAACGGCGTCAAGTTCGAAGCCCCGGTGCGTGAAGGCCAGAAGACCGGCTGGTTCTACGACCACCGCATGAACCGCGCCCGCCTGGCCCCCTACGTCAAGGGCAAGCGCGTGCTCGATCTGTTCAGCTACATCGGTGGCTGGGGCGTGCAGGCCGGCGCGTTCGGCGCCAGCGAAGTGTTCTGCGTGGACGCCTCGGGCTTCGCCCTCGACGGCGTAGAGCGCAATGCCGCGCTCAATGGCATCGGCGAAAAACTGACCTGCATCGAAGGCGACGTGTTTGAAGCCCTGCGCGAGCTGAAAGCCGCCGAAGAGCGCTTCGACGTGATCATCGCCGACCCACCCGCCTTCATCAAACGCAAGAAAGACCTGAAGAACGGCGAGGCCGCCTACCGTCGTCTCAACGAACAGGCCATGCGCATGCTGACCAAGGACGGCATCCTGGTCAGCGCCTCGTGCTCGATGCACCTGCCCGAAGACGACCTGCACAACATCCTGCTGACCAGCGCCCGCCACCTGGACCGCAACCTGCAACTGCTCGAGCGCGGCGGCCAGGGCCCGGACCACCCAGTGCACCCGGCCATCGCCGAGACCCGCTACATCAAGAGCATCACCTGCCGCTTGCTGCCCAACAGCTAAGCCTCACAGGCTTCCACAGGTTTCGCGCTACGCGGCACCTGTGGAAGCCGGCTTGCCGAGGCTCGACCCGGTCCAGGCATCATGACGGCACCGCCAGCCGCCGATCCTCCCTGGGACAACGCTCGAACCGTGCCCGATAACAGCGGGTGAAGTACGATGCCGATTCGAAGCCACATGCGACGCCCACCTCCAGTACGCTCATGTCGGTCTGGCGCAGCAGTTGCCGTGCCTTGTCCAGCCTCAGCCGCAGATAGAAGCCACTGGACGTGTCGTCCAGGTGCAGGCGAAACAGCCTCTCCAGCTGCCTCCGGGTCACCTGCACGCCTTCAGCCAGCACCTGGGTGTTGAGTGGCAGCTCGGTATTGCGCTCCATCTCGCCGATCACCTTCACCAGCTTCTTGTTGCGCAGCCCATAGCGCGTGGCAATTTCCATGCGCTGGTGATCCTGGCGCGGGCGGATGCGCCCGAGCACGAACTGCTCGGACACCTGCACTGCCAGTTCGCTGCCGTGGGCCTGGGCGATCAGGTCGAGCATCAGGTCGATGGAAGCCGTGCCGCCGGCACAGGTGATGCGTCGGCGGTCGATCTCGAACAGCTCCTGGGTCGCCTGCAGGCGTGGATAACGTTCCTTGAACGCCTCCAGTGCTTCCCAATGCAGGGTGGCCCGGTGACCATCGAGCAGGCCGGCCTCGGCCAGTACCATGGCGCCCGTGTCGATCCCGCCCAGCACCACGCCCTCGTGGTCGAGACGACGCAGCATGTGCTGCAACTTCAACCCATAGCACGCCAGTGGCTCGAAACCGGCCACCAGCAGCAGCAGTCGCCCGTGTTCACCCTCCCCCAACGCACCGTCGGCATTCACCGACATGCCATTGCTGGCCTGCACCGCACCACCGTCCAGGCTCAGCACACGCCAACGGTACAGGGGGCCACGGAAGCGATTGGCCACGCGCAGCGGCTCGATGGCACTGATGAAGCCCATGGCGGAGAAGCCTGGCAGCAACAGGAAGTCTATGGTTTGCAGCATCGCGTGCTCCGCGGCAAAGGTGGTCGCCTCCGTGCAAGTGTTGGTCGCCAGGGTGCGATTTTCCACCCTGCTGCCAGCGTAGCGTGTTCTCACGGCCCGCAGAGGCCGGATCCGATAACAATACGCACTGCCGATGGAGAGCCACCATGCATCGCTTTATCCGCCGCAGCCTGTTGTCCCTCGCGCTCAGCTCTACCGTAGCCACGCCGCTTTTCGCCGCCGAACCCGCCGCCTGCAAGGATGTGCGCCTGGGCGTGGTCAACTGGACCGATGTGATCGCCACCAGCGCCATGGCCCAGGTGCTGCTCGACGGCCTGGGCTACCAGACCAAGCAGACCAGCGCCTCGCAGCAGATCATCTTCGCCGGCATCCGCGACAAGCGCCTGGACATGTTCCTCGGGTACTGGAACCCGATCATGACCCAGACCATCACCCCGTTCGTCCAGGCCGGCCAGGTGAAGGTGCTCGACAAGCCCAGCCTGGAAGACGCCCGCGCCACCCTCGCCGTGCCGAAATACCTGGCCGACAAGGGC
Source organism: Pseudomonas sp. B21-023 (assembly GCF_024749165.1). Taxonomy (NCBI): domain Bacteria; kingdom Pseudomonadati; phylum Pseudomonadota; class Gammaproteobacteria; order Pseudomonadales; family Pseudomonadaceae; genus Pseudomonas; species Pseudomonas sp. B21-023. The sequence goes on along the minus strand of NZ_CP087190.1, from coordinate 347,894 downwards.
CTGAAGACGTTTGCCGACATCCACAAGTTCCACAAGGAGCTGGGCGGCAAGCTCTACGGCATCGAGCCCGGTTCCGGCGCCAATACCCAGATCAAGGCGATGATCAGCAAGAACCAGTTCGACCTCGGCAAGTTCCAGTTGGTCGAGTCCAGCGAAGCCGGCATGCTCGCCGCCGTCGACCGCGCCGTGCGGCGCAAGGAGGCGGTGGTGTTCTTCGGCTGGGCGCCGCACCCGATGAACGTGAACATCGACATGGTCTACCTCGGCGACAGCCAGGACGCCCTCGGCCCGGACGAGGGCCGTGCCACGGTGTGGACGGTGACCGCGCCGGACTATGCCCAGCGCTGCCCCAACGCCCATCGCCTGCTGGCCAACCTCAGCTTCAGCGCCGAGGACGAGAGCCGGATGATGCAGCCGTTGCTCGACCACAAGGACGCGCTGGAGTCGGCGCGACAGTGGCTCAAGGACCACCCCGAGGACAAGGCCCGCTGGCTTGACGGGGTGACCACTTTCGACGGCAAGCCAGCCGCAGACAACCTCAAGCTCACCGCCAACTGACATTCCTCCATCGCGGGGCAAGCCCGCTCCCACGCCAGCACACGGTCTCTCTGTGGGAGCGGGCTTGCCCCGCGATAGCGACCTGACAGATACACAAGGAACCCACCATGAACCACGACGTCATCATCACCTGCGCCCTCACCGGTGCCGGCGACACGGTCGCCAAGAGCCACCTGGTCCCGGTCACGCCGAAACAGATCGCCGAGTCCGCCGTCGAAGCCGCCAAGGCCGGCGCCACGGTGGTCCACTGCCACGTTCGCGATCCACAAACTGGCCGCTTCAGCCGCGATGTCAACCTCTACCGCGAGGTGATGGAACGCATCCGCGAGGCTGACGTGGACATCATCGTCAACCTCACCGCAGGCATGGGCGGCGACCTGGAGATCGGCCCAGGCGAATCACCCATGGAATTCGGCCCGGGCACCGACCTGATCGGCCCGCTGGAGCGCCTGGCCCATGTCGAAGCGCTGCTGCCGGAGATCTGCACCCTGGACTGCGGCACCCTCAACTTTGGCGATGGCAACGCCATCTATGTCTCCACCCCCGCCCAACTGCGTGCCGGCGCCAAGCGCATCACCGAGCTGGGCGTGAAGGCCGAGCTGGAGATCTTCGACACCGGTCACCTGTGGTTCGCCAAACAGATGATCAAGGAAGGCCTGCTGCAAGACCCGCTGTTCCAGCTGTGCCTGGGCATCCCGTGGGGCGCCCCGGCCGACACCACCACCATGAAGGCCATGGTCGACAACCTGCCTGCCAACGTCACCTGGGCCGGTTTCGGCATCGGCCGCATGCAGATGCCGATGGCTGCCCAGGCGGTGCTGCTTGGCGGCAACGTGCGGGTCGGGCTGGAAGACAACCTGTACCTGGACCGTGGCGTGCTGGCCAGCAACGGCCAACTGGTCGAGCGGGCCGCAGAGATCATCACCCGCATGGGTGGCCGTGTGCTCACCCCGGCCGAAGGCCGGGAAAAGATGAACCTCAAGCGTCGCTAATGTCCCCGCAGGAGCCAGATATGCCTTTCATCACCGACATCAAGACTTTCGCCGCGCTGGGTAGCGGCGTGATCGGCAGCGGCTGGGTCGCCCGCGCCCTGGCCCACGGCCTCGACGTGATTGCCTGGGACCCGGCCCCCGGTGCCGAGGCCGCACTGCGCAAACGCATCGCCAATGCCTGGCCAGCGCTGGAAAAACAGGGCCTGACGCCCGGCGCATCGCAGGATCGCCTGAGGTTCGTGACCACTATCAAGGAATGCGTGCGCGACGCCGATTTCATCCAGGAGAGCGCCCCCGAACGACTGGACCTCAAGCTCGACCTGCACGCGAAGATCAGCGCCGCCGCCAAGCCCGACGCAATCATCGGCTCCAGCACCTCGGGTCTGCTGCCCAGCGAGTTCTACGCGTCGGCGACCCACCCCGAACGCTGCGTGGTGGGGCACCCGTTCAACCCGGTCTACCTGCTGCCACTGGTGGAAATCGTCGGCGGTCGCAACACCAGCCCTGAAGCCATCGAAGCTGCGAAAAGCATCTACACCAGCCTGGGCATGCGCCCGTTGCATGTGCGCAAGGAAGTCCCCGGCTTCATCGCCGACCGACTGCTCGAAGCGCTATGGCGCGAAGCCCTGCACCTGGTCAACGACGGTGTGGCCAGCACCGGCGAGATCGACGATGCGATCCGCTTTGGCGCCGGGCTGCGCTGGTCGTTCATGGGCACCTTCCTCACCTACACCCTGGCTGGAGGCGATGCCGGCATGCGCCACTTCATGGCCCAGTTCGGGCCGGCGCTGAATCTGCCCTGGACCTACCTCCCTGCGCCTGAGCTGACCGACAAGCTGATTGACGACGTGGTCGAGGGCACCTCGCAACAATTGGGCGAGCACAGCATTGCCGCTCTGGAGCGCTATCGTGATGACACACTGCTGGCGGTACTGGAAGCGGTGAAAACCAGCAAAGCCAAGCACGGTATGGCCTTCGGCGACTAAGGAGAAAACAATGCCCGCCCTGATCACCTACCGCACCCGAGTGTTGCCGGAGTGGGTCGACTATAACGGCCACCTGCGCGACGCCTATTACCTGCTGATCTTCAGCCATGCCACCGATGCCTTGATGGAGCGCATCGGCCTGGATGCCGATGCACGGGGCCAGAGCGGGCATTCGCTGTTCACCCTGGAGGCGCATATCAATTATCTGCACGAAGTGAAACTTGACGCCGATGTGTGGGTGCAGACACAAATAATAGGTTTCGATAAAAAACGCCTGCATTTGTATCACAGCCTGCATAGCGATGGGTTCGACGGAGAACTGTCAGCCAGTGAACAGATGCTGCTGCATGTCGACGTCTCGGGTCCTCGCTCGGCACCGTTCGGCGAACACACCCTCGTTTTGTTAGGGGCGTTGGAAAAGCAACAGCGCGATCAGCCACCGCCAGAAATGGCAGGGCGGACAATTCGGTTGCATAGCTGAGGACCAAATGGCTGTTCACCACAAATGCCCTGGGATGTCGCAGGCACCCAGGGCCGTTAGCGGCGTGCTCCATGGTTAGTAATAGTTCTTTATTTCAGCAGCCCGTTCGTTCAGGCGGCGAATTTCATTGGAATATTCGGGATCGCCGAAACGCCCAAACTCTAAGTTAACATCAGGGTCAGACCACCGATAAACAGTTTCGCATTCTGCTTCCTCTGGACAATCTTTCAGGTCAAAGCCAATTGAGGCATACTGCTTACTGTTATATTCTTTGGATAGGAAGCCGAATTGATAAGGAGGAATAAGTCCCGGACCGCCGGGCTTCCACCCATCACGAAGGCCCATCAGATGGCCGAAACTATGCAAAAAATACTGGGGCCCATGCATAGCAAACACATAGTACGCGTTCTCGGGCCTTATACTTTTATACGTCACCGCCTTGGCCGGCACAAATTCACCACCCACAATTACCACGTCAGCTTTGTACTGCTCACGCAGACGAGCCACTCCGCTTGTCGCTGCTGTTTTTCCATTTCTAAAATCGTCCAGAATTTTTTCACCCTGACTCAATAAACCGTCTGCCGCATTAGTCGCAAGCCGATGAACCACTTTAAGCTTTAGAGACAAGCCATCACCTTGATCACTCACTTGACTGAAAAACATTATTTCGTCCGTCATAATGTCAAACGCCGATGGGTTGGTCATCTGGCTAGTTCGCCAGGTCGTAAGAAGGAGTACATGGATCTCATGTTCCCTTTGAGAAGCTGGCCTTGGTAAACTGGCTTTAGCAATGTCTGCTTGCTTGACCGTTGCATCGTCCACTAGCAGACAGGGCAAACCCTGCGCTTCGTTTACCTCCATTAATCCATGCTGCCCATTACCAGCATTCTCCAGCAAGTAGAGTTTCCCATTGACAACCATCCGCCCCCTGAGTGAATCACCGCGGCGTGCTAAAAATATAAAGTTCGAAGCAGCGAAGGTGTCTTTCGACGTCACAGTAGCGCGAGGCTCGTCATCCAATACCCCTTCGCCAAACCAGTATGCGGCAGGTGTATACTCTCCCCCTGCAACACCACTATTATCAGACGGTTCAGGTGCGGTGTAGTTGCGCAGCCGAAACTTCAGCACTCGCCCATCCGCCAGTGGCATCGCGAGTAGCTGTGTCGACTCGTTCACGATCGTTGGGTGGGCACGCATCAACTGGATACTTTGGCCCGCAGGGTTATCCAGCAATACTTTCAGCCCCTCCCTGCCAGTAAACTGGGCTTGCTCTAGCGTCCGCCGGTCTACGGGTGGTTCAAGCTCAGCCAAGCGGGATATCTCCCCTGCAAACGCGCTAGCCAATGAAAGCAATGACAACGACACAATTCCCGTTGCCCATGCAACACCTCTAAACATAGAGCCTTTCATATGCACCTCCCTTAAAATAGGAGGTATTAATTACATCCCCACACCGACAAGACAACTGACAGAATTATCAGGTAACGCGCCCCATAAAAAACCGGAAAGCCATGAGCATCCGGGATCAGGCATGGGCGACATCTACCAGTGCTTAATAAGTGAGACCCAGCCCCCGATGCTGTAAGTGATCTCAGCGCCGGCTTTCTGGCTCGGCGATTTAGCCGTAAACGACCTGTTCTTAGCCAAAGTGGCCATGGTGGTTTTCTGTTCTTGCGGCCCTGGCGCCCCCGTCACAGAATCAATCGCAACCCACCCCAAGCGAAGGAGTACAACCATGATGCATACGGACCTGATTGACCAAGACGATCTCCTGGGCCAGCTGCGTTCGCGAGGCTTCGACATTCCGGCCGACGCCAACCCCGAGCAGGCCTGCGAAGTGGTGGTGCGAGGGCTGACCGAACCTAATGTTCGGGCGCTCAAGGGCATGGTGGAGCAAATGTATAGCGGCAGTGCGACGATCCTGCCGGCAGTGCGCGAGGCCCTCGACAAGCAGTTGTTGCCGGCGTTGGCACAGTACAGCAAGCGCGCTTGAAATCATCGAATGAGGCATCCCCTTTCTTGAGCGACTTCTGAAGGGGGCGTTCAGACGTGGCTTGACCAGCGACCCCTTCATATGGAATCGCTGGTCAAGCCCACCCTCAGTGAGTTCAAAAGATCTCAGCGGGAACTGACTGCACGGCGGGCATGTTTACCAGCGGGCAGCGTGTGCAGGGCAAAGCGTCATGCCGTCAGTGCACACTGTAGTACTTCACCTTCTGTACTTTACCTCTGACATTACCTTTACTCTCCACGGTCACATTAGCCGCCCCATCAGCCCCACCTAACTTCGGTACGAAAAATTCCATGCTACTGGCGCTGTAACAACTGCTATCCGATCCGGTACGCCCCTCAAAACACAGCCTGGGGCTTGACCCTAGCCCGATTACCTTCACGCCCAAATCTTCCCTTGAGAAATCTACAGTAGGGCACACCTTTCCTAATTCAACCTCACTCTCTTTCTCAACTACAAATTGGCAGACAGGAGCTGCTTCACCCTTCGCCGTCATCTGAACCGCCGCAGCACCAGGAGTGCCAGCAACCAACCATCTAATCTTACCGTCAACACCGGCCCCGAGCCTCTGAAGCCGGTAGGGGAGAAGAGTTTCATCGACAGGGTTATGCATATCAATAATACTTCTCTCAATTCGGGAATCCCCCTCCATCGACCCGCTAATGGCATAAGCTCCCGAATCACCCCCCCCATTTTCGCCAGGGTCCACCAGAAAAGCGATGCTAATAGGTTCCTGGGGAAGCATTGTCAGTCTCAGCGCCCCAATTACCTTGTCCCTCGTTGATCGACACATATCGCTAAAATCATTTTTATACACCATTGTAGCGCAGTTCTCTCCTTGAAAGTAACGACCTGTATACGTGATCACCTTCATTGAATAAAGCAACTCGGCCGCTGACACCTTGGCTGAAAGCATCGCACAACACAGTACTGGCGCGAGCAAAAGAAACCCTCGAACACCTCGAGACACCTTGAATTTCATACTCTCCACCTCCATCGAAAATCTAACTTTTAATTAAATCAATAAAAATCCCCACTTTACGCAGCCTCACTCAACACACCGCATATATGTTTCATGCAGCGACCACATTCCACAACTAGCAAAATTACCAGGTATGTAAAAACAAAAAGCCCAGCCGCTGTAGGCGACCGGGCAATTACAATTAGCCCCACTCTATGACTGCCCTCCTCGCGGATATCCCGCGAAGAGGGCGCGCGTTCAGAGCCTCACACTGGCGAACGTCGACTCATTGCGCGCCTGACTAAGGGAGGCCATCGGCCCGCTGTGCGGCGACAAGGCCATGGCCTGAGGGATGGGCATCATCGCCACCTGCTGGGTGGTGTTCGAACCCACCCGCTCGTCACGCGGTGGAATGCCGAAGTATTCGCGGTAGCACTTGGAGAAATGCGGCGTGGAGACGAAACCGCACACAGAGGCCACCTCGATGATCGACATCGGCGTCTGCTTGAGCAGTTGCCGGGCGCGGATCAGCCGCAGCTTGAGGTAGTAGCGCGACGGCGAGCAGTGCAGGTACTTCTGGAACAGGCGCTCGAGCTGGCGCCGCGACACCGCCACATAGACCGCCAGCTCGTCGAGGTCGATCGGCTCCTCGAGGTTGGCTTCCATCAGCGCGACGATTTCCTGCAACTTCGGCTGGTTGGTGCCGAGCATGTGCTTGAGCGGCACGCGCTGGTGGTCCTGCTCGTTGCGGATGCGCTCGTAGACGAACATCTCGGAGATCGCCGCCGACAGCTCGCGGCCGTGATCGCGGCTGATCAGGTGCAGCATCATGTCCAGCGGCGCGGTACCGCCGGAGCTGGTGAAGCGGTTGCGGTCGAGGGTGAACAGGCGGGTGCTCATGTTCACCCGCGGGTAGGCCTCCTGCATTGCCGCCAGGCATTCCCAGTGCACGCTGCAATCGAAGCCGTCGAGCAACCCGGCGCAGGCCAGCGCCCAGCTGCCGGTACACACCGCGCCAAGGCGACGCGACTGGCGGGCCTGGGCTTGCAGCCAGGTGACGTGCTCACGGGTGACGGTGCGCTGGATGCCGACGCCACCGCAAACGATCACGGTGTCTATCGGCGGGGCACTGTGCATGGCCGCGTCGGGGGTAATCTGCAGGCCGTCGCTGGCCCACACCTGGCCACCGTCGACGGTCAGGGTGTGCCAGCGATACAGCTCGCGCCCGGACAGCTGGTTGGCCATGCGCAGCGGTTCGACCGCCGACGCCAGGGAAATGAGGGTGAAGTTGTCCAGCAGGAGAAAGCCGATGGACTGGGGTGCTGTGCGGTTCTGGGTTGGGGTCCCGGAGGTGTACGACGTCATCGCGATTTCTCCTCACACAATGCAGGGTGTGCCTCAGGCGAGCACTGTTCTTGTAATGGCCCCGTTTCGTATGCAGGGGCTTTGCCAATCTCAACGCAAATGGCATGCCTGAATTTGAACGCCCATCCAATAAAACCCAAAAGCGACGTCGGCACGCGCCTTCCAGCGGCCTGGGCAATCAGCCTTGCGTCAAACGCAAACAGGCGAGCCAGCGCCTCTGCGCGTCACCCCTGAGCAAATCGGTAGCACTTGTGGGAAGCTTGCCCAGATGCGACAGACTTAAGTGTCACCGACAACGGTCCTGCTGGTAACGACAGGCGACGGCCGGTAGATGACAACCAATGCGCCAGAATGTGGCGCATTGGTCACGCACGGGCCAGAACGGCGCATCAGCATTCGATGACGCTGACCGCCAGGCCTCCGCGGGAGGTTTCCTTGTACTTGTCGTGCATGTCGGCGCCGGTGTCGCGCATGGTGCGGATCACCTGGTCCAACGAGATGAAGTGTTCGCCATCACCGCGCAGGGCCATCTGCACAGCATTGATCGCCTTTACCGCAGCGATGGCGTTGCGCTCGATGCACGGGACCTGCACCAGGCCACCAACCGGGTCGCAGGTCAGGCCGAGGTTATGTTCCAGGGCGATCTCGGCGGCGTTTTCCAACTGCGCCGGGGTGGCGCCGAGGACATCGGCCAAGCCTGCGGCGGCCATGGCGCAAGCCGAGCCGACCTCGCCCTGGCAACCAACCTCGGCGCCGGAGATCGAGGCGTTCTTCTTGCACAGGATGCCCACCGCCGCCGCGCCGAGGAAGAAGTCCACCACATTGGACTCGTCCACCGCGTCGGAGAAACGCATGTAGTAGTGCAACACCGCCGGGATGATCCCCGCCGCGCCGTTGGTGGGCGCAGTGACCATGCGCCCGCCGGCGGCGTTCTCTTCGTTGACCGCCAGGGCGAACAGGTTGACCCACTCCATGGCGCTCATGGTCGAGCCGATCACGTTGGGCTTGCCCAGCTCCTGCAGGCTGCGGTGCAGCCGGGCGGCGCGGCGGCGCACATTGAGCCCGCCGGGCAGGATGCCTTCATGCTTGAGGCCGTTGTTCACGCACTCCTGCATGGCTTGCCAGAGCTTGAGCAGGCCGGCGCGGATCTCGGCTTCGCTGCGCCAGACCTTTTCGTTCTCCAGCATCAATTGCGACACGCGCAGGTCGTTTTGCCTGCACAGGCGCAGCAGTTCGGCGGCACTGTCGAAGTCGTAGGGCAGCACGGTCTGGTCGGCGTCCAGCACGCCGCTGGCGGCCTGGGCGGCATCGACCACGAAACCGCCGCCCACCGAGTAATAGGTGTCGCGGTGCAGCTCGCCCGCCTCGCCTTCGGCAATCAGCGTCATGGCATTGGGGTGGTACGGCAGGTTCTCGTCCAGCAGCAGCATGTCGCGGGCCCAGACGAACTCGATGGGCAGGCGGTTGTCGAGCCTGAGCACGTTGGTTTCGCGCAGGTCGGCGATACGTGGGGTGATCTGGCCAGGGTCGATGGCGTCCGGCCATTCGCCCATCAGGCCCATGATCGTTGCGTTGTCGGTGCCGTGGCCGACGCCGGTGGCCGACAGCGAGCCATACAGCCTCACTTCGATACGCCGCACCTGCTCCAGTTCGCCGCGCTCACGCAGCCCCTGGACGAACAGCGCGCCAGCACGCATGGGGCCGACGGTGTGGGAGCTGGAGGGCCCGACACCGATCTTGAACAGGTCGAACACGCTGATGGCCATTGTCGAATCACCTCTTGCTGGGCTTGTCTCTGCGCGCCGGGCGCAGGGCGGAGCAACTGCTAGGCTGAAACAGTCGAGCCGCCTTGAATGCTCGCATCATCGGGCTTTTGCCCAGCCCCTCGCCGTCTGCAACCGACGTACTTTTGTCCAGCAGCGCCGCCGCTGAACTGGCCCTTCGTGCGCCGTTTTCCAGCGGCAAGACGACGCAAAAACCGAGGTATGAGGGTGGAAAAACCCAGTTGCGACATTGTCCGTACTGGATACGACCCGTCCTGTACTGGATACGACGCCACCAGTAGGCGATTGCCGAACGCTGGAGGATTATCGAAAGCGACTCGTATTGCACGGCCTCGCATCCTGCCCTCTGCAGGCCTGGTCGACCGGAGCCCTGAGAACGCTCGGCGACCCACGCGAACCCGAAGATAAAATCACAGGAGTCCATCCATGAAAGGTTCACCCTCGCTGTTGCTGGTCGCGTTGCTGTCCGCTCCGCTGTTGGCCCAGGCCGCCGAACCCGAGCAGTGCCAGACGGTACGGTTCTCCGATGTCGGCTGGACCGACATCACGGTCACCACCGCGACCACCAGCGTCGTGCTCGAAGCCCTGGGCTACAAGACCCACACCACCATGATCTCGGTACCGGTGACCTACAAGTCGCTGGCCACCGGCAAGGACCTGGACGTGTTTCTCGGCAACTGGATGCCGACCATGGAGAACGACATCAAGCAGTACCGCGATGCCGGCACCGTCGAGACCGTGCGCGCCAACCTGGAAAATGCCAAGTACACGCTGGCCGTGCCCCAGGCCCTGTATGACAAGGGCCTGAAGGACTTCGCCGACATTCCCAAGTTCAAGCAGGATCTCAAGGGCAAGATCTACGGCATCGAACCGGGCAACGATGGCAACCGCACCATCCAGAAGATGATCGACGACAACGCCTTCGGCCTGAAGGACGCCGGCTTCCAGATCGTGCAGTCCAGTGAGGCGGGCATGCTGGCGCAGGTCGACCGGGCGCAGAAGCGTGAAGACGCGATCGTCTTCCTCGGCTGGGAACCGCACCCGATGAACACCCGCTTCAAGATGCAGTACCTGACCGGTGGGGATGCCTACTTCGGTCCCGACTTCGGCAAGGCCACCGTGCTGACCAACACCCGCAAGGGCTACGCCCAGGAATGCGGCAACGTTGGCCAGCTGTTGAAGAACCTGTCGTTCGAGCTCAAGGATGAAAGCACCATGATGGGCTATGTCCTGGACGACAAGATGAAGCCCGAGGCGGCCGCGAAAAAATGGCTGAAGGACAACCCCGGCAAGCTCGAAGCCTGGCTCGCCGGCGTGACCACCGTGGACGGCAAACCCGGCCTTGAGGCGGCCAAGGCCAAACTGACGCAATAACGCAAGACGCCATGGCAACACCGCGGGGTGGGACCGTGCCCACCCCGGACTGATTTCAATCTTTGCAGGTGGAAGCTCGCTATCATGCTTATCGATCAGAAAATACCCCTGGGGCAGTACATCGCCTCATTCGTCGAATGGTTGACCCAGAATGGCGCCAGCTACTTCGACGCCATCGCCGCAGGCCTGGAATTCATGATCCATGGGGTCACCAGCGCCCTGACCTGGTTCAACCCATTCGTACTCATCGCCCTGTTCGCCGGCCTCGCGCACCTGATACAGCGCAAGTGGGCGCTCACCGTCTTCGTCGCCCTTTCGTTCCTGCTGATCCTCAACCTGGGCTACTGGCAGGAAACCATGGAAACCCTGGCGCAGGTCACTTTCGCCACGGTGGTCTGCGTGGTCATCGGCGTGCCGCTGGGCATCGCCGCCGCGCACAAGCCGATGTTCTACACCGCCATGCGTCCGGTGCTGGACCTGATGCAGACCGTGCCCACCTTCGTCTACCTGATCCCGACCCTGACCCTGTTTGGCCTGGGCGTGGTGCCGGGGCTGATCTCCACCGTGGTGTTCGCCATCGCAGCACCCATCCGCCTCACTTACCTGGGCATCTGCGACGTGCCGCAGGAGCTGATGGACGCCGGCAAGGCCTTCGGTTGCTCGCGTCGCCAACTGCTGACCCGCATCGAACTGCCACACGCCATGCCGAGCATCGCTGCCGGGGTGACGCAATGCATCATGCTGTCGCTATCGATGGTGGTGATTGCCGCCCTGGTCGGCGCCGACGGCCTGGGCAAACCCGTGGTCAACGCACTGAACACCGCCGATATCTCCCTGGGCTTCGAAGCGGGCCTGGCCATCGTCCTGCTGGCGATCATGCTCGACCGTATCTGCAAGCAACCGGAGCTGCCGGTAAGGGGTGAGGCATGAGCATCATTCGTTTCGAAGACGTCGACGTCATCTTCTCCAGCAAGCCGCGCGAGGCGCTGGCCCTGCTCGACCAAGGCCAGACCCGCGAGCAGATCCTCAAGCAGACGGGCCTGGTGGTCGGCGTCGAAAAGGCCAACCTGGACATCAACAAGGGCGAGATATGCGTGCTCATGGGCCTGTCCGGCTCGGGCAAATCCAGCCTGCTGCGCTGCATCAACGGCCTCAACACCGTGAGCCGCGGCAAGCTGTTCGTCGAGCACGAAGGCAAGCACATCGATATCGCCCACTGCACCCCGGCAGAGCTGAAGATGATGCGCACCAAGCGCATCGCCATGGTGTTCCAGAAGTTTGCCCTGATGCCCTGGCTGACGGTGCGCGAGAACATCAGCTTCGGCCTGGAGATGCAGGGCCGGCCGGAGAAGGAACGGCGCAAGCTGGTGGATGAAAAGCTCGAGCTGGTGGGCTTGACCCAGTGGCGCAACAAGAAACCGGACGAACTCTCCGGTGGCATGCAGCAGCGCGTGGGGCTGGCCCGGGCGCTGGCGATGGACGCCGATATCCTGCTGATGGACGAGCCGTTCTCGGCCCTCGATCCGCTGATCCGCCAGGGCCTGCAGGACGAACTGCTGGCCCTGCAGAGCAAACTCAGCAAGACCATCGTGTTCGTCAGTCATGACCTGGACGAGGCGCTGAAACTGGGCAGCCGCATCGCCATCATGAAGGACGGGCGCATCATCCAGTACAGCAAGCCGGAAGAGATCGTGCTCAACCCGGCCGACGAATACGTGCGCACCTTCGTCGCCCACACCAACCCGCTCAACGTGCTGTGTGGCCGCAGCCTGATGCGCAGCCTGGACAATTGCCGGCGAGTCAACGGTTCGGTGTGCCTGGACCCGGGCATCGACTCATGGCTGGACCTTGGCGAAGGCGGTTCGCTCAAGCGCGCACGCCAGGGCCAGAATGGCCTGGACATGCAGAACTGGGCGCCGGGGCAGGACGTCGGCTTGCTGGAGCGCAGGCCAACCGTGGTACACGCCGATATCGGCATGCGCGAAGCGCTGCAGATTCGTTACCAGACCGGCAACAAGCTGGTGCTGCAGGATAACGACAAGGTGGTGGGGATACTCGGGGATACCGAGTTGTATCACGCGTTGCTCGGCAAGAATCACGGATGATTTAACTGGGGCCGCCTTGCGGCCCATCGCGGCTGAAGCCGCTCCTACAGGAAACGTGTAATCCTTGTAGGAGCTGCTTCAGCCGCGATGGGCTGCAACGCAGCCCCAATCAGGGGTTCAGCGTACGACGATCCCCCGCGAAGCCATGTAGGCCTTGGCTTCCGGCACCGTGTACTCGCCGAAGTGGAAGATGCTCGCCGCCAGCACCGCGCTGGCATGCCCTTCCAGGATGCCGTCGGCCAGGTGCTGCAGGTTACCCACGCCACCGGAAGCAATCACCGGAATCCCCAGCGCATCGCTGATGGCGCGGGTCACGCCCAGGTCGAAGCCATTCTTCATGCCGTCCTGGTCCATGCTGGTCAGCAGGATCTCGCCAGCCCCCAGGCCTTCCATCTTCTTCGCCCACTCCACCGCATCCAGCCCGGTGGGCTTGCGCCCGCCATGGGTGAAGATCTCCCAGCGCGGCGTTTCACCGGGGCCAGAGACTTTCTTGGCGTCGATGGCAACCACGATGCACTGCGAACCGAAACGGTCAGCCGCCTCGCCGACGAACTCCGGGTTGAACACCGCGGCGGTGTTGATCGACACCTTGTCGGCACCGGCGTTGAGCAGGTTGCGGATGTCCTGCACGGTGCGCACGCCACCGCCCACGGTCAGCGGGATGAACACCTGGCTGGCCATGCGCTCGACGGTATGCAGGGTGGTGTCCCGGCCATCGACGCTGGCGGTGATGTCGAGGAAGGTGATCTCGTCGGCGCCCTGTTCGTCGTAGCGCCGGGCGATCTCCACCGGGTCGCCGGCATCGCGGATGTTCTCGAACTTGACGCCCTTGACCACCCGGCCGTTGTCCACGTCCAGGCAAGGGATGATGCGCTTGGCCAGTGCCATGGTCGCTCCTCAGCCTTGGTAGTTGTCGCAGAAGGCCTGGGCCTCGGCGACGTCGAGGGTGCCTTCGTAGATGGCACGGCCGGTGATGGCGCCGATAATGCCCGGAGCCTTGGCGTCCAGCAGGGCCTTGATGTCGCCCAGGTTGTGGATGCCGCCCGAGGCGATCACCGGAATGCGCGTGGCTTCGGCCAGGGCCTTGGTGAAGGGCACGTTGCAGCCCTGCATCATGCCGTCCTTGGCAATGTCGGTGTAGACGATCGACGAGACGCCATCGGCCTCGAAACGCTTGGCCAGGTCGATGACCTGCACGCTGCTCACTTCGGCCCAGCCGTCGGTGGCGACGAAGCCGTCCTTGGCGTCCAGGCCAACGATGATCTTGCCCGGGAAGGCCTTGCACGCCTCGGCAACGAACTCCGGCTGCTTGACTGCCTTGGTGCCGATGATCACGTGGCTGACGCCAGCCTTGACATAGTGCTCGATGGTTTCCAGCGAACGGATGCCACCGCCGATCTGGATCGGCAGGTTCGGGTAGCGCCTGGCGATGGCGGTGACCACTTCACCGTTGACCGGTTGGCCTTCGAAGGCGCCGTTGAGGTCGACCAGGTGCAGGCGGCGGCAACCACCCTCGACCCACTTGGCGGCCATGCTCACCGGGTCGTCGGAGAATACCGTGGAGTCTTCCATGCGGCCCTGGCGCAGGCGCACGCAAGCGCCGTCCTTCAGATCGATAGCGGGGATAATCAGCATCTTGGCAACCTGTCTAATCGTTGGAATTCAGGGCTTCTCGAGCGCCCACAGGTCGCTTTCGATGCTCTCGAACCGCTCCTTGAGGTGCAGCTGAACATCGGCAATCGCCCTGTTGTAGTAGTGCGGTGCAATCTCTTTGCTGAACAACTCGAGGACCTCGGCCACCTCGAACGACCCCAGCTCCAGCTCGAAGCGGTCTTCGAGAAAGCGCTTGAGCGTATCGAGCGCCTCGCGCTCTTGCTCCGGGGCCAGGGTGATGACTGGCGCCTTGGTCCGCGACCTGCTCATTTACCAGCGCCCGTCCCAGGCGACGAAGTTCTGCAACAGTTGCAGGCCATGGGTATGGCTCTTCTCCGGGTGGAACTGCACGGCGAAACGCGAGCCTTCGGCCAGCGCCGCGGCGAAATCGACGCCGTAGTGGCCGCGACCGACCACCTGGCCCGGCTTGCCGGCCTCGATGAAGTAGCTGTGCACGAAGTAGAAACGCGCACGGTCGGGGATGTCATGCCACAGCGGGTGGTCGATGGTCTGGCCGACTTCGTTCCAGCCCATGTGCGGCACCTTCAGGTGCTCGCCGTCTTCCTTCAGGTCTTTACCGAAGAAGCGCACCTGGCCTGGGAACAGGCCGATGCAGTCGACACCGTCGTTCTCCTCGCTGCGCTCGAGCAGCGCCTGCATGCCTACGCAGATGCCGAGAAACGGGCGGTCCTGGCTGACTTCGCGCACCAGGCTGTCGAAGCCCAGGCGGCGAATCTCTGCCATGCAGTCGCGGATCGCGCCGACGCCTGGGAACACCACGCGGTCGGCTTCACGAATCACCGCGGCATCGCTGGTCACCAATACCTTGCCGGCGCCCACATGCTCCAGGGCCTTGGCCACCGAGTGCAGGTTGCCCATGCCATAGTCGATCACGGCTACCGTCTGCATTTACAGGCACCCTTTGGTGGAAGGCATCTGCCCGGCCATGCGCTCGTCGAGGGTAACGGCCATGCGCAGCGCGCGGCCGAACGCCTTGAACACGGTCTCGATCTGGTGGTGGGTGTTGTGGCCACGCAGGTTGTCGATATGCAGCGTCACCAGGGCATGGTTGACGAAGCCCTGGAAGAACTCCTGGAACAGGTCGACATCGAAGCCGCCCACGGTGGCACGGGTATACGGCACATGCATCTGCAGGCCCGGACGGCCGGAGAAGTCGATGACCACCCGCGACAGGGCCTCGTCCAGCGGCACATAGGCATGGCCGTAGCGGAAGATGCCTTTCTTGTCGCCGATGGCCTGGGCGAACGCCATGCCCAGGGTGATGCCGACGTCCTCGACGGTATGGTGGTCGTCGATATGCAGGTCGCCCTTGCACTCGATATCCAGGTCGATCAGCCCATGCCGGGCGATCTGGTCGAGCATGTGTTCAAGGAAAGGCACACCGATTTCGAATCGGGCCTTGCCGCTGCCATCGAGGTTGATCGAGCACTTGACCTGGGTTTCCAGGGTATTGCGCTCGACGGAAGCCTTACGTTCGACCATCACCAGCTCCGCAAAATCATTGGGCGAAAAGGGCTCCATTATAGGCCCAGAACGCGCCGGCTTGAAACGCGGATGACATATGGCAGGGCAAGCAATTACGGGGGGATAACAGGCTTACAGGTCTATACAAGCGTGTAGTTGGGGCTGCTTTGCAGCCCTTTCGCCACGACAAGCCGGCCCCCACAGAGATCGCGGCAGTGCAATACCTGCGGGAGCCGGCTTGCCGGCGATGAGGCCAGTACAGCTATATCAATGGAACAGAACGGCCGTCTTCTGCAGGGTGATCCACACCCCCCAGGCCAGCGGAATCACCACCACCGCCCAGGCCACCAGCACCAGCGGCAGGCTGCCCGGTGCCGCGTGCCACTCCAGCGAACGCGCGGAGTCAGCGCCCTTGTCATGGCTCAGTGCGCGCTCGGCCGCCAGTTCGGCGTCGCTCATGAAGTACTTGTCCGCCACCGGGCGCACCAGCATGTTGCAGATAAACCCCAGCACCAGCAGGCCGGCCAGGATGTACAGGGTCATGTCGTAGGCCGCGGCCCGCTCCACGCCCGCCGCCAGCTGCGCTTCGCGTAGGTAGGTGATCAGCACCGGGCCGAGCACGCCGGCCGCCGCCCAGGCAGTCAGCAGACGACCATGGATGGCACCGACCATCTGCGTGCCGAACAGGTCGGCCAAGTATGCCGGCACCGTGGCGAAGCCGCCGCCATACATCGACAGGATGATGCAGAACGCCGCCACGAATAGCGCCACGTTGCCAATGTGGCCCATGTTCGGCACCAGGCTGTAGAGGCCCACGCCCAGGGCGAAGAAGGCGAAGTAGGTATTCTTGCGGCCGATATAGTCGGAGAACGACGCCCAGAAGAAGCGCCCGCCGATGTTGAACAGGCTCAGCAGACCAGTGAAACCGGCGGCGATCGCGGCAATCTGCGCCAGTTGCGCGGCATTCAGCTCACTGAATGTCAGCTCGTTGCCCAGCAACTTGCCGGCGAACACTTCCTGCAGCAGTGGCGAAGCCATGCCGAGAATGCCGATACCGGCCGAGACGTTCAGGCACAGCACCAGCCACACCAGGGCGAACTGCGGGGTTTTCCAGGCCACGCTCACATGCACGTGACGGTCGGTAACCATGGCGTTGGCTTTCTTCGCCGGCGGTGTCCAGCCTTCGGGCTTCCAGCCGGTCGGCGGCACGCGGTAGGCCAGGGCGCCCGCGGTCATGAACACGAAGTAGATCGCGGCCATGGCGACAAAACTCTGCCATACACCCACCTCGGTCGCGCTGCCGAAGTGGCCCATGAGCGCGGTGGCCAGAGGAGCGCCCACCATGGCACCTCCACCAAAGCCCATGATCGCCATGCCGGTTGCCATGCCGCGCTTGTCCGGGAACCACTTGATCAGGGTCGAGACCGGCGAAATGTAGCCCAGGCCCAGGCCGATCCCGCCGATCACCCCCGAGCCCAGCCACATCAACCACAGCTGGTGGGTTTTCACGCCAATCGCCGAGATCAGCAGGCCGCCGCACCAGCACAATGCCGAGACCAGGCCGGCCTTGCGCGGGCCGGCGTGCTCCAGCCAGCCGCCGAGCACCGCGGCAGAGCAGCCGAGGAACACGAAGAACAGGGTGTAGATCCAGCTGAGCATGGAGATCGGCCAGTCGCACTCGGCGCTGAACAGGCGGGCGACGAAGCCCATGTCGGCGGCGCAGGCCACCGGAGCGCTGACACCCAGGGCCTGGGACAGCGGCAGCCAGAAAACCGAGAAGCCATAGGCCATGCCGATGCACAGGTGAATGGCCAGGGCCGCCGGCGGCACCAGCCAGCGGTTGAAGCCCGGGCGGGCGATGATGCGCTCCTTCGACAGGAAGCCCGGCGTGCTCGCCGCCGCTCCCGCCGTGATACTGCTGTTCATGGATTGATCCTTTTGTAGGTGGGCTGTGCGCGTGGACGGCTCTGTATGGCTGCACGCAAGGCAGCCCGGCCGTTTCAGGCATCACCCGCGACAATGGGTCGCGGGGCGCCACGGGCGGGCGCAAGATTACCAGCAGCGGGTGACATGGAAGCAATCTGATATCGTGTTTTTTTCGTCAGCTGAATCGGTATTTCGCGTATTCAGGTGAGGTTGTGTCGCCTGTTCTGGCCTCATCGCGGGGCAAGCCCGCTCCCACGCATTGCCGAGGCAGGCGTGCTATCTGCGTGGGAGCGGCGGTGCGCCGCTGCGACTTGCCCCGCGATGAGGCCAGAGCAGGCAACAAATGAACTGCCGTCAATCCCATTGTCGAAATGTCGGATAAGCAGTGCCTATACCCACGGCGCTATACTCGCCGCTGAAATTCATAATCGGACTACAAGGACTCGCCCATGAAAGCGTTCGGCAAAATCCTGGGGCTGGGGCTTCTCGGGTTGTTGCTGATCATCGTGGCGCTGGGCTTCGCCCTGACCCACCTCTTCGATCCCAACGACTACAAAGAAGAAATCCGCCAGTTGGCCCGCGACAAGGCCCACGTGGAGCTCACCCTCAATGGCGATATCGGCTGGAGCCTGTTCCCATGGCTGGGCCTGGAGCTGCACGAGGCCAGCATCGCCACGCTGAACAACCCCAAGGTGCCTTTCGCCGACCTGCAGATGCTCGGCCTGTCGGTACGCGTGCTGCCGCTGCTGCGCCGTGAAGTGCAGATGAGCGACGTGCGGGTCGAAGGCCTCAACCTGACGCTGACCCGCGATGCCAACGGCCATGGCAACTGGGAAGACATCGGCAAGCCATTGCCCGACCCGGCCGTGGCCAATGCCCCGACCGCCACGCCGGGCGAAGCAGCAGCCGCCGAAGCGGAAAAACCGCAAGGCAACGAGCGCTCGGTCAAGCTCGACATCGACAGCCTGACCGTCAACAACGCCCGGGTGCTGTACACCGACGAGAAAGCCGGCCAGACCTACGGCGCCGAAAGCATTCAGTTGAGCACCGGCCCCGTGCACGAAGGCGTGAACATCCCGCTCAAGGCCAGCGCCTTCCTCAGCGCCAGCCAACCGAACCTGAAGGCGCGTACCGAGTTGACCGGCGAACTGCGCTTCGATCGCCGTCTCAAGCGCTACAACCTAGAGGACATGCGCCTGTCTGGCGAGACCTCGGGCGAGCCACTGGCCGGCAAGACCATGACCTTCGCCGCCCAAGGCCAGGTGCTGGTCGACCTGGCGGCCAATGTCGCCTCCTGGAGCGGCCTTAAGGTCTCGGCCAACCAGTTGCGCGCCCTGGGCGAGCTGAACGTGCGCGACCTCGACAAGGCTCCGCAGGTCAGCGGCGGCCTGTCCATCGCCCAGTTCGACCTGCGCACCTTCCTCGACGGTATCGGCCACCCGCTGCTCGCCACTGCGGACGCGGCAGCGTTCAAGAAGCTGGAACTGGTCACCCGCCTGCAAGGCACGCCGAACAGCCTCGCCCTCGAAGACCTGGCGGTGAAGCTGGACGACAGCACCTTCACCGGCCGTGTCGCCGTGGAAGATTTCGCCAAGCAGGCCCTGCGCGTGCGCCTCAAGGGCGACAAGTTCGACGCCGACCGCTACCTGCCGGCCAAGAGCGAGGAAGCCAAGGGTGCCACCGCAGCGCGCCAGGCCGAGGTCAAGCAGCAGGAAGCCACTGCCGTCGCCGGCGCCGGCTCCACGCCGCTACCCGACGCACCGACGCAAGTTGCCTGGAGCAGTGACAAGCTGCTGCCGGTCGACCGCCTGCGCGCCCTCGATCTACAGGCCGACCTGTCGTTCGGCGCGCTGACACTGGACAAGCTGCCGATCAGCGATGCACAGCTGACCGCCAGCGGCCAAGGCGGCCTGGTCACCCTGCAGACCTTGCGCGGCGGCCTGTACAACGGCACCTTCGAGGCCAAGGGCACCGTGGATGTGCGCCCTGCCGTACCGCAGATCGGCGTGAACACCAAGATCAACCGCGTGCCAGTGGAACACTTCATCAAGCGCGAATCCCCGGAGCAGGCGCCGCCGGTCAAGGGCCTGCTGACCCTGAACAGCGACCTTACCGCCACTGGCAACAGCCAGAAGGCGCTGGTCGATACGCTCAATGGCAATGCCAGCTTCACCATCAACGACGGCGTGCTGGTCAACGCCAACCTGGAACAGCAACTCTGCCAGGCCATCGCCACCCTCAACCGCAAGCAGCTCAGCGGTGAGCCCCGTGGCAAGGACACGCCGTTCCAGGAGTTGCGCGGCAGCTTGGTATTGCGTAACGGCGTGGCCAGCAACCCGGACCTCAAGGTGCGCATCCCAGGCCTGACCGTCAACGGTCACGGCGACCTCGACCTGCGCGTGCTGGGCATGGACTACAACGTCGGCGTGGTCGTCGAAGGCGACCAGCGCGCCATGCCCGACCCGGCCTGCCAGGTCAACGAGCGCTATGTCGGCGTCGAAGTGCCGCTGCGCTGCCGCGGCCCGCTGGAGCTGGGCGCCAAGGCGTGCCGCCTGGACCAGGACGGCCTGGGCAAGGTGGCCGCGAAGCTGGCCGGCAATCGCCTGAAAGACAAGATCGATGAAAAGCTCGAAGAGAAACTCGGAGACAAGGTGAGCCCTGAACTCAAAGATGCATTGAAGGGGCTGTTCAAGCGATGACACCCCAGCAGTTCTCCAGCGCCGTGCTGGACTGGTACGACCAGCACGGTCGCCATGACCTGCCCTGGCAACAGGGCATCACCCCGTATCGGGTGTGGGTGTCGGAAATCATGCTGCAGCAGACCCAGGTCAGCACCGTGCTCAACTACTTCGACCGCTTCATGCAGGCGCTGCCCACCGTGCAGGCGCTGGCCGAGGCGCCGGAGGACGAGGTGCTGCACCTGTGGACGGGCCTGGGCTACTACACCCGTGCCCGTAACCTGCAGAAAGCCGCGAAGATCGTCGTCGAACGGCATGGCGGCGAGTTCCCGCGCAGCGTCGAGCAGCTCACCGAGCTGCCCGGTATCGGCCGCTCCACTGCCGGGGCCATCGCCAGCATCAGCATGGGCATCCGCGCGCCGATCCTCGACGGCAACGTCAAGCGCGTACTGGCCCGCTTCACCGCCCAGGCCGGCTACCCAGGCGAGCCGAAGGTGGCCAACCAGCTGTGGGCCAGCGCCGAGCGCTTCACGCCGATGACCCGGGCCAACCACTACACCCAGGCGATGATGGACATGGGCGCGACGCTGTGCACGCGCAGCAAGCCCAGCTGCCTGATCTGCCCGTTGCAACGCGGTTGCGAAGCGCACCTGCACGGCGAGGAGACCCGCTACCCCGAGCCCAAGCCGCGCAAGGCCCTGCCCCAGCGCAAGACCCTGATGCCGCTGCTGACCAACCACGAAGGCGCGATCCTGCTCTATCGTCGGCCCTCCACCGGCCTGTGGGGCGGCCTGTGGAGCCTGCCAGAGCTGGACAGCCTCGAGCAGCTCGAAGACCTCGCCTACCAGCACGGCCTGCGTCTGACCGGCAGCCAGGCCCTGGCAGGCCTGACCCACACCTTCAGCCATTTCCAGCTGGCCATCGAGCCTTGGCTGGTGCGTGTCGACCCCGTCGGCGCGCACGTGGCCGAGCCCGACTGGCTCTGGTATAACCTCGCCACCCCGCCGCGCCTGGGCCTCGCCGCCCCGGTCAAGAAGCTGCTGCAACGCGCGGCCGACGAACTGATTGCAGGAGAGAAGCGATGACCCGCACCGTGAAGTGCCGCAAGTACAACGAAGAGCTCCCAGGCCTCGACCGCCCACCCTACCCGGGCGCCGGGGGCCAGGACATCTTCGAGCACATCTCGCAGAAAGCCTGGAAGGAGTGGCAGGACCACCAGACCATGCTGATCAACGAGAAGCGCCTGAACATGATGAATGCCGAGGACCGCAAATTCATCCAGGCCGAGATGGACAAGTTCTTCGCAGGCCAAGACTACGCCCAGGCCGAAGGCTACGTGCCACCCTCGAATTGACCCCGAAAACCGTAAGCGACGGAATTAATTTAAATTTTTTCAAAAAAGTCGTTGACGATCGGTTCGGAAATCTATTTAATGCACCTCGTCGCCCAGATAGCTCAGTCGGTAGAGCAGAGGATTGAAAATCCTCGTGTCGGCGGTTCGACTCCGTCTCTGGGCACCACCTTCAGCTTCTGGTGGTTGCAAAGTTACCCGAAGCGACACAAGAAACCCGCCTAGTGCGGGTTTTTTGTTGCCTGCGATTTTTCTTCTAGCTCCTTCATGCCCGGTTGATCGATATCAAAAAGCCACTTGCCATGCGCTCATAGGATGGAAGGTGGACATTCGAACGACCCCGCAAGGACCTCCATGAGCGAAGAATCCGCCACCCTTCTCCTGCCGTCGCCTGCCGAAACCGGCAGCAGCGCCAAGCCCACCCCTCGTACCCGCCGTCCGCGCCAGCGCAAGCCGGCCGCCAGCGCCGCCGCGCCAGAGATCATCACCCAGGTCAGCCAGCAGCCCGCCGCCCTGGAAGTGGCCAACGCGCGCAAGGGCAGCAGCGAGGACAGCACCTCGGCACGCCTGCCGGCCAGCTACCCCTACCGCACGCGCATGCGCCGCCAGGACTACGAGAAGGCCAAGCACGACCTGCAGATCGAGCTACTCAAGGTGCAGAACTGGGTGAAGGAAACCGGCCAGCGCATCGTCGTGCTGTTCGAGGGGCGCGACGCCGCTGGCAAAGGTGGCACCATCAAGCGCTTCATGGAACACCTGAACCCGCGCGGCGCGCGGATCGTGGCGCTGGAGAAACCGTCAGAGCAGGAAAAGGGCCAGTGGTACTTCCAGCGTTATGTGCAACACCTTCCCACCGCCGGTGAAATGGTGTTCTTCGATCGCTCCTGGTACAACCGCGCCGGGGTCGAGAAGGTGATGGACTTCTGCTCGCCACTGCAATACCTGGAGTTCATGCGCCAGGCACCTGACCTCGAACGCATGCTGTGTAACAGCGGCATCCTGTTGTTCAAGTTCTGGTTCTCGGTGAACCGCGAAGAGCAACTGCGCCGTTTCATCTCCCGCCGCGACGACCCGCTCAAGCACTGGAAACTCTCGCCTATCGACATCAAGTCGCTGGACAAGTGGGAGGACTACACCGCTGCCAAGGAAGCGATGTTCTTCCATACCGACACGGCCGATGCGCCATGGACGGTGATCAAGTCGGACGACAAGAAACGCGCGCGGATCAACTGCATTCGTCACTTCCTGCACTCGCTGGATTATCCAGGCAAGGACCACAGCGTGGCACATGCGCCGGATCCATTGCTGGTCGGGCGGGCGTCGCGGGGGTTCGAGGAAGATGAGCCGGAGGCGCTGGTGAGCTGAATACTTTGGGGCCGCTGGGCGGCCTCTTGGGTTTCTCGCGCAACTACGCTTCAATACGCGCCTTTACCAGTCAGCCCAAGGATCCACCCATGGCCACCAACACCAAGCAACAGAAACGCGCCAAGCGCGCCGCCACCAAGGCCAAGCAGAATCGCATGGTGCGCAGCGGCCAGGCGGTCAAGGCCAGCGCTGGCGACAGTGCCAGTGTCGAGCAGGTGTTCAACAAGGCCATGGAGTCGGGCAGCTACGACAGCCTGTTCGAAAAAATGAAGGAAGCCCAGGAAAACGGCCTGGTGCCGATGATCTCGGTGTTCCTGGTCGACCCGCTGCTGGCGTTGGTGCTCAAGGGCCACAAGGAAGAGCACGCCACCGACTACATCGTCATGGTGTTCACCGCCTACCGCGCATGGCTCGACGGCATTGACGAGGACGCGACCATGGCGTGGCTGGAGAGCGACGAGTTCCAGGACGCCTATGTCACCGCCTCGGAGGTCGTGGCCAAGCAGCAGCAACAGCAGAAGCAGTTCGGCTGACCGAACAGTGTGTGTGTGGGCTTGCCCCGCGAAAGCGCTGCTGGATTCACTGACGCTATCGCGGGGCAAGTCGCAACGGCGCACCGCCGCTCCCACAACCAGCCCCAAAGGCAAACAAAAAGGCCGCGCCCTTCACAGGACGCGGCCTTTTCAGTTCACTTGTGGATCAGCTATCCAGCGCCACACGCGCAGCAGCGCCACGCTTGCGGTGTACCAGCAGACCAGCTGCCACCACACCAATGCTCAGGATTGCCGTGGCGATGATCTCGGCACGGTGATCTTCGCGCAGCGCCATCACCGCCAGCACGGCGATAATGAAGGCGATGGTCGCCCAGGTCAGGCCCGGGAACATCCACATCTTGAACGAGATCTTCTCGCCCGTGGCTTCACGCTGGGCACGCATGCGCAGTTGCGACACGGCGATCACCAGGTACACCAGCAGGGCGATGGCGCCGGAGCTGGCCAGCAGGAACTCGAACACCTCGGCCGGGGCCAGGAAGTTGGCGAACACGCACAGGAAGGCTGCGGCGGTGGACAACAGCACGGCCCAGTGCGGGGTGCCGGCCTTGGTGGTGCGCTGGGCAATGGCCGGGGCGTCGCCACGCTTGCTCAGGGAGAAGAGCATGCGCGAAGAGGTGTAAAGCGCCGAGTTCAGGCAGCTGGTCACGGCGATCAGCACGACGATGTCGACGATCAGCTTGGCGTTCGGCACACCGATCAGGCTGAGGACAGTCTGGTAGGAGCCTTTCTCGGCCAGGGTCGGATCGTTCCACGGCACCATGGCCACGACCAGGAAGATCGACACCAGATAGAACAGGCAGATACGCCAGATCACCGAGTTGGTGGCGCGGCTGATCTGCTTGCCCGGATCCTTCGACTCGGCGGCGGCGATGGTGACGATCTCGGTCCCCATGAACGAGAACATGGTGGTCAGCATGGCGGCCAGCACGGCGCCCAGGCCATTGGGCATGAAGCCCTGGGTATCGAACAAGTGGCTGACGCCGCTGATCTGGCTGCTCGGCACCATGCCGAACATGGCCGCGCAGCCGACAACGATGAAGCCGATGATTGCCAGCACCTTGAGCAGGGCGAACCAGAACTCGAACTCACCGTAGTTCTTCACGCTGAACAGGTTGGTGATGGTCAGCGCCAGGGTAATGATCAACGAGAACGCCCACAGGTCCACCGAGGGGAACCAGGCATGCAGGATGGCGGCGGCGGCGTTGGCCTCCAGCGGAATCACCAGCACCCAGAACCACCAGTACAGCCAGCCGATGGTGAAACCGGCCCAGCGCCCGATGGCGCGGTCGGCGTAGGTGGAGAAGGAACCGGTGTCAGGCGAGGCGACAGCCATTTCGCCGAGCATGCGCATCACCAAAACGACCAGGGTACCGGCCGCGGCGTAGGCCAGCAGCACGGCGGGGCCGGCGGCGGCGATGGCGTGGCCGGAGCCGACGAACAGCCCGGCACCGATCACGCCGGCGATGGACAGCATGGTCACATGCCGTTGCTTGAGCCCCTGAGCGAGGTCATTGGAATTGTTACCGCTCATAAAACTACCTTTGTAAGGAGGTGGACTACACGAATGACTGGCCAGCGCGCCGAGGTGTGGATAGGCGTCGCCGCATTCAGTGGTTTGCAGAGGGCAATAAGCGGGCCAGGTGAGAATGACTTTCGTCTGAAATGTTTCTGCCTCCAATAACGGCGCGGCTTGCAGGGCATTGTGCCAAGCTTTGACCGAAAGGTCGCCAAATCCCCATGCCAAGTCTGGATTACGGAAATACCCACTTACAAATGCACCAAAGGTGCTCCTCGGTAACACCTGTGCACGAATTTTGCGCAACAAAAAGCGCAACCAACAGGCGCAACCTTGCCCCCGCCAAGTCCGCGACACAGTGCCACCCGGCTAAAAACGGCTTCCCAGACCGGGCCAAAGCTGGCACCATCGCGCCTTTTTTCATCAAGGCTCCGGTGCTGGGCAAAACGCTATTGCGGACATCCTGGCGACAGTCCACTGCAGCGATGCGACAAACTGTCCCACCAGCGACCCGAGCACCCCGCGACCCGGTTGGCCGCCGTTGCGCCGCTATGCTAGCGTGGCGCTCGCCAGGAAGGCCGCCAACAGCTGGGAACGCACCCGAACACATGAGGACCGCAAATGGCTCAGGCCACGCCCGCGCTGGAAATCCGCAACCTGCACAAACGCTATGGCGAGCAGGAAATTCTCAAGGGCATTTCGCTGACCGCGCGCGACGGTGACGTGATCTCCATCCTCGGCTCGTCCGGCTCTGGCAAGTCCACCCTGCTGCGCTGCATCAACCTGCTGGAGAACCCGCACCAGGGCGAGATCCTGATCGCCGGCGAAGCCCTCAAGCTCAAGGCGCAGAAAAACGGCGACCTGATCGCCGCCGACAACCGCCAGATCAACCGCCTGCGCAGCGAGATCGGCTTTGTCTTCCAGAATTTCAACCTGTGGCCGCACATGTCGATCCTCGACAACATCATCGAGGCGCCGCGCCGCGTACTTGGCCAGAGCAAGGCCGAGGCCATCGAGCATGCCGAGGCGCTGCTGAACAAGGTCGGCATCTTCGACAAGCGCCACAGCTATCCCGCCCAGCTTTCCGGTGGCCAGCAGCAACGTGCCGCCATCGCCCGTACCCTGGCCATGAAACCCAAGGTCATCCTGTTCGACGAGCCAACCTCGGCGCTCGATCCGGAAATGGTCCAGGAAGTGCTTAACGTCATCCGCGCATTGGCCGACGAAGGCCGTACCATGCTGCTGGTGACGCACGAGATGAACTTTGCCCGCCAGGTGTCCAGTGAAGTGGTCTTCCTGCACCAGGGCCTGGTCGAAGAGCAAGGATCGCCGCAGCAGGTCTTCGAGAACCCGACCTCGGCGCGTTGCAAGCAATTCATGTCCAGCCACCGCTAACGGAGCAACACGAATGCAGACCTATAAAAAAGTCCTCCTGGCCGCTGCCGCCACCCTGGTGTTCTCGGCCAATGCCATGGCAGCCGAGAAACTGAAAATGGGCATCGAGGCGGCCTACCCGCCGTTCAACAACAAAGATGCCAGCGGCCAGGTCGTGGGCTTCGACAAAGACATCGGCGACGCCCTGTGCGCCAAGATGAAAGTCGAGTGCGAAGTGGCCGTTTCCGACTGGGACGGCATCATCCCAGCGCTGAACGCCAAGAAGTCCGATTTCATCATCTCCTCGCTGTCGATCACCGACGAACGCAAGCAGGCCGTTGACTTCACCGACCCCTACTACTCGAACAAGCAGCAGTTCATCGCACCGAAAAACGTCGACTTCAAGACCGACCGTGCTTCGCTCAAGGGCAAGACCATCGGCACCCAGCGCGCCACTCAGGCGGCTACCTGGCTGGACGACAACGGCGGCATGGACGGCGAGTTCAAGGTCAACCTGTATGACGGCCAGGAAAATGCCTACCTCGACCTGACCTCCGGCCGCGTCGATGCCATCCTCGCCGACAAGTACGCCAACTACGACTGGCTGAAATCCGAAGCCGGCAAGAACTACGAGTTCAAAGGCGACCCGGTGAACGAAAGCGACAAGGTCGGCATCGCAGTACGCAAAGGCGACAACGAGCTGCGCAACAAGCTCAACGCTGCACTGAAGGAAATCGTCGCCGACGGCACCTACAAGAAGATCAACGACAAGTACTTCCCGTTCAGCATCTATTGATTCGCCCCGACAGGCATCGCCGCCTTGGCGGTGCCTGTCCCTTGAACAAACTTACCCATGAATATCGACCTGCACGGATTCGGCCCGGCCATGATGGCCGGTACCCTGATGACCGTAAAACTGGCGCTCTGCGCCTTGCTGCTGGGGCTGGTCCTGGGCCTGCTCGGCGCCCTGGCCAAGACCTCGCCGGTCAAGCCCTTGCAATGGCTTGGCGGCACTTATTCCACACTGGTGCGCGGCGTTCCCGAACTGCTCTGGGTGCTACTCATCTACTTCGGCACCGTCGGGCTGATGAACAGCCTTGGCGAACTGCTGAACATGCCTGGCCTGGAGCTCAGTGCCTTCACTGCCGGCGTGATCGCCCTCGGCCTGTGCTTCGGCGCCTACGCCACGGAAGTGTTCCGCGGCGCGATCCTGGCCATCCCCAAGGGGCATCGTGAAGCGGGCCTGGCCCTGGGCCTGTCCAAGGGTCGCATCCTGTCGCGGATCATCCTGCCGCAGATGTGGCGCATCGCCCTGCCGGGCCTGGGCAACCTGTTCATGATCCTGATGAAGGACACTGCGCTGGTGTCGGTGATCGGCCTGGAAGAGATCATGCGCCACGCGCAGATCGGCGTGACCGTCACCAAGGAGCCGTTCACCTTCTACGCCGTGGCCGCCTGCATCTACCTGGGCCTGACCGTGATTGCCATGACCGGCATGCACTTCCTGGAAAAGCGCGCCGCTCGCGGCTTCATGAGGGCCGAATAAATGAACTGGGAAGTCATCATCAAGTGGCTGCCACGCCTGGCCCAGGGTGCCACCCTGACCCTGGAGCTGGTGGCCATCGCCGTCATCGCCGGCCTGATCCTGGCCATACCGTTGGGCGTGGCGCGCTCGTCGCGACACTGGTATGTGCGCGCCCTGCCCTTCGGTTACATCTTCTTCTTCCGCGGCACGCCGCTGCTGGTGCAGCTGTTCCTGGTGTACTACGGCCTGGCCCAGTTCGACGTGGTGCGCAACAGCTCGCTGTGGCCGTACCTGCGCGATCCGTTCTGGTGCACGGTGCTGACCATGACCCTGCACACCGCCGCCTACATCGCCGAGATCCTGCGCGGTGCTTTGCAGGCGATCCCCAAGGGCGAGATCGAAGCGGCCCGGGCGCTGGGCATGTCACGGGGCAAGACGCTGCTCTACATCATGCTGCCGCGCGCCGCGCGCATCGGCCTGCCGGCCTACAGCAACGAAGTAATCCTGATGCTCAAGGCCAGTGCGCTGGCCAGTACCGTCACCTTGCTGGAATTGACCGGCATGGCACGGACCATCATTGCCCGCACCTACCTGCCGGTGGAGATCTTCTTTGCCGCCGGGGTGTTCTACCTGTTGATCTCGTTTGTGCTGGTTCAGGGTTTCAAAGTGCTGGAGCGCTGGCTGCGCGTGGATGCCTGCCAAGGGCGTTGAGGCTGTAAACAACATCGGGGCCGCATGGCGGCCCCCATCGATAGTGCTGCGGTACCTGCATGCCGACCACGCCTTACCTCCACGACCAGCACCTGTTCGAGCGCTTCCAGGCCCTCGACCACTTCCTGCTCCAGCACCAGCAGTTGTGGCGCCCGCGCCCGTTCAACCACTTGCGCCTGGGCTGGGAAGACAAGCACGTCGAGCTGTCCCACTGGCTGCGCCAACGTACCCTTGAGCAAGCTGAAGCACCCGAGCAACCTGCAGCCCCAGCCCCATTTCCGCAACTGGCGGCCCAAGCGTTGGCCCTGTCCACCGTCGGCGAGCTGCCCGATGCCGGCCTGCACCCCGCTGGCCACCGTCTCGACGTCAACGTCCCTGGCCGCAAGTGGCAGCAGATCGAAGCCTTCAGCCGCCGCCTGGCATTCAGCCAGCCTGCCCGGCACTGGCTCGACTGGTGCTCCGGCAAAGGCCACCTGGGCAGGCGCCTGCTGCAACCCGGCCAGCAGCTGACCTGCCTGGAGTACGATGCCGAGCTGGTCAGTGCCGGCAAGGCCCTGAGCGAGCATCACCACCTGGCTGCCACCCATGTCCACCAGGACGTCATGGCCATGGACAGCGCCCGGCATCTGGATGGCGACAAGAGCGCGGTCGCTCTGCACGCCTGCGGCGACCTGCATGTGCGGCTGCTGCAACTGGCAAGCCAGAAGGGATGCCGACAGATCGCCGTCGCGCCCTGCTGCTACAACCGCATCCAGGGCAAGCGCTATCAACCGCTCTCCGGTGCCGCCCAGGCCTCGGCCCTGGCATTGACCCAGGAAGACCTGGGCCTGCCACTGAGCGAAGCGGTCACCTCCAGCCAGCGCACTCGGCGCCAGCGCGACCAGTCCATGGCCCGCCGCCTCGGGTTCGACCTGCTGCAGCGCCAGCAACGGGACGTGGACGAATATCTGCCCACCCCTTCGCTGCCGGTCAGCTGGCTGGCAAAGCCTTTCGAGCACTACTGTCGCGACCTGGCCGAACTCAAGCAGCTGACGATCAACGGCCAACCCGACTGGGTTGCCCTGGAGGCAGCCGGCCAGCAACGCCTGGCCCAGGTACGCAACCTCGAACAGGTACGCAACCTGTTCCGCCGCCCACTGGAGATGTGGCTGGTGCTCGATCGCGCCCTGTTCCTGCAGGAGCAAGGCTATTCGGTACGGCTAGGCGTGTTCTGCGATTACCCGCTGACCCCGCGCAACCTGTTGCTGCTGGGTGAGCGCGACGCAACGCCGCAGCGCGGTTGACAGCCTGTGGATAACTCTGTGTACAAGCTTGTGATGAAAATCACGAAATCTTGGATCCTTGGGCTATTTGCGCTGCTTTGCTTATTCCGTCGTGGGCCTCAAAGCCAGTAAAAACAGGCCTTTGCGCAAAGACCGGTGGTAGCGCCTGTCGGCATGCCTTTCGCGCAAGCGGTCAATGCCACTTGTGCATAAGCAATTTTGCCAAGCGCTTTGGCGGGGTAGTTGTCAAGCCAGTTTGAGCAAGCCCATGCCTACCAGCAGCAACGCAAGACCCAACCAACCACGCCCGGCCAGACGCTGACCGAACAAGGCCCAGCCCATGGCCACGGTGGCAAGGATGCCAAAACCGCCCCAGATGGCGTAGGCCAGCGACAGGTCGATGTCCTTCACCGCCTGCGCCAGGGCGGTGAACGCCGCCAGCACGCAGAGGATCGAGGCCAGGCCCAAGCCCTTGCGGCGGAATCCGTCGGAGTACTTGAGCAGCAGGTTGGCCAATACCTCCAGCACGATGGCCAGGCCCAGCCAGGCAAATGGAATCAACATGGCACGGCCTCCCCTTCACGCTCGACGGGCTTGGCGCGGGTACCGGCCTTGACCAGCAGGATGCCGGCGATCATCACCGCCAGACCCAGGGCCTTGGTCCAGCCCAGGTTTTCGCCGAGCCAGAGCACACTGATCAAGGTGATCAGCACGATACCGAACCCTTCCCACAGCGCGTAGGCCACACCCACCGGCACGCGCTTGACCGCCAGGGCCAGGAAGAAATACGACAGACAGATCATGACGTACATGACGGCATACCCCATCAAGGGGAAATGAGTGGCGGCGAGTTTCATCGACGCCGTGCCGATCACCTCGAAGGTGATGGCGACGATCAGGTAGATCCAGGAACGCATGGTGCCCTCCCATGGGCGACAGCGGCCGAGCGCACAGGCATCGGCGCCAGACAGAGACGTTTACGGCTGTAGAGGGAGGGTGGCGCTAGAGGTCGCCGGTCCAGTGACGTTCACGGGAAACCAGGCGGGAGGAGGAGAGGAGCTTGAAAGCTTTACTGTTCAACATAATGAACACAAGATTAGCTTAGCTGATCGATTTAGTCAAAATGAT
The DNA here is from genome assembly GCF_024749165.1 of Pseudomonas sp. B21-023. NCBI lineage: Bacteria > Pseudomonadati > Pseudomonadota > Gammaproteobacteria > Pseudomonadales > Pseudomonadaceae > Pseudomonas > Pseudomonas sp. B21-023. The sequence goes on along the minus strand of NZ_CP087190.1, from coordinate 316,749 downwards.
AGATTGAGACTAATCATTTCTCGAGAAAATGGACTTCACAAGAAAGACCCCGTAAAGCTTGGTGAAAGCTTCGTAAATTATAATCCCCACACTGTTCATGCAGGAGCCAGTTTGCCCCGCAATAGCCAGCAAAGCCACCCCTGCGACAAACCGTCGCCATTGAGACAAACTCAAAATTAATTATTGTTTTACGATAATTATTCAAGAATAATCCGCTCCGTTCATCACTGTACGGAGGCACCCCATGAACAGTAGATCCGTGGCCTATGCGCGTTCGCGCCTACGCACCATCGGCGCATTCGCCGCCTACCTGGCCTGGACAACCGCGGTCGTCGAGCTGACCATCACGCCCTTGCTCTTCATCTTCGACTTCCCCGAGATTTTCAACGGCTACCTGCAAGCCTACGGCGACCAGATGCCGCTGCTGCTCGAACCCGGCTACCAGGCATCCACCCTGGCCATCGGCCTGGTACTGGCGGTGGACATGATTCCCACGCTGATTTCCGTTGTGGCCCTCAGCCTGACCGGCCTGTTCTTCCACCGCCTCTCGCGCGGGCAGACCTGGACCTCGGCCAACATCAAGCTACTGTGGTGGGTCGGCCTGCTGTGCATCTTCACCCCGCTGCTGTGGCCGGTGACCTACACCTTGCAGGGCCTGGCCCTGGCCATCGACCTGCCGGCCGGCGAAAGGAGCTTCAGCTTCTCGATCGGTGTATCATCGCAGGCTGTCTACGAGATCATGAAAGGCATCCTGCTGTGTGCCTTCTCGCTGCTCATGCGTGACGCCAAGACCATCAGCGATGAACACAACTGTTATGTCTGACTGCTTCCTATGCCGATAATCATCCGCCTCGACGTCGTCATGGCCCGGAACAAAATGCGTTCCAAGGACCTGGCGGAAATCATCGGTATCACGGAAGCGAACCTGTCGCTGCTGAAGAACGGCAAGATCAAGGGTTTCAAGATCGAGACCCTGGAGAAGCTGTGTCGCGCCCTGAACTGCCAGCCCGGCGATTTGCTGGAGTTCAGTGACGAATGATCAAGGACTGCAACACCCATGGCACTTTTCCACAATGGTCTGGCCGCCCTCGTGCTGGCCTGCCTGGCCCTGGCTCTGACCGGCTGCGGCCCGAGCTACACCTATAGATACTCGCCACCGCCCAGCGCGCATGGCATGAACTGCATCAACAGCTGTTCGACGGAGCGCAACCACTGCCAGCAGATGGCCCGCCTGCAGGACAACAGCGAACGTGCGCTGTACCAGGCCGAGATGAGGGCCTACCAGTACTGCCAGAACGGCAAGAGCAAGAAGGAAGCGCGTCACAGTTGCCACTACCCGAGCTACCCCTTCAACACAGGGAGCAGCTACAGTTGCGGCAATGACTACGACTCCTGCTACATGGCCTGCGGCGGCACCATCCAGCGCATCCTGAACAAAGACTGATCCCGGAACGGACTCGAACATCGTGAAACACACCAAGCCTTTCGCCCTGCTGACCCTCGCCCTGACCATGACCGGCTGCGCCAACAGCCTGCCAAGCAGCAAGCCGGCCCCGTTGAACTGGAACATGCCCGGCATGCAGCTGGGCGGTGACCGCGGCCTGCCCCTGCACAACGCCGACGGCAGCTGCCGCAAGCGCGGCTGCGACAACGGCAAGCTGTTCTTCAACCCCGGCCAGCCCGAGCCAAGCGTCAACTCCATGCACCGCGGCTGGTAGGAAAATTCTCCTTTCAGTTCGGTGACTTAGGGTTTTGTGCGCTGGATGCAACGAAGTGGTTTACAGCGCCGAATCCATCGCTATAATGACGCCCCTGTGCCGGTATAGCTCAGATGGTAGAGCAACTGACTTGTAATCAGTAGGTCCCGGGTTCGATTCCTGGTGCCGGCACCATATAAATCAAAGGCTTGCAGCGATGCAGGCCTTTTTTGTTGCCCGTCTGAAAAGTGGGCTCTACCCTCGTTTGGCACACGGGCTCACCACCAGTGCGGTGTCTTGCACCGCACTGGTGAGTGCTTGGCTTACTGGTGTGCTCGTGCGAGTTTCTGCTGCTGGACCACCTGCTGGAGGTGGCTCAGTTCCTTGGCCAACACATCAGCCGCGGCCACGCCATAGGCTTTGGAACCGACCTCGTTCAAATGGTGGTCGTCCTGATAGATCAACTGCCCATTGGCAAAGGGCGGGCTGGCAAACAAGGCGAGCTTTGTCGGCTCAAAGAAAACCTGGGCCGGGTGCTTGGATAGCAACTCCTTGATCTTCGCGTTGGCGGGAGCCCACGTTTTCTCCAGAAGCGCTGCCCTTGAAGCGCCCAGTTCGTTGAAGCGATACATTCGCTGCACGTTCGATGTCAGCATTGGGACTTGTGCCAGCACGATCAGCGGCTGCTCGCGTAGCGCAGCATCTGCGAGGAATTGCTCAAGCGCACTGATGAATTTCTCGCTGGAGGCATGGTATTGCCACATCCCCGCAAGAATTACCGCATCGGCCGAGTTCAAGTGTTTCTGGACATGCAGGATCTGATTGGCACACGGTTTTCTCGCCCACTCTGAAATCCGCTCTTCGTCGAATCCGGCTATCGGCACACAGCTACTCGCTGTGATGACTCTGATTCGCGCATGAATCGACTTCCCCAGCACATCAGCGAAGTTGTTCAACTGCGCGGCATGACTGTCGCCCAGCAAGAGAATTTCAGTTGAACCTTGCAGATCACCACGCAGGCACTCGCCCACGATCTGACCATGGCAAATAGTTTCAGGTTGTGCGTAGCGCGTAAGCTCAACGGGTAATGGCGCGACGATCAGCGGATTTATCGCTTTGGCGCCCAGGACACATGCCACGACAACAATGAAACAGGCAACCAGTTTAACAACACCCCGTCGGCCTGAAGCCCGACGTAATGGCTGCTCTACGCAGTAATAAGAAATCAGGGAAAGACCGACGATCAGAATGGCGCAAACCATCAGTGCCAGCCAAGGTAACTCGTAGCGCTCATAGAAGTAGCGGAACCCTGCCAGTACAGGCCAGTGCCAAAGGTACAGCGAATAGGACAAGCCACCGATGAAGACCATCGCTTTGCCTGACAGCCAGCGGTTGACCAGACTACCCCTTGCTCTGATCAGCAGCGCAGTGCCCACGCACGGCAATAATGCAAGCAACCCAGGGAAAGGCGAGGCCTCGGAGATGAAAGCCAAGCCCAGCAATAGCAATGCCAGACCAACGCCTGCTCTTATGTTGGCATGATTGCGGGATTTGTCAGCCTCCCTCCAGGTAGCCAGTAGGCTGCCGATCAGGAACTCAGGAAAACGCGCCAACAAGGAGAAATATACACCTTGCCGCTCGCCCTGCTGCAGGAGGAACTCCGAGTATCCGAACAGCCCAAGTACGGAGAGGATAAGGACAGTTTTTAAATAACGCCTCGGCACCAGCAGGATCAATGCAGGCAAGAAAAGATAGAACTGCATTTCTATGGCGAGAGACCAGGTATGAAGCAACGGCAACTCATGAGCCAAAGGGGCAAAATAATCACTCTGGCGACTGAAGTAATTATTGCTGTTGAAATAGGCTGCCGACTTCAGTGAGTCATGGAAGGAGCTAAAATCTCTGGGCGTGAGCAACGCCGCCATGACCATCGCGGTAACGGCCAATAAGAAGAAGTAAGCCGGGGCTATACGTCGCACGCGCGAACTGTAGAACGACAGGAAGCTGAACGTCCCTTTTTCCTTCTGCGCCATTACGATGCCAGTTATAAGGTAGCCTGAAATGACAAAAAATATGTCTACCCCGATGAATCCCCCTGGCAACCAGCCATGGTTGATGTGAAAGATTACTACCGCGAGCACAGCCAGGGCCCTGAGCCCTTGAATGTCATCTCTCTGTCTGTTGATTATGCTCATTACGCTCCCGACAACGACTCAAGCCCTTGAAATGCTCGCGCGGTTTTACAGGAAGCCAAGGCGAATCGCCACTTCTTCCGTCGGATACCATGGCTACGGGGGACCGCCCACCGTGCGACAGATCGTCCAGCCCCTTCTCTTTTTGTTTTCGCTCAATAAACCTTGCGCTCAAAAAGGCTATTCCTGCGTCCGACGACTTTCGTCGACTTAAGGAGAAGTCCCATGAACGAGCAAGAAGGCGTGTCCCTGACCCGGCGTGGCATGCTGGCCGGCACTGTGTTGCTGGGCGTCGGTGCCTCGGCGCTTGGCAGTGGCCTGGCCCAGGCCGCGACCGCTTCGCCCCCCGCCGGCCCGGTGCCTGACCTGGCGAAACTGGAGCGGGTGAGCGTCGAACTGGTGGCACCGCCACAGGTGCACCCCCACAGCCAGCGCGCTCCCGGCAAGCCGCGCATTGTCGAGTTCCGCATGGTCATCGAGGAGAAGGAACTGGCCGTCGACAGCGCCGGTGCCTATATCCACGCCATGACCTTCAACGGCTCGGTGCCCGGCCCGCTGATGGTGGTGCACGAAGGCGACTACGTGGAGCTGACGCTGGTCAACCCGGCCAGCAACAGCATGATGCACAACATCGACTTCCACGCCTCCACCGGCGCCCTCGGCGGCGGTGAGCTGACCCATGTGAAGCCTGGCGAGCAGGTGGTGCTGCGCTTCAAGGCCGACCGTGCCGGGGTGTTCGTGTATCACTGCGCGCCGGGCGGGGCGATGATTCCCTGGCATGTGGTGTGCGGCATGAACGGCGCGATCATGGTGCTGCCCCGCGACGGCCTGAAAGACCCCGAGGGCCGCCCATTGCAGTACGACAAGGTCTGGTATATCGGCGAGCAGGACTACTACATCCCCCGCGACAAGGACGGCAAGTACAAGCGCTACGCCAACCCCATGGCCAGCTTCGGTGACATGAGCCAGCTGATGAAGGGGCTGGTGCCCAGCCATGTGGTGTTCAACGGCAGCGTCGGCGCCCTGACCGGCAAGCAGGCGCTCACCGCCAAGGTGGGCGAGACCGTGCTGATCGTCCATTCCCAGGCCAACCGTGATACTCGCCCGCACCTGATCGGCGGCCACGGCGACTACGTCTGGGCCTCGGGCAAGTTCGCCAACCCGCCGCAGCGCAACCTGGAGACCTGGTTCATCCCCGGCGGCGCGGCGGGGGCGGCGTTGTACACCTTCCGCCAGCCCGGCGTGTACACCTACCTCAACCACAACCTGATCGAGGCGGTGATGCTCGGCGCCGCCGCGCATGTGCAGGTGGAGGGGCAGTGGAATGACGACTTGATGAAGCAGGTGCAGGCGCCCGGGCCGATCCGCTAGCGGTATTGATCCGGATCAAACCCCTTGGCCATGCGCGGCATAGCCTGAGCGCAGGCATCCACTTCATGGAGGGAGACCATGGCCAAGCGATTTCCCACGAACCCCAGCCATCCCGAACGGATCTGCTGGGGCTGCGACCTGTACTGCCCAGCCAAGGCGCTGGCCTGCGGCAATGGCGCGGACCGGACCATGCACCCGGTGGAGTTGTTCGGCGAGGATTGGGAACAGCTCGATGATCATCTGGATGTGACCATGGCCACTTCGCATGCCGCGCCCGGACAGGAAACGCCGCTCAACCAAAAGTCTGAATGAACGGCGCCGCGCTCGCCTTGATGGCGGCAACCACCTTGGGTGCCTGATCGCAAAGCGCGGACTCCCTGGCCAGTGTTCGCTCCAATGCTTCAAGCTGATTGCGAATGACTTCAGCCGGGTTGCTCACGTCGCAAAGCGGTGCGAAGTCCAGCAAGCCTTGCCGCGACGCAAACAAGGATTTGTTGCCGGATAGCGAAAGCGCCAGCACGTCTTCCGGTATGTAAGCCGTGGTATTGACGATGTCGTACGCCGGAGCCAGGCGCGCATCGCCTCGAAGAGGATCGGTGTACAACAACCCGAAATTTTTCAGGTGGGCATCACCATTTCCGACGATACTGCGCGCAGAATGTAGCGATCCACCAGATCGGCGAAGATATCCTCTCCCCCATCCCATGAAAGGATGTTCGCCAGCTTCTCTCCCGGAAACGTCTGCCGCCGCAGCAATGTGTCCACTACCTGCGAACTGACATGCACACGCCCGATCGGCGAACTGCTGCCGGACAACGCCAGGAGAAGCATGGGGTCGACCTGAACGATCTTCGCCAGGCGGTTGCGCAATTGCTCGAGCACATACCCTTCGGGCAAGTTCATCTGGAACACCGGATGCAGCTCGCGATGCCTGTATTCCTCGGTGCGGACCGGCATCAACAGGCTGATCGCCGCATCAGCAACGGTGTGCGGGCCATAGCGGAAGAGGTAGTCGCCTGCACTGGTCAGCAATGCTCCACTGTCACCCTCGGGTGTCGCGACTATCAGCGGCGTCATTCGAACATCCCCTCGATTTCGTCAAGCGTCGGCATCACCGCCGCTATGACCTGCAGTTCGCAGCCGAGCGCCGCCAATGCACGTGCATATGCCCCGATGGCCACTGACAGGCTACCTTTCTCCATGGCAATGATCTTTTGCCGGGTGATACCGGCCAAGGTTGCGAGCGCCTGCTGGGTCAATCCCCGGTTAAGCCTTCGCGTGCGAACCTGCGCGCCCAGGCGCTCAACGATCAATGAGTGGTCCATGTTCTTTATACGTGACAAATTTATATGAATGTAACGTATAAGGAACATGATCAAAAATCAACCAGCATCAACGGTATCAAAAGCTGTTCTAGAACGCCGTGCTCACCGTCACCGCCAGGTTGCGCGGGTCGCCATAGATTGCCCCGGCATAGAACCCGTAACGGGTGTAGTAATGCTTGTCGAACAGGTTGTTGGCGTTGAGGCTGACGCTGGTGTCGTCGGTCAGTTGGTACTTGGCCATGGCATTCCAGATCGCATAGCCCGACCAGTTGACGTCGGTGGCGCTGCGGCTGACGCCGTTGCTCGGCTGCCCGGCAGGGGTGGACACCGCGCGGATGTTGCTTTGCGCACTCACGCCAGCGCCCAGGGTCAGGCGGTCCAGCGGGCCAGACAGGCTATAGGTGGTCGAGGCCTTGAACAGGTGCGAAGGATCGCTGCGCCCGTCGCTGTCCAGGCGGCGGAAGTGCAGGTAGGTGTAGCCGGCATAGACGTTCCAGTTCGGGGTCAGGGCGCCGGCGACTTCCAGGTCGATACCGTCGGTTTCCTGGCCGGAACCGGCCTTGTAGGCAGTGGCGCCGGTCGGCGTCAGCAGGTCGCCGTCCATCACCGCCTTGTTTTCCTGCCTGGTGCGGAAGTAGGCCGCGGACGCGTTCAGGCGACCATCGAACCATTCACCCTTGATCCCGGTTTCGTAGCTCTGGCCACGGATCGGCTCGACCTTGGTGCCGCTGGCGCTCTCTTCGCTCTGCGGGTTGAAGATGTCGGTGTAGCTGGCGTACAGCGAGTAGTTGTCGTCCAGGTCGTACACCGCGCCCAGGTAAGGGGTGACGATGCCATTGTTCTGCTGGTTGCTGCGCGCACCGTTGACGCTGACGGTAGTGGCCGAATAGTCGGTGCTGCGCACACCGAGGATGAGCGACAGGGGGTCGGTGACGCTCAGGCGGGTGGCGGCATACATGCCCTGCAGACGGGTGGTGGTCTTGCTGTGCAGGCCGGTTTTCGAGGCCAGCATGGCGTAGTCGTCGTCCACGCCGTCGAGCCAGTTGCCCAGCCCCAGGCCATTGTTCGCCCGGTACTGGCAACCCACGCCACTGTTCACTGCCTTGCCGCCGCCAACCATACTGCAGGTGTACTGCGGTGACCAGGCCACGGTGCGGCTGTCGTTGTAGCCGACCATCGCCTGATGGGTGCGCCCGAACAGTTGGAATGGGCCGGACAGGTCGATCTGCGCCGATTGCTGGGTGGTGTCGGTGGAGCTGTGCAGGCCGTTGAGCACAGCGCCGCTGCCGTCCTGGTTCCAGTAGCCGCCGTAGACACCGCGACCGGACGAGTTGACCTTGGCCAGGCCACGGTGGTTGAGCGCCTCGCCACTGCTCTGCGCAACCTTCAGGTCCAGACTCCAGTCGTTGTCGAAACGGTGCGCCAGCGAGCCGAAGGCGGTGCGGGTGATGTACTCGCCAAAGCTCCAGCTGGGTACCACGTTGGTGCTGCGCGGCAGGTCGGTCTTGCTGCCGTCGCCGTACCAGATCGGGATGTTGGCGCCCCAGCCGCCGCCGACCACTTTGCTGTACTCGTACTGGTAGCCCGCACCCAGGGTGGTGGCATCGTCCAGGTCGAATTCGAAGTTGGCCAGGGCCGCGCGGGAGCGTTCGGACTGGTTGTCGCGGAACGAGCCGGCGTCCTGCTGGGTCATGACCAGACGCGAACGCAGGCGGCCGTCCTCGGACAGCGGCAGGTTCAGGTCGGCACCCAGGCGGCGCTTGTCCCAGCTGCCGTAGGTGGCGTAGGCGCTGCCGCCGAAGGTCCGGGTCGGCGCCTTGCGGATCAGGTTGACGGTGGCCGAGGGGTCGCCGGTGCCACCGAGCAGGCCGTTGGCGCCACGGACGATGTCGATGCGCTCGTACAGGTCCATGTTCAGCGCATTGCCGCCGCCACTGAAGTCCGAACCGCCGGGGAACTGCAAGCCGTCGATCTTCCAGTTGCTGATCGAGTAGCCACGGGCGCGGAAGTCGGTGCGCCCGCCCACTTCCATCTTGCTCATGCTCACGCCCGGCGTGGTGTCCAGGGCCTGCTCGAGGGTGTGGATATCACGGTCTTCCATTTGCTGGCGGGTGATGCTGGTGACCGACTGCGGCGTCTGCCGGGGTGTCAGCTGCAAGCCTGTGGAGCTGCGTGTGTTCTGCACGGTGTAGCCGATCTGGCCGCTGTCGTCGGCCAGTGGCAGCGCACTGCTGTCGATGTTGGTGGCGCCCAGTTCCAGCACCGGACCGTCAGCGAAGGCTGTGCCGCTAAGCCCGAGGGCCACGAAGAAGGCAAGCGGGGAGAGGCGACTGCCGCCTCGGACCCAGGGGGTTGTGTCAGTCATGATGCTCTTGCATACCATTTGGGAAGGCTTCGTATTCGCAGATGATTTTTTGTTACGATTCTAGGCATCTGCCCCTTCGGCTCCATGGACGGGATGTACGGGGATGTAATCGAACGTAATGAGCCTCACGGTTCCCCTTTGCACAGGTACCCCACAACCATGAGCACGACCTTGCTGGTCGTCGACGATGACGACGAGATCCGCGAACTTCTCTGCGATTACCTGACAGACGCCGGCTACCAGGTAATCGCAGCCGCCGATGGAGAGCAGATGCACGCGCAGTTGACCCGGCACAAGGTCGACCTGGTGGTACTCGACCTGATGCTGCCCGGCGAGGACGGCCTGAGCCTGTGCCGGCAGTTGCAGGCGCAGCCGGGCTTGGCGGTGGTGATGCTGTCGGCCAGGGGCAGCACCCTGGACCGCATCATCGGCCTGGAAGTAGGCGCCGATGATTACCTGGCCAAACCCTTCGAGCCGCGCGAACTGGTCGCCCGGATCAAGGCTGTGCTGCGCCGCCCCCAGCGTCTGGAGGCAGAGCCCGAAACGTCGGCCAGCGAGGCACAACTGTTTGCAGGCTTGCGTCTCGATCACGTCAAACGGTTGCTCGTTCACCCGGACGGCCAAGCCTTCAACCTGCCACGCTCCGACTACCGTGTGCTGCGTGAACTGCTGGACGCCAACAACCGCGTGGTCTCGAGGGACCACCTGACACGCAGCGCGTTCGGCCGCGACCATCTGCCCGACGACCGCTCGGTGGACATGTGCATCAGCCGCCTGCGCCAGCAACTGCGCCGGGCGCCAGGCCAAGGCGCGCAGATCCTCACCATCCGCAACGAAGGCTATCTGCTGAGCCTGGCCCGCGAAGCGCTGGGCGCCTGAGGTGCGGCTGCTTCGCCGGCTGTGGCCGCGCACGCTGTTCGGCCAACTGCTGCTGATCATGATCAGCGGCACCCTGGTGATCCAGCTGATGTCCAGCAGCATCTGGTTCGACGTTCGCTTCGCCCAGGTGCTGGAAGCGCCGGTGCGATTGATCGCGGCGCGCAGCGCCCCCCTGATCGCCCAGGCCGAGTGCCATGGCGCGGCACGCCAGGTACCGAAGCATTACCAGCTACGTTGCGCCGAAGCGCCGCCCGAAGGTGAGCATGACCAACGGCGAGGCTGGCGACGCATCGAGCTGTTGCTGCATCAGGCACTGGCCTACGAACTGGGGGGCGATGCGCGGCCGAGGTTGCTCAAGGTCCGGCTCACCGACGAACTGGGCCAGCCCATCGTCTGGCGCAGCCTGTTCGGCTTGCGCACCGCCCAGGCGCATATCGAGTTTGCCGTACCCCTCGCCGATGGCCACTGGCTGGTCATCGATGGCCAGGAGTTGCAGGGCTGGAGTGGCGAGTCGGCGTGGGTGCTGATCAGCGACTACCTGCTGCGGGTCTATGCCCTGCGCATCGCCGCCGTGCTGGTGGTGTGCCTGGTGGCGGTACGTCTGTGCCTGCGCCCGCTGCGCCGCCTGGCCGATGCCGCCCGTGGCCTGGGAGGCAATCTGGAACAGGCGCCGTTGCCGCTGGACGGCCCCGAGGAAGTGCGGCACGCCGCCCAGGCCTTCAACGCCATGCAGCAGCGGCTGATCCGCATGCTCAACGACAAGGCCTACTTCCTCGCCGCCGTGTCCCACGACCTGCGTACACCGCTGACGCGCATGCGCCTGCGCCTGGAACGGCTGGAGGACAGCGAACACAAGGAACGCCTGCGCCAGAACATCGCGCAGATGGACGGCATGATCGGCCAGGTGCTCGACTACTTGCGGGCGGGCGAGCAGCAGAACCTGCAAGCGGTCGACCTCGACCGCCTGGTGGCACGCCAATGCGCGGATTTGGCCAGCGCCGAAGAGCCCTTGCCGATCCATGGTCAGGTGGGCCTGGCCCAGGTAGACGCCCTGCTGCTGCAACGGTGCCTGCAAAACCTGCTGGTCAATGCCCTGCGCTATGCCAGGGAGGTCGCGGTGGAGCTGGAAAGCACGCCAACCGATGGGTACATCCATATCGACGATCGCGGCCCGGGCATCGACCCGGGCTTGCTGGCGACTGTCACCGAGCCTTTCGTGCGCGGCGAGGGCTCACGCAACCAGGCCTCTGGCGGCTATGGGCTGGGGCTGAGCATCGCCCAGCGCATCGTTTCCAGCCATGGCGGCGAACTCACGCTGGTGAATCGGCAAGGGGGCGGGTTGCGGGTCAGCGTGCGATTGCCCAAGGGCAAGATCGCCTGATCATTTGCCGTCACCCTGCAGGATCCTGAGCGCCGCTTCGGCCAGGAAGCCCGAACGGCTCTTGTGCTCCGGGTGGTTCTGTACGTAGCTGTCGATGCGGGTGAGCAGGTACGCCGGCAAGGTGATGTTGAGCTTCTCGGCCTTGCCCAGGTAGCGGGTGATGTCGATATCGATCAATGCCCAGGTGCAGCCGGCATAGGCGGGATTGGCCGCATGCACGCCGACCTTGCTGGCCCTGGGGATTTCCTGCTGGTCCTGGGCCAGCAGTTCGAGGTGGCCTTCGATCGCTTCACGCGCCATGGCGATAGCGTCGTCGAGGTCTTCGCCCGCCGAAAAGCAGCCGGGGATATCCGGGACTTCCACGCCCCAGGCGTGCTGGTCGTCACCGGGGAGGATCGCGATGGGGAACAACATGGTGATGGTCTCCTCGTCAGCTGGCGTAGCTGATGCGTGCCTGGCGCAGAATGCTGGCCGCAGTCGCGGGCAGCAGGTCTTTCTTGGGATGCGGGATGGTGACCAGCCCGGCTTTTTCAGGATGCTTGAAATGATGGTGGCTGCCTTTGGAGCGCACCAGATACCAGCCATCCGCCTCGATCACAGCAATCATTTCACGGCTGTTCATTCACCCATTCCTTGGGCCGGCCGATCGGTGGTTAGTATAACCACCGAAAGACAATTATCAACACCATACCCACCATTACGACAAGCGGGCTGCCAGGATGAGAAGTATGGGGAGAGGAACGGAGCAAACACCGGGAGAAGTGATGCGGGATCTTGCAGCAGGGAGAATCGCCAGATTGTTCAGAGCACGGCCAATGCCTTTGCCTTCAACACTTGCAGATCCATCACTGGCACCCCGACCTGCTTGGCCATCTCGTCCCACTCGCGCAGGCGCAGGCTGACCCCGAACAGCGGGTCGGCCTCGAACGCATCGGCTTCGGCATCGTTCATCACTCCACCCTGGTACGCCAAGGTGCGTCGGCTGGCTTCACTCAAACGGTCGTAGTATCCGGGCTGGCGCAAGGTCAGGTAGCGCTTGGCCTCGACGTGGTACTGCACCAGCCTGGCCAGCCGCTCGCTGAAACCACACCGGCGCAAATATTCGGCACCAATGCGCTCATGGCTGACGACGCCATAACCACCCATGTCCTCGCCCTCGCACAGGTGGCCGATGTCGTGGAAGAAGGCGGCTAGGATCACTTCGTCGTCGTAGCCTTCGGCCATGGCCAGTTGGGCTGCCTGGGACATGTGCTCGAGCTGGGTGATGGCCTCGCCGATGTAGTCGGCGCTGCCATGACGCTCGTACAGGGCGAAGGTGTCGTCGATGATCCGGGAAGAAGTTGGCATTGCGTGGACTCCTGCGTTGCCTGGGCTGACGCTATCGCGGGGCAGGCCCGCTTCTTGAGTGTAGAAGCCGGCTTGCCCCGCGATGAGGGCCTTACTGCTGGGCGACTTTCTCCGACTTGCCGTCGTAGCGCTTGCGCCACTCAGCGAGAATCTGGTCGCGGTTCTTCGAGGCCCAGGCGAAGTCGTTCTTGATCAGGCGCTGCTCATAGTCGGCCGGCAGTTCGGTCTGCGGCTTGGCGATGCCGGGGGCGGCGAGCACCGCGAAGTTCTCCTTGTACAGCTCCATGGCGGCAGGGCTGGCGGAGAAGTCGGCCAGGCGCTTGGCGGCATCGGCTTTCGGCGAGCCCTTGATCACCGCCGTGGCCTCGATCTCCCAGCCCAGGCCCTCCTTGGGCAGGACAATGTCCAGCGGGGCGCCCTGGCGCTTGAGCTGCACGGCCGGGTACTCGAACGAGATGCCGATCGGGAACTCACCTGCCGCCGCCAGCTTGCATGGCTTGGAGCCGGAATGAACATACTGGCCGATGTTCTGGTGCAGTGCGTCCATGTAGGCCCAGCCCTGAGGCTCGCCGAAGGTTTGCAACCAGGCGCTCACATCGAGGAAGCCCGTACCGGACGAGGCCGGGTTGGGCATGACGATCTCGCCCTTGTACTCAGGCTTGGTCAGGTCCTGCCAGCTCACCGGCTTGCTCAGGCCCTGCTTCTCGGCTTCGACAGTGTTGAAGCAGATCGTCGCGGCCCACACGTCCATGCCCACCCAGGCCGGTGGATTGGCGGCGTCGCGGTAGTTGGGCGAGATCTTGCCCAGGTCCTTCGGCGCATAGGCTTCAAGCATGCCGTTCTGGTCGAGGATGGCCAGGCTGGAGGCCGCCAGGCCCCACACGGCGTCAGCCTGTGGGCGCTCTTTTTCGGCCAGCAGCTTGGCCGTGATGATGCCGGTGGAGTCGCGCACCCATTTGATCTCGATGTCCGGGTTGGCCTTCTCGAAGGCCTGCTTGTAGCTCTTGAGCTGCTCGGCCTCCAGGGCGGTGTAGACGGTCAGCTGGGTCGCGGCCGAAGCCTGCAGGCTGAACACGGCGGATACGGCAGCGGCAAGTGCGAGGGGCTTGAACATGATGCGGTTCCTATTGGTATGGGCAGTCGGTCAATGGCCGGGAGCGCGTTGGCGCCAGGCCTGGGAGCGGCGCAGCAGGCCGCGCGAAGCGCCGGCCAACAGCAGGGAGGCGGCGGCGCTGGTCAAAAGGATCAGGGTCGACATGGCAGCGGCGCCGCCAACGTTGCCGGCGTCATCCATGTTCAGCACGGCAACGGCGGCGAGGATGGTGTCGGGGCTGTAGAGGAAGATCGCCGCCGACACGGTGGTCATCGCCGAGACGAACAGGTAGCGGATGATGTCCAGCAGCGCGGGCAGGCAGATCGGCACGGTGACCCGCACGAAGTGCTTGTACAGCGGCGCCTTGAGCGACAGCGCGGCGGCTTCGAACTCACCGTCGAGCTGGCGCAGGGCGGTGGTGGCGGTCATCTGCGCGGTGGTCAGGTAGTGGGCGATGGTACACACCACCAGCAGCGCCATGCTGCCGTAGAACACGTGTAACGGGTTGCCGTTGAGGTTGAAGAAGAACACGTAGCCCAGGCCCAGCACCAGGCCGGGCACCGCCATGGGGATGAAGCTGAGCAGGCGCAGCAGCTGATTGAGCAGGCGCTGGCCTTGGGTCTTCTCCATCAGGTAGGCACCGGTGAAGATCACCACGCTGCCGATCAGCGCGGTGCCGATGGCCATGGTCACGCTGTTGCGATAGGCCAGCCAGCCGCCGCCGGCAGTGTCTTCGAACATGTAGTGCTTGAGCGACAGCGACAGGTTGTACGGCCAGAACTTGACCAGCGACGAGTACACCGCCATGCCGATCACCGCCAGCAGCGCCGTGCAGACCAGCAACACGATCGCCAGGTAGCAGCCATCACGCAGCCTCGACGGCTTGGGCTCGAACACCTGGGCGCGGCCGCTCATGGCCTCGCCCTGGCGGCGGCGCAGCCAGGCATCCACGGTAAAACTGAGCAGCGCCGGCACCAGCAGCACCATGCCGATCAGCGCACCACGGCCGAACTGCTGCTGGCCGACCACCGCCTTGTAGGCTTCCAGCGCCAGCACCTGGTAATCACCACCGACCACTACCGGCACGCCGAAGTCGGTGATGGTCAGGGTGAACACCAGGCAGAACGCCGCGAACACCGCCTGGCGCGTGGCCGGCCAGGTGATGCTGAAGAATGCCCGGGCAGGTCCCGCGCCCATGCTCGAAGCGGCATCGAACAGCCGTGCGTCGGCCAGTGACAGCGCCGAGAGCAGGATCATCAACGCATGGGGGAAGGTGTAGATGGCCTCGCCAAGCACGATGCCCCAGAAGCCGTAGATGTTGTCGCTGAGCAGCCCGCGCAGCAGGCCCTGGTTACCGAACAGATAGACCAGCGCGATCGCCGGCAGCATCGACGGCGCCAACAACGGCAGCAGCGAAATGCCGCGCCACAGCCCCTTGGCCGGGATCAGCGTGCGTTGCAGGGCATAGGCGAACAGGTAGGCGAGCGGCACGACGATGGCGGCAACGGTGAGGGCTACCGACAGGCTGTTGCCGAGCAGCCAGTGGAAGTTCGCGCTGGCAAACAGTTCGCGGGCGGCCAGCAGTCCCCCGCCCTGCCCGGCTTCAGCGCTGAAGCCACGCCAGAAGATCGCCAGCAACGGCAGCAGCACCGCCAGCACCAGCAGGCCCAGCAACAGGCTCTTGCCACCGACGACGAACAGTCGGTCCCCCAGGGCGACGCCGGTGCGTGGCCTGTCGTTGCCGTGAGTGAGCGGCAGGGTCATGGGCGCGGCCATCTCAGGCGAACACCTGCAGGCTCTGCGGCGGCAGGGCCACCCAGATGTCCTGCGAACCCAGGCGCGGCATGGCTTCGGGCGCAAGCTCCGCGAGTAGCGCATGGCCCGGCAGGGCTTCGAGCTCGAAGCTCATGCGGCATCGGTTGCCGAGGAAGGTGACTTCCCGAACCTTGGCCGGGAACAGGTTTTCCTCGTGCACCACCGGGTTGACGGTGATCGCCTCGGGCCGGCAGAACAGTCGGCCGCTGCTGACGGCGCTGGCGTTGTCGGCCAGGCGCATGTGCATGCCACCGACCTGGGCGTGGCTATTGCTGCTGCGCTGGAACGGCAGCCAGTTGCCCTGGCCGACGAACTCCGCGACGAAGGGTGTGGCCGGCTGGTCGTAGATTTCCTGGGGCGTGGCGTATTGCTCGACCTGGCCGTTGTTCATCACGGCTATGCGGTCAGCCATCAGCATGGCCTCGTCCTGGTTGTGGGTGACCATCAGCGTGGTGATGCCCAGCTGGCGTTGCAGCTGGCGCAGCTCGGTGCACAGGTGCTCGCGAACACGGGCGTCGAGGGCCGACATGGGCTCGTCGAGCAGCAGCAGCGAGGGCGACGGCGCCAAGGCGCGGGCCAGGGCCACGCGCTGCTGCTGGCCGCCGGAGAGCTGGCCGGGGTATTTCTTCTCACTGCCGGCCAGGCCCACCAGCTCGAGCATCTCGCTCACCCGCTGGCGCGAGGCCTCGCGGTTGCTGCCGGTCAGGCCATAGGCGATGTTGGCTTCGACGGTGAGGTTGGGGAACAGCGCGTAGGACTGGAACAGGATGCCGTAGTCACGGGCCTGGGGCGGCAGCTCGGAGATATCGCGGTCGCCGATGTACAGCGTGCCGCGGTCCTGGCGCTCCAGGCCGGCGATGCAGCGCAGCAGGGTGGTCTTGCCGCAGCCCGAGGGGCCGAGCAGGCACACCAGCTCGCCAGCGGCGATGTCGAGGGACACGTCGTTGAGCGCGGCGAAAGCGCCAAAGCGTTTGTGGATGCCGCGCACTTTCATCTGTGCGCCCGGGGTGACGTGGTTCATGGCAGGTCCTCATCGAAGCGATGGGGGCCATGCTAGGCAGGCTGTGCGAAGGTTCTGTGGCGTTGGGGCAAAAGCCGGTGATAGTGGTATAGGCAGATTTTGTAGTGGCCTTGAGGGCCCTATCGCTGGCAAGCCAGCTCCCACAAAAGCAAGTCGGCGCCAACCCTGTGGGAGCCGGCTTGCCGGCGATGAGGCCGGTGCAACCAGTAGAGAACTGTCAGAATTGCGATCCAACCACCTCCTGCGCCACCCCCAGGAACGCC